>CAKZKQ010000627.1 GCA_937123825.1 uncultured Pseudomonadota bacterium
GACGCAGGATGGAGTGTATGCCGCTGAGGAGGTGGTGGGGGACGATGGGCTCGGCGATGATGTTGGCGACCGTCAGCAGGGGGGTGAGGCAGGCGTAGGGGTCTTGGAAGATCATCTGCATGCGGCGGCGCATTTGATGGAGGTCTTTGGGGCTGAGCTTGCACAGGTCTTTGCCGTCAAAGACCACCTCGCCGGCGGTGGGGGCATAGAGCTGCAAGATGGCGCGCCCTGTCGTGGACTTGCCACAGCCGGACTCGCCGACCAAACCCAGCGTCTCGCCTTTTTTGATGCCGAAGGTCAGGCCATCGACGGCTTTGACCGAGGCGACCTCGCGCCGGACGATGACGCCCTTGTAGATGGGGAAGTGCATCTTCAGGCCGCGGATGTCCACGAGGGTCGCTTTGGCGGCGCTGGAGGGGGCTGCTTGTGCCATGTGGGGTCTCCTTGTGGGGTGGGTCAGCCGTTGGCCATGGCCAGCGCTTTCTTACGGGCGGCCTCGTCGCGGTCTTCGGCGGACATGTCGCGGATTTCCTCCGCGCGCCAGCAGAAAACCTCGTGGCTTTCGCCGAAGGTGACCTGTTCTGGGAACGCCTCGCGGCACTTGTCGGTGGTAAAGGGGCAGCGGGCCGCAAAGGGGCAGCCAGCCACGGGCTTGGAGGTGTTGGGCGGCAGGCCGGGGATCGGGATGAGCTTGCCGGTGTCGCCCTGGTCCAGGCGCGGGACGCTGCGCAGCAACCCGATGGTGTAAGGGTGGGAAGGGGCAGCGAAGAGGTCTTTGGTGCTGGCCCGCTCCATCACTCGCCCGGCGTACATGACCATGATGCGGTCGGTGATGCCGGCCACGACGCCCAGGTCGTGGGTGATGAAGATGACGCTGGTGCCAAAGTCGTCGCGCAGCTCGGTGATCAACTCCAGGATCTGGGCCTGGATGGTGACGTCGAGCGCCGTGGTGGGTTCGTCGGCGACCAGCAACTCGGGGCGGCACATCAGCGCCATGGCGATCATGACGCGCTGACGCATGCCGCCAGAGAACTGGTGCGGGTACTGGTCGTAGCGCCCTTGTGGGTCGGGGATGCCGACCTTGCGCAGCATCTCGATGCCTTGCTTGCGGCGCTCCTCTTTAGGGATGTCGGTGTGGATCTCCAAGACCTCCTCAAGCTGCCTGCTGACCCGCAAGAAGGGGTTGAGGCTGGTCATGGGGTCCTGGAAAATCATCGACAGCTTGTTGCCGCGCAGCTTGCGCAGCGCCTTGTCGGGCAACTGCAGCAGGTCTTGTTGAGCAAACTTGGCGCTGCCCCCGGCGATGATGCCAGGGGGTTTGGGGATGAGCCCCATCAGCGCCAACTGGGTGACAGACTTGCCGCTGCCGGATTCACCGACGACGCCCAGGATTTCTCCTTTGCGCAGCTCAAAGCTGACGCCGTCCACGGCGCGAATGAGCCCTTCGTCGGTCTTAAAGTAACACTTGAGGTCCTGGACACTGAGGACCTTCTCGTCGGTGCTCTGTGTGGCCATCAGTCCTTCTTCATCTGCGGGTCCAGGGCGTCGCGCAGGCCGTCGCCAAGGAAGTTGAGGCTCAGCAGCGTGACCGCCAGCGCCAGACCAGGGTAGAGAATCAACCAGGGGTAATCTTCCAGGGCGATGCGCCCTTCACTGGCCAGCGAACCCCACGAGGCGTAGGGCGGCTGGACCCCCAGACCGAGGAAGCTCAGGAAGGCCTCTTCGAGCATGACCGCCGGGACCGTCAGCGTCGAGTAGACGATGATGGGGCCCAGGGCGTTGGGGATGAGGTGACGGAAGATGATGGTCAGTTTGCTGACGCCGATGGAGTGGGCGGCTTCGACAAACTCGCGGTTTTTAAGCGAGATGACCTGCCCGCGCACAATGCGGCTCATGGTCAGCCACTGGACGGCGCCCAGGGCCAGGAAGAGCAGTAAGATGTTCTTTCCAAAGAGGACCATCAGGAAGATGACCACGAACATGAAGGGCAGGCCGTACATGACATCGACGATGCGCATCATGATGTTGTCCACGCGCCCCCCGAGGAACCCTGCGGTGGCGCCCCAGGTGACCCCGATGAGGAAGCTGACCAGGGTGGCCAGCAGGCCGACAGCCAACGAGATGCGGCCGCCGTAGAGGAGGCGAGTGAGCAGGTCGCGCCCTGCGTTGTCGCTGCCGAGGATGTAGGGGCGAGGCTCGGGGACGCCGGGGAATTCGGCCTCGGTCAGTTCTTCGTCGCCGTCTTTGTCGAATTTGCGGACAAAGGCGTCGGCTTCGTTGCGGGGGAAGATGTCGACAAACTCGTAGGCTTCTTCGACGTCGAGGCCGCCGTCGCCGTTGTCGTCCTGGTAGGCCAGGGTGGCTTCCTCTGCCACCAGGCCGTGGGGTGCGGCGTTGAACTCGGGTTCGTTGAGTTTGCCGTCGCCGTCGGTGTCAAAGCGGCCAAGCTCGATGTGGCTGACGGCCGCAGAGAGTTCAGTCCCGGTGACTTTGCCGTTTTTGTCGGTGTCGACGGAGGCGAAGTTGTGGGGGCCGCCGGTGGGGAAGAAGGTCACGTGGACAGAGGGGACGGCCCGCGCGCCGGGGGGGCGCGGCAGGACGTAGCTGTCGGAGTGGGTCTCTTCCTGGGTAAAGTGCGTCAGCGTCATGGACAGGACGTCGGCCAGCAGGGCCAGCGCCACCATGATGAGGACCACGATGCCGCCAGCCATGGCGGCCTTGTTCTTGACCAGCCTTCGGCCTGCGTCGGCCCAGAGGCTGGTGCCCTTGACCGGGTCGGCCGCGCTGGCGCCGCCGGTCTGCTGGCTCGCGTCGGTCTTGTCAGTCATAGGTCACCCTTGGGTCAAGGACGGTGTAGAGCACGTCCACAAAGAGGTTCAGCAGGACCAGGAGCGTCGAGTAGAGGATGACGACCCCCAGAATCAGGTTGTAATCGCGGTCAAAGGCCGCCTGGACGAAGTAGTCGCCGATGCCGGGGATGCTGAAGATGCGCTCGATGACGACCGAGCCGGTCAGCATGCCTGCGAAGGCGGGTCCCAGGAAGGAGGCCACGGGCAGCAGCGCGCCGCGCATGGTGTGACGCGTGACGACCTTGCCCTCGTCGAGGCCTTTGGC
The DNA here is from genome assembly GCA_937123825.1 of uncultured Pseudomonadota bacterium. GTDB lineage: Bacteria > Myxococcota_A > Bradymonadia > Bradymonadales > CAKZKQ01. The sequence continues at coordinate 3,115 of CAKZKQ010000627.1, forward strand.
GCGGGCGGTGCGGATGTAGTCCTTGCGGATGCTCTCCAGCATGCCGCCGCGGGTCAGGCGCGCGACGTAGGCCGCGTAGTAGAGCCCCAGGGAGAGGCTCGGCAGGACGGAGTCACTCCACGAAGTCCATCCGCTTGATGTGAACCACCCCAATCCCAGTGAGAATATCAGTATGAGGATAGGGGCGAGCACAAAGTTGGGGATGCTGACGCCGACCATTGCGGCGCTCATGGCGGTGTAGTCCTGCCATTTGTTTTGTTTGAGTCCTGCGAGCAGTCCAGCGGGTATGCCGATGAGCAGGGCGATGAAGAGCGCCTGGATGCCGAGCTGTAGGCTGAAGCCGACGCCGGCCTTGATTTGTTGGCCGACGGTCTCGGTGCGCTTCATGCTTTTGCCCAGGTCACCGCTGAGCAGGCTGCCCATGTAGGTGAAGTACTGGGTTTTGGCGATGTCCGAGGGGCCGTAGATGATCCGCAGGGGACCAAGCTCCAGTTGTGCCGGGGGTTCGTCCCAGACGATGGGCAGTTCGGCCTCGGGGGATTGTTCGAGGTAGATGGGGAAGATGGGCTTGTCGAGGTTGTAAGCCCGCAGCTTGTTGGCCATGGCCGTGGCATCGACGCCGCGGTCCTTGGCAAAGGGGTTGCCCGGCACAGCGCGCACCAGGGTAAAGGCCGCGGTGATGATCACGAGGATCACCAACACGCTGCTGAGCAACCGACGGATGATGTATTGAATCATCGGGGACGCCTCTTGCTCAGGATTATTTCAGGTCCATGTATTTGACCAGGTGGACGTCGCGGTTGTGGGGTTTGTGGCCGACGACGCGCTTGGCGATGAGGTTGGGGCTCTTGTAGTAGTAGATGGGGATGATGGGCATGTCGTCCATCAGGATCTTCTCGGCGTCTTCGAGCATTTTGCGGCGCTTGGCCTCGTCCACCTCGGCGTAGGCGCCGTTGATGAGCTTGTCGTACTCGGGGTTGCCCCAGCCGGTGTCGTTGTTGCCGTTGCCGGTGGTGAAGATGCCCAGGAAGGTGGTGGCGTCGTTGTAGTCACCGATCCAGCCGGCGCGGGCGACGTCGTAGTTGAGCTTGTCGATGGAGGCCAGGTAGGTCTTCCACTCTTTGTTCTCCAGCTTGACGTCGATGCCCAGCTCGCGCTTCCAGGTGTCCTGGATGATTTCGGCGATGAGCTTGTGGTTTTCGTCGGAGTTGAAGAGGACGGTGATGCTGGGGAAGCCTTCGCCCTTGGGGTAGCCGGCTGCAGCGAGCATCTCGCGGGCCTTTTTGGGGTCGTACTTGAGGTCGCTGGGGTTTTTGAAGCCGGGCATGGGGGGCACAAAGCCGTTGGCGGGGTCGTAGAGGCCCTTCATGGTGCGCTTGGCCAGGCTGGTGCGGTCGATGGCCATGGCCAGCGCCTGGCGGACTTCCTTTTTGCCCAGCGCTTCGTTGGCCTTGATGTTGACGCGGTAGTAGTAGGTGCCCAGCAGGGGGTCGAGGCGGAACTCGGGTTTGCCCTTCCACTGGGGCAGTTTGCTGATCGGGATGCCGCCAGCCATGATGTCAATCTTGCCCTCGCGGAAGGCGTTGAGCATGGAGATGTTGTCTTTGATGATGAAGATTTTGATCTCTTCGATCTTCAGCGCCGCTTTGTCCCAGTAGTTGTCGTTCTGGCCCAGGATCATGTGCTGCTGGAGCTTGTACTCGTTGAGCTTGTAGGGGCCGTTGGAGACAATGTTCTCGGGCTTGGTCCAGGCGTCGCCGTGTTTTTCGACGCTGGCCTTGTGCACCGGGAAGAAGGTGTAGAAGGCCATCAGCTCGGGGAAGAAGGGCGTGGGGTTTTTGAGGGTGACCTTGAGGGTCTGGGGGCCGTCGGTTTTGACGCCCACCTTGGTCCAGTCCTTCTCTTCGCCTTTGCGATAGGCCTCCATGCCGTCGATGAAGTCCATGAACTCGGCGTAGTCGGCGTCAAAGCCGGGGGTGGCGACGCGCTTCCAGGCGTAGGCGAAGTCTTCGGAGGTGACGGGATCGCCGTTGGACCACTTGGCGTCTTTGCGCAGGGTGATGGTCCAGGTTTTGCCGTCTTCGCTGACGGTGTGGCTCTCGGCGGCGCCGTAGACGGGTTTGCCGGTCTCGGCGGCGGGCATCCACAGGCCCTCAAAGACGTTGAAGGCCACGCGGCCTTCGGGGGCGCCGCTCATCTTGCCGACGTCGAGCGTCTCGGGGTCGCCGGCCACTGCGATGTTGAGCGTCTTCTTGCCGCTGCTGGCTTTGTTGTCGCCCTTGGTGGCTGCGCCGCCGCTTTTGCCTTTGTCTGGGCCGTCGGTCTTGGCTTTGTCGCCGCCGCAGGCTGCCAGGGCCAACAACGCCACCACCAGAGGCAGCCACATCAGACTGCCCAGAAGTTTGCCGCTCATCATATCGCTTTCTCCGTTTGGGTTGACCATCAACCAATTCACAAGAGCCTTGCTGTATCCAAATCTACAGCCTTGGTCAAGGCGGCGACCACCCCACAGCGGCCATCGCGCCCTACAAATGGGTGCATCCAACCGTGTGGTCTTTCAAAAGACGCTGGCCACAGGGATGTCTGCCCTGGTATGGATAGAGCCCTTGTGATGACGCACGCCAGGGGGGAGCGTGCGCACTTTGCATCCCGAGGCCCGCCCGCGTTTTGCGCCGTCTTAGACCGACGAGCCCCGCGAGCACGGTGCCCTTACGGCGAAGGTGGACGACCAGGCGAGAGGTTTGACATGGGAGGGGCTCCAGAGGAGCGGCGCGGATGGCGCCGTGGGGCGACCTCCTTTTGATGTGCACCGCGCTGACCGGTGCCATCCGTCCATGAAGCGTGCTTTGTGGGCGTCGCGCGGCCAAGGCCGCCAGCAGTCAAACCCGTCGCCCGAGATACGGCCGATGATGTGACCAACATGGAGATATGGTTGACCCTGGCCGCGCTGGCGCTGATGTTTCTGGCGCTGGTGCGCGAATGGTTCAGCCCCGACTTGACCCTCTTTGTGACGGTGCTGGGGTTTTGGCTGACGGGCGTCATCGACGCCTCTGAGGCCACCGCTGGCTTCAGCAGCCCGCAGGTGCTCACCGTGGGGCTGCTCTTTGTCGTGGCGGCCGCCATGAAAGAGACCGGCGCGCTGGAGAGCATCACCCGTTTGCTGCTCATCACCACCCGCAAGCGGTGGTTGGCGATGCACCGGCTGCTTTGGCCCACGGCGGCGCTGAGCGCCTTTATGAACAACACCCCCATCGTGGCCATGCTCACCCCCGAGGTGCGCGACTGGGCCGGGCGCAACGGCTGGCCCACCAGCCGCCTGCTCATCCCGCTCTCCTACGCCGCCATCCTGGGCGGCACCTGCACCCTCATCGGCACCAGCACCAACCTCCTGGTCAGCGGCCTGATGGAGCAGGCTGGGATGGCGCCGCTGGAGATGTTTGAGTTGACCGTTGTCGGCTTGCCCGCCACCATCGTCGGCATCCTCTACCTGACCACCGTCGGGCACCGGCTCCTGCCCGACCGCAGCTCTCCCGATGACCAACTCTCCTCGGGTGAACCCCAATATGAGGTCCGCCTGGAGGTGACTCGGGGCTGCCAGATGGTGGGGCAGAGCGTTGAAGAGGCAGGGCTTCGCAGCCTCGAAGGCCTCTTTCTGGTCGAAATCGACCGAGGCACCACGCGTCTTGCCCCCGCCAGACCCACCGACAAGCTCCAGGTTGGGGACCAACTGGTCTTCTTTGGCATCGCCGAAACCGTCGTCTCGCTTCTGGAGCGCCCCGGTCTGGTCCCCGTCTCCGACGACGGCAGCCCCGCCGCCGCCCAGGCCCCCTCGGTGCTCATCCACGAGATCGTCGTGCTGGCGGGTTCCCCGTTGGTGGGGCAGAACCTGCGCGACGCGCGCTTTCGACGCCGCTATGACGCCGCCGTGGTGGCCATTCACCGTGGCGGTCAGCGTCTGCACGCCAAGCTGGGTGACATCGTCTTACGCCCGGGCGACACCTTGCTGGTGCAAGCCTCGCGCGGTTTTCGCGACACATGGTCCAGCAGCCGCGATTTCCTCTTGATGGAGTCGCGCCAGGCCACCGCAGACCGCCAGCGAGGCCCACTGGCGCTCCTTATCCTGGGCGCGATGGTGATCTTGATGGCTTCTGGGGTGGTCTCGACGCTGATGGCATCGGCGCTGGCGGCGGTGGCGCTGGTTCTGTCGGGCTGTGTGCCCATTGGCCGAGCCAGAGCCTCGATCAACCTCTCTGTGCTTGTGCTGATGGCGTCGTCCTTTGGGCTCAGCGCGGCGGTGGAAAACAGCGGGCTGGCGACCTGGCTCAGCGGGTTGGCGACCTCCAGCTTTGGCTCCCACGCTCCCTGGGTGGCGCTGGCGGCGGTCTACATCCTGTGCGCAGTGGTCACCGAGATGCTCTCCAACACCGCCGCAGCCGCCATGGTCTTTCCCATCGCCATCACGCTCGCCCATCAAATGGGCGTCGACCCCAGGTCTTTTGCTGTGGCGGTGGCGGTGGCCAGTTCGATGAGCTTTGTGACGCCGCTGGGCTATCAGACCAACTTGTTGGTTTACGGCCCTGGCGGTTACCGCTTTGGTGATTTTACCCGCGCAGGTCTGCCGCTGGCGGTTCTGTGCTTTGTGGTGGCGATGATCATCATCCCCTGGGCCTTTGGTTGAAGCCCAAGGCCGCCCCAAAGCAAGCCTTTCGTCTGCACTTTGGTATGGGAACTGCTGCCTCTTTGGTGCCAGACGGTTGGTTCTTTGGCGCCTCGAACCTATAATGCGGCCGAACACCATGGGATGAGGGAGACGATGATCCACGATCCAAAAACGGCTGAAGCCTACCACCTGCTGCGATGCTTGATCCTGGTGGCCATGGCCGACTCTGTGTTGGCCGACGCTGAGGTCGCTGTTTTGGAGCACTCATTGCGTATGTTGGGGCGACTGGACCCCGAGCTTTGGGAGCAGACGTGGGCAGAGATGCAGGAGATTCGGCCCGATCCTGCAGAGGTCTTTGCCGCGGTGCCCGAAGGCGACAGCCTGCGACGCTTCATCCTGCGCGAGATGTCCAGCATCGCCTTTGTGGACGGCAGTTGCCATCCTCAGGAGAAGCTCTTGTTGGAGCTGGCTTCGTCGGCGTTTGGCCTCGACGCTGAGTTGGAGCGCTTTGTGGGGTGGGCACGGCGAGCCCAGGAGCTTTATGAAGAAGGGCAGGCGCTGCTTCGTCCTGGCGGCGCTGCGACGTCGCGGTGAGCCGTTGCCCCTGCAGGGTGGGGGCGAGCGGGTTGGATGGCATAAAAAAAGCCGCGGTCAACGCTGACCGCGGCTTTTTTATGCGCCGCCTGTCCCAAGGGAAAGGCGGCTGATGGGACGCAAAAGCATCACTTGGCGCGCATGGCCTTGTGCTTCTGGTCGCCGCAGTCGAGCGTCAGGCTGCCACACTCGTCGGTGAACATCAGCTTGCACTTCTTCTCGGAAGGGCTGTTGTCGCCGATCATGATGGTGAAGTTGACGTTGGCGGTCTTGCCACCTTCGACGGACTTGGCGTCGGCGGCGGAGCCGCTGATCATCGCCTTGAGGCCCTTGTTGGTGCCCATGGTGGCAGTGCCGCTGGCGATGGTGTCCGAGCTGCCGTCGAAGGTCAGGTCGGCCGAAATCTGCTTGTTGTCCGGCACGCCTTCGTTGGCTTCGATGGTCCAGTCACCGACCAACTTGCACTCGGCTTTGGGGGCTTCGGTTTTTTTCTTCTCTTTGCTGCAAGCCATGGAGCCAAGGGCGATGGCGGCGGCCAGCAGGGTAATGGCGGTCTTCGTAGACATAATAATCTCCTTCCTTACTATCGTACGTTGTCCTACAGGCCTGGCGGACAAGCCATGGCCGGGCAACGTAGAGGATGTTCAGCCCTTGTGTCAACCACCATGTGCTCCAGAGTGCAGGAAGGCCGTCGTTTTGCGCCTTGAACGCTTTTGATAACCCGTCTTGGAGGGGGTGGCGGCGCTTTGGGTTTGACCTTGGTCGGCAACTCTGGCACATGAAACCGACCAAACGGCTGCTCCGCTGGGGCATCAGGGTCCAACGTGCAGCCACCTTCTATTTGCCAAAGCAAGAACGCCCATGAAGTTTGCTGCCATTGATATCGGATCCAACTCCATTCATTTGATCATTGTCGAGATCTATCCCGACGGTCATTACATCGTTGTGGATCGTGCCAAAGACATGGTCGGGCTGGCCCGCAACACGCTGGCCAACGGTTTCCTCTCCGATGAAGCCATCGCCCGCGGCTTGGAGTGTCTCAAGACCTTTCAGAAGATGTGCCAGGCCCACGAAGTCACCGGCATCGAGGCCGTGGCGACCAGCGCTGTTCGGGAAGCCCTCAACGGCAAGCACTTCATCCAGCAGGCCAAAGAGCGCACTGGCATCGACATCCGCGTGGTGTCGGGCAAAGAAGAGGCGATGCTCATTTATAAGGGGGCGCGCGACCACATTGATTGGTGCGGCCGCCGGGGCTTGATCGTCGACATCGGTGGCGGCAGCGTTGAGTTCATTGTGGGTGACGCCACCAAAGCCGACGCGGTCATGTCGATTCCGCTGGGCGTGCGCCGTCTCTCCGAGCAGTTTTTGGAGACCGATCCGCCCAAGCGCAGCGAGCTCAAGCGCCTCAAGCACCATATCACCGCCGAGTTGGCCTCGCTTGAAGAGTTGGTCGCCCAACACCACATCGACTTTGTCATTGGGACCAGCGGCACACTGACCAAGCTGGCCCGCACCGCCGCGCGGCGCGAAGGCAGGCCCTTTGAGCGCACCCACGGCCTGTGGACCTCGCTCCAGGAACTCAAAGAGATGGCCAGGGCACTTTCTGGCCTGCGCGAGGCTGAGCGCGCCAGTTTCTATGGTGTGGGCCAGAAGCGCACCGATACGATTGTGGCTGGGGCGCAGTTGATGAAGTATGCGCTGCGGGCCGTGGGGCATGACTCCTATGTGGCGTGTGAGTACGCGCTGCGCGATGGCATTGTGGCGGACTTTATCTCGCGCGCGTCGCAGAAAATCAGCGGCGCGGCCCCCCACATGCGCAAGCGCTCCGTTCAGACCGTGCTCAACCGCTTCAACACCTACGGCAACCACCCGCGCACTGTGGCCCGGCTCTCGCTGGAGCTTTTTGACCCGCTTCAGAGCTTTGACGGAAACGATGAGACCACCCGCGAGCTGCTGGCCTACGCCGCGTTGCTCCACGCCGCCGGTCGGGCC
>CAKZKQ010000628.1 GCA_937123825.1 uncultured Pseudomonadota bacterium
CACCGCACGCGGGACGTCTTCATCTTCTTTGGCGTGATCCTGGTGGTGATGCTCTTCATCTTGTTTCGGGCCATCAACCCGGAGGAGTTGTTCAACCCGGACCAGTTTGCCAACACGATGGAGCTTTTTGCCTCATTGCAGTCGCCCAACGCCGCCTTCTTGCCCAGCACCTGGGCCTGGAACGTGTTGGTGCCGATTTTGCGCGGCGATGAGGGGCAATTGCCGCTGCACATCGCCGGTCTTCTGAGCACGGCGTCGGCGCTTTATTTCATTGGGGCGTGGTCGTTTAGGAAGTGGCATTTTTCGGGCTACACCAAGGCCCAGGAGGGTCGCCACGCGGGCACGGGGCTGGAGCGGGCGGCCAGTTGGCTCAGCGGCAAGCGCCTTTCGGGGCCCGAGGCCGCCAAACGTGCCCTGGATGAGTTGCGCTCCTCAGATGGGGTCTTGAACGCCTGGCAGGAGATGCTGCGCAAGGACCGGCGCGTCTTTTTGCGCGACACGGCCCAGTGGTCGCAGTTGCTCTTGTTGGGGTCGCTGGTGGTCATCTACCTGCTCAACTTCCGGTATTTTCGGACCATGGGCGAGGGCGGGATCATCGGGCCGATGGGCCTCTTTGTGTTGAACATTGGGCTGTGTGGGTTTGTGGTGGCGGCGGTGGGGGTGCGCTTTTTGTTTCCGGCGGTGTCGCTGGAGGGGCGCGCGTTCTGGCTGATCAAGACCAGCCCGCAGACCATGCGTCAGTTTCTCAACTCCAAGTGGTTGGCGGGAGGGATCCCGCTTTTGGTGCTCAGCGAGGTGTTGACGCTGGCCTCCAACGTGATGATTGGAACGCCTTGGGCGCTGGCGATGGGCGGCGCGGTGGTGATGGCGGCGATCAACATGGGGATCTCGGGGCTGGGCATAGGCCTGGGGGCGCTCTACCCAAGGTTCAACGTGGACAACGCGGCCAAGATCGCCTCGGGCTTTGGCGGCGTGCTCTACATGCTCAGCAGTTTGATGATGGTGACGGTGACGATCGCGTTGTCGTTGCCGCCCTCGTGGGTGCTCTTCAACCTGGCGATCGCGGGCAACATTGACTCCGTCAGTGGCCGGGCAATGACCTGGGCGGCGGTGTGTTTGGTTTTGTTGCTGGTTTTGCCGCCGTTGATTGGGTGGTTCTTTGTGCGTTTGGGGGCCCGCTCGTTGGAGCGCCGTTGATCGGAGCGTTTGGAATGGGGGCGCTGCCCCCAAACCCCCTTTGATGGGGGCCAGCCCCCAGACCCCCGGCAGGACCCGCGGGTCCTGCACCTGCGGTTATGCGACGGCCTGCGCGTAGGCGGACATCATCGCCACGCCCATCATCACAAAGCCCAGCACCGAGACAAAGAAGCCGCCCGCCCCCACGTAGCACCACGGCATGACGTGATCCCACTCGTGGGGCTTTTCAAGCTGCGCGTTGTAGGGGATCGGGTGCCAGTACCAGCCCTTGGGCAGCTCCTGGCGCTGGCTGAGCACCTTGTGCAGGCGCACGTGGTAGACAAAGCCCGTCGGCACCGCCACCACCATGCCAAGGGCCACCACCGCCGCCGCGATCAGGTACGCGCTCTCCCACGGCAACGACGCATAGACCGACAGACCCACCAGCCCGCCGACGATCCCCAGCACAATCGCAATCTCGCGCAGCGCTCACCACCTCCCTCATACCCAAATGCAGACGCCCGACTGACTTTGTGACGGCCCTAACGGCGTCAGCAACCACGTGACTTACTCGCGGTGGCGCTGCCACAGCTTCGCTCGTCCCGAGGCTGCTGACATCCGTTATTGCTCGCCCCAAAACAAGCCTTTCATCTGCATTTTGGTATAACAGGGCTCACACTTTTGTCTGGGTCCAATCCCCGCGCCACACAAACCAGGCCTTGAGCCCCGTCTTGGCGTAGGTCGTCAGGTTGATGGCCCACCACACCCCAATCGCCCCCATCCCCAGCGGAAAAGCAAACGCCCACGAGAGCGGCACTCTGAGGGTGTTGAGCGGCGCCGAGATCCAAAACGAGGTCCGCGTGGCGCCGGAGCCGTTGAGCGCCCCGTCGCAGAGGGTCTCCCAGGCCACAAAGAGCTGTGAAAAGGCCAGCACCGTGGCATAGCCCACCGCCCCCTCCAGCACCACCGGGTCGTCGGTGAAGATGTCCGCCAGCGGCCCCCCCGCAAAAAGAAAGACCGCCGAGAAGAAGATCCCCAGGCCCGTTGAGAGCGGCAGCGCCAGACGCACCGCGCGGCGCGCATCCTCGGGTTGTCCCGCTCCCAAAGCGCGCCCCACAAAAGACGCCGTCGCCATGGAGATGCCGTTGAAGCAGGGAAAGGCCATGCCGCCCTCCAGGACCGAAAATCCAATCCCCAGCGCGGCGTTGACCTGCGGCCCCAGCGGCGAAATCGAGATGTTGAGCATGGCCCAGTACACCAACGTGTACATCGCCACCCCCACGGCCACGGGGGTTCCCACACGGACAATCCGCCGCAACTCATCCATCGCTGCCAGGTCAGACCAACCAGGGCGAGCACGCCGCAGCAGGATCCACAGCCCGATGCCTGTGGTCACGGCGCGTGAGCCGTTGGACGCCAACGCCGCCCCCGCCACGCCCAGGCCCGCCTCCACAATCAAGAGCGGCGTCAGCACAATATTGAGCAAGAGTGATACAGCGTGCAGCGTCATCGGCATGCGCGCATCGCCCATCGCAATAAAAGACTGGTCCACAAAAGGCGTCAGCACCAGCGGCAGCACCGTCCAGGACAGCACCTGGATGTAGGTCTCGCACGCCAGCGCGGTGTCTCCAGACAGCCCCAGAACCTGCGCGATCCACCCCGCCCCCAGGCCCCCCGCCAGACTCAGCACCACCGTCACCGCGCCCGCACCGCCCAGCGCCGCGCCCAGCACTCTGCGCAGCAATCCGTCGTCGCCCGCGCCCACCGCGCGAGCAACAATCGGACTGGCACCACTGGCGATCAGCACAAAGAGTGCATAGTAAAGGATGAGCACAAAGACCGACGACCCGATGGCCGCCTGCGCCTCGGTGGAAACGTCCTGAAGCCAGTATTGGTCCACCAGGCGATAACCGTTGGTCAGCCCAGCAAAAATCATGCTGGGGATCGCCAACCGGAGCATCTCCGGGACCGTCACTTCGATGGGCGATCTGGCCCGTCGTTGTCCTTCTTCTTTAACCATACAAACCCTTTAGGGAGCCACCTTCTTTGAGGCTCCAAAGCGTGTTGATGCTCGATGGCCTGCTTTGCTGCGCAGGCCGCCGAACATGACGCACACCATTGTCTTGATGACCTGTGTCTGGGAGGTCAAAGGCACTCGTGTTGATGGCTGCTCATGGCTGGCAGCGCAAGGGCTCTAATCGAGAGCGAGGAGCAACGTCATGAACGACACCCTATCGTGGCCCACCCCTGCGGTGCGCTCTACCACCATATTGCGATGGTCTTTTCCTGCCGAGCTTGGCGGATTGACGCTCCAGGGGACTTCTGTGGCCGCCGACCACACCAGCTTCTCCATCCCGGAGCTGAACTGGATGCTGGACGCCGGGGTTTTGGTCGACACCCAGCGCCCAACACATATTTTTGTGTCGCACACGCACACAGACCACGTTCACATGCTCACGCACCTCAAGACGCGGCGAAAGCCGCCCAAAATCTACGCGCCGGCCGCCTGCGCGCCGATGATAGAGACCTATCTGAGCGCCGCACAGGCCATGACGGCCAACATCTTGTGGACGCCTGAGGTGAATTGGACGCGGGCTTACGACATGGTCCCGGTGACCGGTGGTCAGCGCCTGGATCTGACGCGGGGCAAAAAGAAGTACGTGGCCGAGGTCTTTGACTGCGACCACACCTTGCCGTGCGTGGGATACATCTTCAGTGAGGTGCGGCGCAAGCTCAAAACGCAGTACGCCGACACCCCCGGCCATGAGCTGGGGGCGCTGCGGGCCAAAGGCATCGACATCTCCGAAGAGACCCCCATACCGCTCTTTGCCTACCTCGGGGACACTCGACCGTCGGTCTACGAGAGCGCGCCGGAGATCTTTGGAGCGCCGGTCGTCATCGCCGAATGCTCGTTCATCAGCGATGACCACAAGGCCCACGCGCAGCGCACCGGGCACACGGTCTGGTCGGACTTGCTGCCCATTGTGGAGGCCCACCCCGAGACCATCTTTGTGCTGATTCACTTCAGCAAACGGCATCGGGAACATGAGCTGCGCGCGTTCTTTGAGCAACACGCGCCGCCCAACGTGGTGCCCTGGATCAACGGCAACGCGCAGCCTCAGGAGGCGGTGGCATGAAAGGCAAGCATTGGGGGTGGGGCCTGTGGCTCATGGGGGCGTGTTTGGGGCTGTGGTCGTGTCAAGCGCCCAGAACAACGCCCCCAACGCCCGGCCCGCCTCTGTCTTGCCTCCACGGCCAGCTTCGACCGCAGTTGGCCGTTGAGGATCTGCGCGCCGCGATGCGCTTCTACTCAGAGAGCCTGGGAGCCCGCGCCACCAGCACCGAAGCGGACGGCGCGGTGGTGATGGTGCTGGGCGACAGCCGCTTTACACTCACCGACAAAGATCCACACTTGACCCCTCCCAAAACTCTGGGCGGCACTTCGGTCGGCCTGCTCCTCTACACCGACGATGTTCAATTCCTTGTCGATCGTGCGGTCAAAGTCGGGGCCACCGTGCGCACCGCGCCCCAACGCGCCTGGTGGGGCGACCACTACGCCCAGATCATCACACCCCAGGGGCACCGCTGGGGCATCGCCACGCGGGTGGAGGCCCCCTCAGCGCAGGTCCTGGCCAAGCGCGCCGCAGCGGTCCTCCAAAACCAACCCTGGCAACACATCAAGGCACCGCCTGCGACCGCCGCCATTCCCCCGGGCTACCCGGCGCTGATCCCGGTCATCGTGGCCGATGACGCGCGCCAGCAAACCGAGCACTACCGCACCGACTGGCCTGCCACCGCCGCGCTGACCATCCCCGGTCCCGACGGCACGCTCATCCACCAGGACCTGCGGGCCGCCCAGGCCATTGTCATGGTCGACCAACGCGCCAAGGGCTTTTATCCCCAACCACCCAGTGCTCTTGGCGGCACATCGGTGGGCCTGCAATGGTGCGATGCGCGCCTGGACATGGATTGGCGCCGCGATCCTTTTGGGCATATGTGGCGAGGCAAACCGGCTGGCGCACCGTGAGCAAAGGCGCTCTGTCTCCAAAACGGTTGCCACAAAGTCCACCTGGGTCAAAACCGACATCCCCCAGGACCTGGGCGCGTTCGCGTCTTGCCCCTGAAAAGTCATAGCATCTGAACCCAACGCTCCAAGAGCGTCCAGACATGCGCCACGGCAGGACTGTGACGCAGATCGGCGTGGGTCACCAGCCACAAATCCAGCGGCTCGGGCATCTCAAAGGGGGTCTGCACCTCGACCAGCTCTGGAAACGCCTTCATCACGCTGCGCGTCATCAGCCCAATGCCCATCGCGCGCCGCACCGCCTCCATCATCCCCATGTAGTTGTTGAACGACAGCCAGGGAGGGCTCTCAATGTGGCGCGCATACCAGTCCTGCTCGGGCACGCCCTCAAAGGGCAGGCGCAGCGACACCCATCGATGCGCCTGCCAGGACACATTGCGGTGCGCGTGCATGTAATCTGGGTGGGCCATGACCGCAAACCCCATCTGAGCCACACGGCGCATCACCAGGTTGCCCTTGCTCGGACGCACAAAACGCAGGGCGATGTCGGCCTCACCGCGCACCAAGTCGCTCGACACCACCCCAGAGACCAACTCCAAGCGCAGCGCCAAAGGCCAACGCTCAAGCTCCATCTCCAACAACGGCAAGAGCCAATGCACCGACATGGACTCGGTCAGCGCCAGACGCACGACCCCCTCGGGCATCTCCTGCTCCTGGCGGCTGCGCACCATCAACGCCGACATGCTCGACTCCACCGCTTTGGCCTGCTCCAAAACCCGCGTCGCCAAAGCCGTCAACAGAACCCCCTCGGGGGTCCGCTTAAAGAGCGCGCCGCCCATCGCCCGCTCCAGCGCCTTGATCCGCCGCGACACCGTCGACTGCTCCACCCCCAACGCCCGCGCCGCCGCCGAAAAGCTCTCGCCGCGAACACAGGCCAAAAAGACCCGCACATCGTCCCAACGCCCAATGTCATGCATCAATGCATACCCACTTTGCTTCGATGGCGCTTCTCGCCCCCACCATCCACGCCTAAATTGCCCTCAATAAAGTTCAGCCCCGTCGCCCCCAACAAAGGGTTCAGCGGGGACAAAACCCGTTCAAACCGACCTTAAAATACTCAACAAACGCCCAAAACCCCAAACTCCAAGGCCAAACCATGTCCCAGACCCTCATCATCCAGGCACACCCCGACCCCAAAAGCTTCAACGCCCAACTCGCGCAGCGCTACGCTGATGCCATGCAAAAAACCGGCCACACCGCCACCATCCTTTCCCTTGGAGCGTTGGACTTTGACCCCGTCCTGCGCGCAGGCTTTTCAGACCAACAGGCCCTTGAACCCGACCTGCAACGCGCCCAGGCGCTGATCAAAGAGGCCAAGCACCTGGTCTGGGTCTACCCCACCTGGTGGGGCCACTGGCCCGCGCTGCTCAAAGGTTTCATTGATCGCGTCTTTCTGCCCGGCTGGGCCTTTAAAAACACCGGCAAAGCCCTGCCCGAACCCCTGCTCAAAGGACGCACCGCGCGCATCCTGAGCACCATGGACAGCCCCTGGTGGTGGTACTGGCTGGCCCACGGCCGCGCCGGACACCGCGCCCTCAAACACGCCACGCTCCAGTACGTCGGCGTGCGCACCATCGGCCAGGACACCCTTTACAAACACCGCACAAAGACCCCCCAGGCCCTCGAAGCGTGGCTCCAACACATCGAAACCCTGGCCCAACGCGACGCCGGCCGCCTTGCGGGTTGAGCATCACACTCAAGAGCGCAGCATCTCCAGCACCCGGCGCGCCGTTTGCGGATCGTCCAACAAGCGCCGACAGCGGGCCTGCAAATCACCGTCGCTGACATCCTCGCCCGCCAACACCGACAGGTGACGCACCACCCGCATCAACTCCATCACCGGCGGACGCTGACGCTCGGCCCCCTGAGACCGTCGCCGACGCTGCGGCGACTGGCCGCGCCCTGGGCTTGCTCCAGATGGACGCGTCGGGCGCTGCGGACGGGACGGACGCCTGGGCGGATCGAGGCTCCAGGACGGATCGGGTTTGGGTGGACGTTGTGACCGATTGGGACGCGGACGCCAGGGCCCTGGCGGGCGCCGCCCCACATGCAGGGGCCTGCCCTCACGCGTTGTGGACGGATCAATGGGCAACCACCTGGGACCCAGGTCCGAGGGCAACAGCGCCATCGCCCACATGTGATCCGGCTCGGTCAATTGACCCCTGTCCCAGGTCCAACCCGTGGCCACCGCCGCTGGCACCCCGGCACGGCGCATCACCTCACAGGCCAGCGCCCCCAACTCGTAACACACCCCCCGACCAAGGTGCCGACCGTCTGCCCCAGCGTGCAACGCCGCCAAATGGCGGTTGGCGCGCCCCCGACTGACCTTGGCCAACCACCTGGCCACCGCCGGGTCTTCCATGTACGACGGATCGTATCGGTAACGATCCTGGATAAAGCGCCGCACCGACACCGCGCGCTCCAACAACGGCAGTTGGCCGTGGCGCAGATCCTCAATCAACTCCAGGACCTCGTAGGGCAGATCCGCGTCTGGCACCGTGGACTTGAGCAAAATATCGGGGACACCCACCAAGGGCCGCTCAAAGCCCTCAAACCGAGGCGCCTGCTCCAACCACACCACACAGTCCACGTCCGCCGGGGCCGACGCCATCAAAAACGCCCCGCCATCACGGCTGCGAACCGCCCTGACCCCATCACCGACCACCTCACCCAGCCGCGCGTACATCGGCAGCGGAAAGAGGTTCTCTCCCCTGGGAATCCGGCCGCTGAGCGACACCTCAAAGTCGCCCCTCCCACCTGGCCGCAGCCAACTGGCGTCCAAGCACACCGGCAACCAGCGCTGCGTGCTGCGTTCAAAGCGCGCCGCCAGACATTGGTGCGCATATCGATGCGGATAGGCCAACCTGGAGGGCTCAAAACCAAAGCCAAACTCTGGCGCGCGTGTGCGGTCCTGCAACCACGACGACGCCGCCCTGAGTTGGGGCTCCACCGCCCCGCTGCCCTGGAAAAACCGACTGTGATCCATCGGCTTGAACGCCGTCCCATCATCCGAGCGCTTTGGTCTGGGAGGTCTCGTGGGCTTGCCAGAAGGCCTGGCAGGCTCCGGCTTCGGCGCATCTTTGCCCTCCTCGGATGCCTCCTCATCACCGCTCCACCAACGCTTCATCCTCGACCACAGCGAGCCACCGTCCTCCGGCTCAGCCTCTTTGTGCGACTGTGCGTCGCCCTCGACACCGACCTTCGCACGGCGGACATCCTGCGCAGAAACCGGCTCGGGCCTGCCTTCCTCGCGCTGAAGCTGCGCCCCCAGCGCCCTGGCCTCCTCCTCGACCAACTCCCCGTCGATCGCCCGCGCCAGCACATCCACCCAGCGGCTCTGCCAGGCACCACCCACGGTCGCCACCAACGCTCTGGCCAACGGCACGCTGCTGCGCAAACCACCCGGCGTCACGCACAGCCGCCCTCCGGCGCGGTCAAACCAGGCCTCCGCCTTAAAAGACACCTCCGTGCCCGCCAACGTCCCCCTGGCCTCCACCTCCTGGTAGACCCGCACCACCAAATCCCCTTGGCGGATCACAGCCCCAAGGCCCGGGTGAAGCGCCATTGCCCGCTCCACCACCGCCGTCAACGCTGTCACCTCTGCGGCATACCGCGCCGACACATCGGCCCCCAAACCCTCAGAATTCGGCGCCAACGCCTCAAAGAGCGACCCCAAAGAAGCCACCCCCGCGTCCAGGAGCCAGCGCACAGAGACATCCTCCTTGCCCGGCTCCAACACCACCGTGCGCAGCGTCAAACTGCTGCCTGCCGCCACCTCACCCATCCACCCCGGCTCGGCCAGGACCAACGCAGGATCGCGCAGCGACGCCACCCCCAATCGGCCATCAGCCTCCAAGACCAGCACATTGAGCCCGCGCCACGGCTTGGCCTTTGCCTCGGCCAACGCGGCCACCACTCTGGGCAATCGCTCGGCCAACGCGGGCTCTCCGCGCAAGAGATCGCGCCCGTCAGTGTCTTCCAACAACGCCGTCAAATGTCGGCTGTAGGCCTCCAACTGGGCAGGCCCCACCTGCTGGGCAATCCCCAACACCGACGCCAGCTTTGAAAAGCGCAGCCCCGGACTCCAGGGCGCCAAAAAGTCTCCCACAAGCTCTTGGCCCGAACGGCACACCAAATGCTGCGGCGCCCTGGCCACACCGTCGTCATCGCGCAACAACGCTCTGTCCTGGAAAAACTCGCGCACCGCGTCGCCCTTCAAGGACTGCGCCCGCAAACGCTGCTCAAACCACGCAAGGACCGACGTCGGCACCCCTTCTTGCGACCCCTGCCAGCGGCGCGCCACATCCTCAAGCGCTGCATCTTCGGCCTTGCGAAAGGGCAACAGCTCACTCAATTGCTCTGGGACCGTGTGAAAGAACTCGGGGTGCGGATAGAGCGCCGCCTCGCGACCCACCAACGCCTTCACGTCGGCGTCGGGCCAATAAAGCGCCCGCGCCGCGCTGCGCTGACCATCGCCGTTGGGGATCCAGGCCCCCTTGTCCAACCCCAGGCGCTGACGCAGCCCAGGCTCAGCTGCCACCAACCCCGCCACATAGCGCGACAACGCCAGGGTGGCCTCCAGACCTTGCTGAAAGACCTCACTTTGATGGGCCATCAACGCCTTGAGGCGCGCCTCATCAAGGCTCTCTCCGGCCCCGGCCTGACGCAAAAGCCAGCGCACCTGAGCCCCGTGGTAACGATCGCTGACGCACACGGGCGGTTCGGCCAGAAAACGCACCAGCAGCGCCCGCTCTTCTGGCCCTGGGCTGAGCAACCTCGACACGCGATCAAAGCCGCCCTGGTCCGTCTCCACCCTCAAACGGTGGATCTTGTGCTTCGACACGATCTCCTTGACCCGGCTTGGCTCATCCGCCACCGCAAAGACGGCCTTGGCCAACGCCTCCAGGAGCGCCGCCGAGCGCACCGCATCGGATTCAGACTGAGCCTCCTTGTGAGCCTCGACCAACACCCCAATCAAGTGCTGCAAGTGGCGATCGGCCAGCTTGAAAGTCTCGGTCAACCACTGGCGCAAAACCAACGGCACCTCGTCGTCACACAACCAGCGCTCCAGCCCCAGATCTGCCGGCAAA
>CAKZKQ010000629.1 GCA_937123825.1 uncultured Pseudomonadota bacterium
GCCTTCAGGACGAACGAAGCCATAGCAGCGCTATTGCGAGTGAGTTCTGTGGCCTATAGCGCCATCAGGGCCGTCCCAAACAGTGAGTTCTGTGGTTCCTGACACACCATCAGGGCCGTCCCCCTTCATTCCCTAGGGTTTTGGGGGTTGAGCTCGGCAAAGTGTTCGATGAGGCCTTGGGAGAGTTTGTCGATATGGCGCGGCACGACGATTTGGACGCTGACGTAGAGGTCTCCGGCGATCTGGTCGCGTTTGGGCATGCCTTTGCCTTTAAGGCGCAGCCGCCGGTTGGCGTCGGTGCCGGGCGGGATGGTCATTTTGAGGGAGCCGGTCAGGGTGGGCACGTCAATGACGGCGCCCAGGACCGCCTCGGGGATGGGGATGGGGAGGGTGACGTAGAGATCGTCGCCGCGCCGCTCAAATTGGGTGTCGTTGTGGACCTCCAGGCGGACCAGGAGGTCTCCGCACTGGCCGTTCTTGTCGACGTGGCCTTTGCCCCGGACGCGAACGCGGCCTTGGTCCCGGGCGCCTTGCGGGATGCGGACCTTGAGGATTTGCTCCTCCTGGGTGACGCCAACGCCAGCACATTTTCGGCAGACGGTCTCGATGCGCCGCCCAGTGCCGTTGCAGCTGTGGCAGGGTTGCCCAGAGAGCACAGAGCCGTGGCTGAGTTTGTTGCGGCCCAGACCATTGCAGACGCCGCAGACGCGGGCTTGTGAGCCTGGCTCGGCCCCTTGACCGTAGCAGCGCTTGCACTGGGTGCGGCGAGGGTAGCGGACCTCGACACTGGTCCCTGCGGCGACGTCGCGCAGGCTGACCTTTTGTTTGAGGTCGATGTCTTCGGCGGGTTGAGACGCGGGGGCCTTGGCAAAACCGGAGGCGAACCCGCCGGGCATGGGGCCTCCGGCGGCCATGTGGCTGAAGAGGCCGCCGAGCAGATCCCCAAAATTGACGCCCGCCCCGGCCCCTGCGTTGGCGTTGCCGGTGAAGCCTTGCCAGGACGAGGCGTGCTCGTAGGTTTTGGGATCGAAGCCTTCGACGAGCCCGTCATGACCAAACTGGTCGTAGAGCCTGCGTTTTTCGGGGTCGCTCAAGACCTGATGGGCGTAGGCGACCTCTTTGAAGCGCTCTTCGGCGTCGGCGGAGCCTTTGTTGAGATCTGGGTGGTAGCGCTTGGCCAGACGCCGGTAGGCCTTCTTCAAGGTGACGTCATCGGCGTCGGTCGGGATCTCCAGGACCTGGTAGAGGTCTTTGGACGTGGACATACGGCCCCGGGGGTCATTCGCAGTTCGGCATGCTGGGTGGGCAGGCAAAGCGAACGTGCATGTGATCGTTGTGGTTGTCCCAGTGACGGATCAAGCCCACCTCTTCTTCGCGGTCGCGTGGGTACTGGAAGAGGCGCTCAAGTTCAAACTTGTCCATCCCCTCCACCTCCTTGGCGTGCTTGTAGAGCATCTTCTGAATTTTCCAATCCATCAAGATCAAACGCAGCTGTCCGGTGTCGACCATGGCCTTGATGAAGGTCCAGTTGCGCTCCACATCAAAGACGCCGGGCTTCATCTTCAAGAACCCGCCGTTGTCGTGCTTGGGCACTGGCACGTAGCTCAAATCCACGTCGCGTCCTTCGCGGTGGGTGTGGTGGGGCTTGAGGCGGCCGCCGCCGCGCCGGCTCATGTCGCTGACAATCACCACCGGCCCCTCGGGGTAGGCGTCGCCGTAGACGTTGAGCGCCTTGTCGAGCGACTTGACCATCAGCGCCGTGCCCCAGGACACGCTGCGGCGACGCACGCGGCGGCCTTTGCCGTCGAGCATGGGCACGCCGACCATGGGGTGGAGGAGTGGTTTTTTGTCTTCGGGCTCTGGCACCGTGACGCCGTCGAGGTGAACGGTCACGCGCGACCCCGAACCCAGAAAGCGGTCCTCGGGCACGCCAGGGTTGAGGGTCTTGAGCAGCTCCAGTGGCATGCCAAAGATCCGCGAGATGTCTTTGAGCGAGCCGCCGGTGTGCACGGTGTAGATCACCTGAGGCACGCGGTGGACCGAGCCCGATCTGGAGTGGCTGGCCACATGGGTGGCGACTTTGGGAGCGTGGTAGCCAAGGCTTCGGCCTGCGGCCTCGGCGTGGATTTTGGCGATGGCCGGGCTGTCGGGATCGGCGATCTGGCTCATGGCGCCGCCGGTGAGCTTGAACGCCACAAAGGCCACGATCCCCCCAAAGACCAACGCCCCCACCAAAAACCCCAGCGCGCGGGGGTTGCGCCCATCGCTCTCGCTGGGGATGCTCTGCAGGGGCATCCCCGTGGCCATCATCCACTGTTCTTGCGGTAAACCGCCGTCTTGCTCCGCCATGACACTCACCCGGATACCATCACAACCATTGTTGGCCGCACACGCAGCCAGCCCGGTGCTCTACCAATAGACCGGACATCACACAAGGGGCTGTTATCTCTAAAACCGCCCCCAATGTCCACAGCATACGCCCCACCCCACTGAACACCCTGACAGACACGGAATTGACGACACCCCTGACCACATTTATGGTATCGACCCAACCAGGGGACGCCGACCCTTTCTTTGGATGTGCAAGGGCGCTTGAGAGACACAACCCCCTCAAGGCCCCAAAGCAGTATGTGACAGAGATGTTCAAGCACCTGCGGCAAAGCACCGCCCCATCCAGCACTCGCCAGCGCTCGCCTTTCTCACCCCAAGGCCCTCAAAAGCCACCTGTCGCCCACAAACTTGCGCGCGCCTGGCTGCGACGCGGGCTCTGGACAAGCGCCGCCTGGCTCTGCCTCAGCGCGGCCGCTTGCCAGTCGGGAGACGCGGTTCAAGCCGATGGGGTGCCATCGGCGGCCAAAGCCAGCGCCGCCGAGCCACTGGCGAGCTTCAAGGACAGGCTGACGACCCTGCTCACCGAGCGGGCCGTGGCCAGCACCCCGGCCAGCCTCTCCACCTCCGCCGATGGTCTGCATCAACCCGGCGTTGTGCAGGAGGGCTATCAGATGGCTGGCCAGCGCCTCTACATCAAGGGCGGTCAACTGAGCCCCCACGCGCTGGCGCTTCTTGGTGTTCTCCAGGACGCCCGCAACCACGGCCTCAACCCCCAGGATTACCACCTGGGCAAGCTCGAAGCGCTCTTGATTTCACTCGAAGAGCGCAACGCCAACGCCCGCGCACAACTCGAAACCCCGACTCCGGCGCTGACGCCGCAAGCCGAAGCGGCCTTGACGCCACTGGCTGCCCAGGGTGACGAGGCGCTCCTTGAGGCGCTGCTGGTTTCAGAACACGGCGCGGACTTTGTGGCGTGGCAGAACAACGCCAGCGAGGCGCTGACGGCGGTCGAAGAGACCTCCGCCAAGGCCGAACTGCTCCTGGTCGACGGGGCGCTGCGCTACGCGCACGACATGAAGCACTTCAACCTCCATGACGTGCCGGACACCGACCGCATCTCTCAGAGCGACAAAAAGCTCGTCACCGCGCGCCAGCGGACCTTGATGGCATCGTTGGTGGCCGCTTCAGCGCAGAACGACGGCGGCGCGGCGACCACCGCGCTGATGGACGCGCTCGTGCCCACCAACCCCCAATACAAGCTCCTGGTGTGGGCGCTGGCCCATTACCGGGAGATCGCTGCGGCGGGCGGCTGGCCGGTCAAGATGCCCCGCATGAAGCGCCCCAGGCGCGGTCAGATCACCCGCTGGAGCAAGCGCACTCGGCGGCCCGACAACGCCGTCAGCCTGGTCAAGGCTCGGCTGGCAGGCGAGCGGCTCTATGACGGCCCCATTGATGAAACGTGGGACGAGGCCTTTGACCTGGCGCTGCTGGAGTACCGCAAGTTCAACCAGCTCTACGCCAAGGCCTGGATCGATTACGAGCTGCTCCAGGCCATGAAGATCCCCTGCGATTGGCGCGTGGCGCAGCTTGAGGTCAACCTCCAGCGCCTGCGCGAAGAGCGGATCGGCAAGGACGACTACTACGTCCACATCAACATCCCCGAGTTCCACGGCGAGCTTTGGGACGGCGGTGAGCGCAAGCTGCGCTTTCGGATCGTGGTGGGCAGCCGCAAGCGTTACCAGCACAAGCGCACGCGCGAGTGGACCTTCCCCGACGCCACGCCCATCTTCAGCGACAAAATGGAGCAGGTCGTCTTCAGCCCCTCGTGGACGGTGCCGTGGCGGATCCGCAAAGAGATCATGCGCAAAGCCGAAAACGACCCCGAGTACCTGGAGGCTCACGGCTACGAAGTCGTCGTGCACGGCAACGGCGCCGAAGCATTGCGCCAGACCCCAGGGCCCCACAACGCCCTTGGCAAGGTCAAGTTCCTCTTCCCCAACAAGTACGACGTCTACATGCACGACACCCCCAAAAAGGGGCACTTCCAAAACCCGGTGCGGGCCTACTCACACGGCTGCATGAGGGTCCAGGACCCACTGGAGCTGGCCTTCTACATCGTCAGCAAAGAAGATCCATCCTGGACTCGCCGTCGCGTGCGCATCAACGCTGGCGGGCGCCAATCCTACCGGGTCAACCTCAGCCAGGGCCCAGCGGTCCACACCGACTACATCACCACCAAGGTGCATGAGGGGGGGCGAGTCGAGTTTATGACCGACATTTACCGCCTGGACATGGAGTTGATCGAAAAGAACTACGGCATCCCCGCTCCGGATGGTCTTTGATCACGTTGGGCCTCGGGGCTCAGTGCTGGTGGGTTTGGTGCAGCGCGGCCTCTTCTTTGGATTGATGCGCCGCGCTCTGCTGCGATGGTTGGTTTGGCGCTTGGCGGTCTTGCCGGATTTTATCCAGCGTGACGTGTCGTCCACACGATGTGCAGCGGTGCTTGTTGCCAAGGTCGAGCTTCCAAACCCCCACAAACGCCGCCACGATGACGGCAAGAACCGCAGCAATGGGCGCTTCAAACGATCGGAGCGCGCCGGTGATCACAAGAAGACCCACAAACGCCAATGCGAGCAGGCCAATCGAGGGCAGCTTGCGTTCATCAAAGGTTTTGTTGCCACAACCAGGGCACACTGGCTCAAAGGCCGACGCTTCGCTTGGGAGCAAATGCTCATTGCCTTCGAGCGGCACCACCACCGGCGCATCCGGCGCGCCTTGAAGCACTTCAGTGGCCTCGGTCACCATCGCCTTGGGGACCATAATCCGATAAATGGGCACGCCGTGCTCATCGACAGGCCCATTACCGCCATAACCCATGCTGCCATCAACGCGCTCGGGCACCAGCGTCTCAATGTTGCGGCGTATCAACCGCGACTCAAGCTCTCGAACCTCGGCGGGCGCTCCCACATAAAGCACCTCCCAATCTCCATGCATGCTTCACCTCCCTCCATCACCAAAAATCCCCACCACACCAAGCACGACTCAGCAGAAAGGGCATTTGCTAAGGCGTGTTTGCAAAATAGGACCGAGACAGGCGAGGGCGATGGCATCGAGGCCGAGGAAGAGAGCGCAGACGAACTGGAGGTTCGTCGAGCATTGATGACGACGGGATCGTTGTCATCGGGCCGCATGTCGATGGGAGATTTTGCAAACACGCCCTAATCAGATTGGGTGGTCAGCGGATGATTTTGGCGCTTTGGAGCCCCTTCAATTGATGGGGAGCGAGTGTCATTTCTGCTGAACGGCGGCCACATGAGCGGTTGATGCGACTTGCGCATCCTGGGGTTCGGTCGCCGAGGGTTTGTCCTGTGATGCGGCATCGACCAGAATGGCGCTCAACTCAACCGCGGTGTGACACTGGGTGCAGCGGTGATGGGCGCGGTAGAAGACGTGGGTGACAATGGCCAGCGCCAACAACCCCAGCGCCGCCCAGATCGGCCACGACATCGAAAGCACCATCCCCACAACCCACACCAACGCCGAGCTGCCCGCCATGGCATATTGGGGCATGACTTTGCGCTTCATAAAGGTCTTTCCACCGCAGTGCGGACAGACGTGCTCGAAGGTGGGCGAGTCGGTGGGCAGCAGATGCTCCACCTCTTCGAGCGGGACCAATGTGGGCTGGTAGGTGTCCGCCAGCGCCATGGCTTGCTCGAGGTCTTTCTTGTCGACCATCAACCGGTAGACGGGCTCGTCCAGGTGGTGGGCTCGACGATCTTCCTCGCTGGTCTCAATCCCCCACCATGTCCGGTGGCTCTCCGCCGTGACCTTCTCGGGGACATAAGTGGTGATGTCGTTTTGATTGAGCCACGTCTCCATGGCCTGAACTTCTGCGCCCGATCCCAGCAACACCTGCCTCCAATCTCCGTGCATGGCACCCCCGCTGCATAGGTCTAAGAAAGTTCTGGGACTCTCCATTCAAGTTAAGACACTGCCAGATGACTGTAAACGGTGACACAAACATCGCATCACCCCTTTGAGGGAGTGGGGACTGATGGGACGCTGCCTTTGAGCGGAGTCTGACTTGGGGTTCAGGAGTCCCAAAAGCAGCGTCCCACGGCTCTTGGAGCCCTTTGGTGGCCGATGTGACTCAAAATCAGCGGCGGCGCTCTTCACTCACGGCGGGTGTTTGTCTGGCCTGACCTTCCCTCCGATCCCCCAGCGGTCGGTCCCAAAGCGACCTTTTGGTTTTTTGGTAGTCGCCACGGATGTCTCTTAAGACCACGCGCTTGCCGCAAGCCGTGCAGCGGTGCTTGCTGGAGTAGTCGATCTTCCAAATCGCCGCCATGAAGGCCGCATACATGACCAATAAGACGGCCAAGGACGCTCCCAGGATGTTGGCGGCAATCAAAACCACCATCACCAGGAAGACCCCCAACGAAAACCGACCGATGGACGGCAGCTTCCGCGCCACAAACGACCGTCCACCACAACCGGGACACACCGGCTCAAAGCTGGGGTCCTCACAAGGAAAGAGGTGTTCATTGCCCTCCACCGAAACCAGCACAGGCGGGTCCGGTGGCCCATCGAGGATTGCCTGCGCCTCTTCCAGGCGATCTTTGTGGACCATCAGACGGAAGATGGGAAACCCATACTTCTCCAGCCTCTTGGCCCTGCCATAATAATCTCCACCGGTTTGAATCCGCTCAGGCACGTAGGTCTCAACCCCTCGACGCTCCAAACGGATCTCCAACTCACGAACGTCGGCGGGTGCCCCCAGGTACACAACCTCCCAATCTCCATGCACGCCTCATTCCTCCCCGTGATCGCCCCCAAAACCCGCGTCAGAACCCAAATCCACAAGAACCTCCTCATCCACAGCCGCGCGCAAAAGCGCCACAAACGCCTCAAACCCACGCGCGCCCACAAAATGCTCCTCCCAAAGCCACAGCGGTCTCTTCATTCCCACCACCGACAACCGAAACCCTCCCTCCACGCGTCTGGCCTCTTGCACCCCATCCCACTGAAACCTCAACGTGTATTGCGGCCCATCACCAACCGGGTCAGTGACCCGGTCGCACCCCTCTTCGGAACACACCAGTTGCACCCGG
>CAKZKQ010000630.1 GCA_937123825.1 uncultured Pseudomonadota bacterium
GAGGCTCCACATCTGACTGCGGCGCTGGATCGTCAGACACTTCTTCTTGTGCGGTGCACGCGGTCAACACCATAAGCAGCGCACAAAACCAGGCGATGATGGCTTTTGGACTGGTTGATTTGCGGCCATGGTGCACCAATCGATTGTGATGTTGGAGTTGCTGCGCACAGATGGGTCTGGGCATTTGAGGTCCCCACATTTCAAACAGAAGTCGAAGTCTACCGGCACACACTGCAGGGTTTTATCTTGGTTATTGCATCTGGTTTTTCAAGTCTTATTGTGAGGCGCCGCCAAGCTTTTTGGTGAAGTAGAGGACAAGGTCATCATCCACCGTGGTTTGGTCGCCGTGTGTCAGGGGTTTGCCCTGGTATGCGATGCCGCGCCCGTCAGGGATGTAGTTGAGGCGAACATAGAGGCGTTGGGCGGCGCCATAATCAGAGGTCAGCCCGACCCCGATACCGATGGTGTGGTGGCGCTGGTGCGCGGCGCGCTCTGCGGCTTGAATCAGTGCGGTGCCCACGCCGCGCTGGCGAAAGTGCGGCAAGACGTTGAGGTCTTTGATTTCGGGGATACGCCGCTCTTTAAAGGGTTCGTAGTCCGACACCCACATCAGGGTGGTGTATCCCCTAAAGGCGCCGTCAGAGCCGGTGGCCACAAAGACCAGCCGCTCATCGCGCGATTGTTCTTGCAGATAGCGTTGGTATTGACTGGCAGGTTTGTGCCAGCCAATGGCGGCAAAGGCGGCTTCAAAGTCTTTGGGGTCTCTTGGGAGCAAAGGGCGTATGAGCAGCCCAGGCGGCGGTGTCTGGTTTGGCTGTGGCATGGCTCGCGCTCAATCCTCGTCTTCAAACCAGAGCACCCCCACCACGCCGCGATCTTTTTGGGCGATGATGCCGGTGTCAAAGGTCGAGTGGGTGATTGGGCTCCAACTCCACGAAGTGCGCTTGGCCTGCCTGGAGGAGAGCAGGCTGCCAGTGTTGGTCAGCAGCCGACACCCTTCGGGCAAACGCTCCAGAAAGGCGCCGGCCATTTGGAGCGCCTGGTTATGGGGCATGATTTGGCTGTCGTAGGCCAGGTCGCGATGCAGGCACCAGGCCAGCAATTGCAGCGCGCGTTCGGGAGAAGCCTCGGTCCAATTGGGTTCTTTGAGGTTTCTAAAACCCAGCGTCCCCAGGCGTTGGCCGCGCGACAGGATGTCGTCGCCGGTGTAGATGGCGCAGGTGACGTGTCCTGCGTCGCGTGCGCTGATGATTTCACTGCAGATGTCGGGGGGAGGGTCGGTCATGATGCTCCTCTGGTTGGAAGGTTGAAAGACGTTTCAAATCTCACCGGCGATGGGTGCGCAAAGCACTTGCACATTGCCAAGTGACGCTACGATGATGGCGCAGCGCCGATCTTGGTCGGTGCTCGTTCCTGATCCGTGTTTGCACCTTGTCCATTTGAGCACGATGACCCCATGAACTCCCCCGCAAAGCCGCTCGTCTTGCCGACTCTACGCACTGAACGCCTCTTGTTGACGCCGTTGAACATGACGCACAGCGCAGGCATGTTCGAGTTGTGGTCAGCGGAGCCAGTGGCCAGGTATTCTGGGCCTGTTTCGGATGCAAACGGCGAGAGGTTGGTCATTCCTGCGCTGGATGCAAGCACCAGCGACCGGATCATCGACTTTTGGCTGAAGGCGGCGCAGGCCGGGTGGGGTGGTCGATGGGCGTTGATCGAGGTCGTGACCGGTCGTTTTGTGGGGATCGTGGGTTTTAACGGGCTTGGTGCACGCGCCGAGGTGGCCTACCACCTGGTGCCAGCAGCCTGGGGACGTGGTTTGATGACCGAGGCGGCGCTGGCCGCGCTCGAATGGGCCCGCTTGCAGGGCTGCGCTGAGGTTGAGGCGTTCATCGACCCTCAAAATGAGGCCTCCATCCGCCTGGCACAGCGCCTGGGAATGGCCCCCACCGGCATGTTCAGCGACGGCGCCCAGCAATACATCGTCAAATGCTCGCCGTGACCCGTTGGAGGGGCTGGCTCAGGCGTCTTTGGGGTCCAAAGCGTGCTCCTGAAGCTGGCGCTGACGCAAAATAAGGTAGAGCGACAGGCCTACGGCAACCCCTGGGACCACGCCGAGCGCCAAACAGACCCATCCATGGCGAATGTTGTGGGTTTTGGCCTCGTAAATGACCCAGACGGCCAGCGCTCCCCAGCAGAAGAAGACGTCGGAGGCGTACCCCGAGGCGAAGGGATTGACGAAACCCGCGCCGAAGGCCCCGATGATGTCCGGGTTCTCCACCAGCGCGGGCACCACCACCGCAGCAAATACGGCCGTGAAGCCCACTGCGATGGCCAGATTGAGTGCTTGGAAGGCTTTTTTCCCCATCGTGTCCACCTTTGGTCCGCTTTTCTGTGGGCATTGCGCGGTTATGAATCGGTTTTTGACCCTTCATCAAGCCGTTTTTGCACGATGTTGGCCAGACGCTTCCGCAAAGGCGTTGGTTGTCCGACGATGAGCACCCGCTCTGGCCGTTCATCTTGCCTGGCCTCGTGCGCCAGCCAGTCTGGCACCGCGATGCACTCATCCTGGTTGGCCCGCAGGGCGGCTTCATTGGCGTTGTGGCACTTGAAGACGTTGCGCTGGCACTGTGTGCAGAAGCGTTTGTTGTCCGAGTCGGTGGTTTGCATCTGCTCCCATGTGTTGGGGCAGACAAAACGGAACTCTACCTTGCCCGATGCGGCGCAGTTGAGGATGTCGAGCTTGTTGGCCATGGGGGATCCTGTTTTTGTGGCTGGATGTGAGCGTGCCGCAGGGTTTTATGGCTTGTTTTGGGTATGGCGGCGCGGCGTTTCAAGCGATTTCCGCAATGAAGATCATCTCTTCAGAGGTGTTGGGGTCGATTGGACCTCCAACCCAGTCCCCATAGATTGCCGCTGCCTTCAGGCCTGCTTGTCGGAGGTGGGTTTCGACGTCCTGGCGGCTCCAAAAGCGCAGCAGGCTCTGCGATGTGAGCCGCTGGCCGTCGTCGAAGTCGTACTCCAGGCGAAACGTCAGGAAGTCTCCGTCTCTGGCCAGGAAGGTTCTGCGCTCGTGGACTGTGCCCTGGGGGGTGTCCAGGGTCATCTGGTAGTCCCAGCGCTTGGCCCAGTCCAGGCGTGGGTTGCGGGTTTCAAAGGCGATCTGTCCATCTGGGGCCAGGTGGCGGTGCATGGCTGTGAGGGCGGCGTGGAGATCATCGTTGTTGAGCAGTACCTGGAAGGCGTTGCCGGACATCATGATGCGGTCAAAGCGTTGTCCGAGGTCCATGGCCTGTGCGGTGGCGCAGACCCAACGGACCTTGTCTCCGCCGGGGCTGCGGCGCGCAGTCTCCAACATGGCTTTGGCGGGGTCCACGCCGACGACGTGGTGGCCGTTTTGGGCCAGACGGCGGCTGATGAGGCCTGTGCCGCAGCCGATGTCGAGGACCCGGTGGTCTGTCGTTGGGCCTGCAAAGCGCACATAGAAGTCGCGCTCGATGGACCAGCCGCTGTCCAGATCGTAGAGGGAGGCGAGTTTGGGGTTGATGTAGTGTTCATCGGGCATGGGCGGCCTTTGGGGTGGGGTGTGTTATTGGCGCAGGGCGTTCCAGTAGGCGGCCAGAGGGCTTTGCGGGGAGGCTGCGGCGAGCGCGTCCATAAGCTGGCTGAAGGGGGCTCGGGTGCCAAAGGTGTAGTTGGCGTCGACGGTCCAGCGCAGCGCGGCGCGATGGTCCGCTGCGGCCAGGGATTTTTGTGCTTCCTGGAGCCAGCCTGAGAGGTCTTCTCCTGCGATGGCGGGGTCGGCCAGGAGCGGGGCGGTGGGGCCACCACATCCGTCGAGCCAGTGGCGCGGGGTGAGTGGGTTGACGGTCCCCCCTGTACGGGCGGGTTCGTTGAAGGCGCGGGTGTAGAGGGCGGCGGCCTGGTTGGGGTCGGTTCTGCGCAGGAGCTTGCCTGCCATCCAGCCCCATTCCCGTATGCGGGGGTGGTTTTGGGTGGTGTGGAGGGTCAACTCAAGTTGATTGGGAGGGTAGGTCCTGAGGTGCTGTTTGAGTGTTCTGGGGCCAGCGGCGCGTTCTTTGATGCGGTATTCGATGGGGTTGTCCATCGGGATTTCAAAGCCTGCGCTTTGAAAGGCTCTGGCCAACTCGTCGACAGCGTCTTCGTCGTCGTCATCGTCAAAGAGGTGCATGCGGTCGGTCAGGAAGTCTTCGAGGGTGGCGCCGACCCAGACAAAGCTCGATGGTTCTGAGCCGATGAACCAGCCGCGAGAGGCGGTGCCATCCAGCGGTGTATCAAAGGCGACCCAGTTGCCGCCGGGGGCTTCTCCAAGGGCCACAAAGCCCAGCGGTATCATGTCATGTTGTGAGGTGTGGATGGACAGGGAGAGCCCTTGCCCCAGCGGGCAGCCATCGAGTGCGGTAATGTGCTTGAAGACTTCAGGGTGATGGGATGCGAGAAAGTCTTTCACGGGTGTTGCCTGTGTTTAAAGCGGTTGGTCCATTGTGTGGGTGGTAGCCAGAGTTTCTCTGACGGTGTCGGTGTGGGAGCGCTGTGTCAAATGGTGTTTGAGGTCGATGGGCTGCGTTGTGGCTTTGGGCAACGGGCTTTGAGCGGTTGTGTCATGGGGCAAGGATGACATCGGCGAGCTGCTCGGCGCCGCCCTGGTCGTCGTCGAGGACGGAGATGGTGACGACCAGGCGGCCATCTTGGACGGAGACCGTCCCGTCTGTGACCGAGAGCGCGTCGCGGGTGGTGCGGGCCTCGTCGGCGCTGGCGCATTTGTGGTGCATGATGGAGCCGCCGACGTGGTCGGGGCGCGTGATGACGATGACGAAGCCGTCGATGGCCTCGGGGCGGTCTTCGCGCCAGACCGTCCATTGGGTCGTCTTAAGGCGCGCGCGGATGTTGGCGGGGGTCAGCTTGGAGAGCTTGATGGTGCC
>CAKZKQ010000631.1 GCA_937123825.1 uncultured Pseudomonadota bacterium
TTCTGGGCCTCCCCTTTGGTTTCAGCCCATCATACCACACCTCCAAGCAGCGTTAACTCTCAGGCGCCCCGTTCTATAGCGCTGGTGGTTTTCCCTGGCGACGTCGATGTTGGAAGGGACGCCGGCAGCGGCCTCCCATCCCCACGCCCATCGGGCTGGGACGTGGGCAATGGGCGAGGCGCCGCGTTTGATGGCAAAGGCGACCTCCTTGCGGTGTCTTGAGAGGATTACCGGCAGGCTGCTTTGCACGGTGGTGTGGACATCGCCGGGTTGAAAGCCGCCGCCCATGGGCCGGTTTCCTGTGGCGATGCTGCGCCCATCGGCCAGAAAGGTGATGAGATAGACACCGTCGGTGTGCGTGTGCCTCAGCAGCGTTTGGCCATCTGGGCTGCGTCGATAGGTGAACGCCTCGTGGTTGTTGGTTTTGTAGCCATCGGCGTTCAGATACCGGATGGTTGCGGGCTTTGCGGTCTGAAGCGCGTAGTGTCCTACCAGTTCCCAGTCCTTCAAGAGCTTCTTTGTCGCCTTTTTAAACTCTTCAGACGGCCGGTACCCCAGTTTTTTGAGCCCCTTGGCGTCGCTCTCCACCGCTTTGATCTCAAACCCCAGACTCCAAGGTGCCGTGGCGGTGCGCGCTCGGCGGTGCCAGTCGTGGATGTCGTTGCTTTGTGGGGTTTGGGTTGGTTTGACGGGTTTTGGGGCGGTCTCCAGCGGTGGCTTGGTGGGTTTTTGAACGCTTTTGGCTCCTTTGGTTCGTTTGACCCTTTCCAAGAGTTCGGCGGCGCTGTGGGGACGGCGCTCCGCAGACGGCTCAATCATGGAAAGCAAGATCGTGGCCAGCGCGTGGTCTTTGGGCAGGTGGTTTTTGTAGAGGAGTTTGTTGTCTTTGATCTCCACATCGGTGGGTTCAATCCCGGTCCAGAGCATGCACAGGGTCACCCCCAGGCTGTAGAGGTCGCTGGCGGGGCTGGCGCGGCCAATGAGCTGCTCCATGGGCATGTAACCTGGGGTCCCAATGACCGTCGAGCCGCCCACCGTGGCCATGGTCGCCACCTGAACGGCCCCAAAATCCACCAGAAAGCACCGTCCGTCGTTGGTCTCAAGGATGTTGGAGGGTTTGATGTCCCGGTGGACAATCGGCGGCACGCGTTGGTGCAGCGAATCAAGGGCCTGGAGCATGCTCTCCAGCACGGCGCGGACATGCTCGGGGTCAGAGCGCCCACGGCGTTTCAATCTCTCCTTGAGGTTTTGGCCGTCAATGAACTGCTGGACCAGATAAAGCCGCACGTCACCATCTTTTTCGACGCTCAGCGTGTCCAGGTGGGTGGGGATGGACGGGTGGTCGATGCCCTCCAGCGCGTGCCCCTCGCGCTCAAAGAGTTCAATGCTCTTCCAGTCCTGCGCCTTGGAGACGTGCAGCGCCTTGATGGCCACCAACTCGCCCCTCTGGTGGTCGTAGCCCTTGTAGGTTATCCCCTGATTTCCTCGCCCGATTTCTTCGCGCAGCTCGTATCGCTTGGCCAACAATTCCATGGGGAAAATGCTCGGTGTGTGGACTGTCTTTGACGAAGATGAAAACCACCGCGCCTTGACTGTCAAGGCGGACTTGACGCTGACCTGCGCCAGACCCACCCTTTGCCATACACTCACCCACTGCGTTTTTGGAGCCCATGGCCCACAAAGATCATCATGTTGCCCGAGACATCGCCCGGGCGCTGCGCTACCTCTCGCACCTCGACGACGCCGTGATGGTTTTTCAGGGGGGTCAACTCCAGACGTTGGCCAATATGCCACGGCGAGCCCCTGACACAGCGGCGTTGGCCAGCGCGCTGCTCCAGCCTTCAGTGCCTGTTCCAGCCAAGCTTGCGGGCCTCCTGGGTGCCTCACACACCAGCATCATTACCCCTGGAATGCTCGGCAAGACGGCCTATCATCTCAAGGCCACTGCCCCCAGTCCTCGCCTCAAGCAACTGCTTGGCGATGGTCATAAACCGCTGCGTTCCTGGACGATGGAGGCGATAGAGGGGCTGCGTGGGCGCGTGGAGCGGGATTTGGCGCAGATGTCTGCGTTGCACCATTGTCTGGAGGCCGCCAGCGCGCCGCCCGAGAGCGCGTTGTGGGTGATGGAGACGCTTGCGCTAAGAGCGTCCTCGCTCTGTGGTCGTTGGCCGGCGGCGGTCGTCGCGCAGGGCTGGGATGAGCGGTTGGTGGCCGCGCTTGAGCCCTCTTTGTCGCAATCTGCACCCGAGCCGCTGCGCCGCTGGGCCAGGGCGGTGCTCTTGCACCACGGCCATCGGGGGGATTGGGAGCGGCATTTGCCTGCGGCGTTGCAGCGCCAGGCGCGGCGTTTGTCGGCGTTTTCGGTGGAGACGCTGGTCATTTTGCTGGGTGAGCATGGGCAGAAGCTGGTGTCGTTGGCGGTGGCGTGCCGCTGGCCGGAGCATTTGCATGAGAGCGCGTGTGCGGCGCTTGGTTTGGAGGCGTTTTATGGTCCCGAGGCAGCTGCGGCCGCGTTGGAGCTTTTGTTGGCGCCGTGGGGGCGCGTCGAGCGAGTGCGTGTGCCGGCGCGGCTTGGCCGCTTTGTGCAACTGGTCCAGCGCAGTCGGGTGGCTGTCGAAGGAGGAGGCAACGACGATGAGGAAGAGGAGCTGCTGGGCAGATTGCAGCGGTTGAAGTCGCGTGATTGCAGCGATCGACTCGCGGCCCTCTTTGCGCGCTGGTCGGGCGAGGAGTTGGGGGGCGATGTTCATCCGGTGGAGCTGGAGCGAGCTGCTGAGGCACACCTCGGGCAGGGTCTGGAGGCGATGACTCAGGCCATGGTGCGGGTGTGGTTGGGACATGCGCGGCGGCGTCGAGACGCCACCTTTCCCACCGAGCGGTGGCGGCGGTCTGTCTTGGAGGTGGTGCTGAGTCAGCCAGGGATGCGTTGGCCAGGTGAGGCGCCCAAGGCCGTTTGGTGTGTGTCGATTTTTGGCTCGTGTTTGGTGGAGATCGAAGATGGGGACGCTGCTCGGCAGGCCTGGTCATGGTTGCAGCGCCACCGCGATAAGCTCCCCCGCAAGCGGCTCGACGACATGGGCGTGCCGCGCCTGGATCATGTGCGGGCGTTGGTGTTGGGGCTTGAAGAGTGGATGCTCCACGATTTTGTGGATGTTCCAAGCGAGCGCTTGCAGCGTTATCTGGCGCTGGTCGAGCGGCTCAAGGCACACCGCCCAGACCTGATCGATGCGGACAGTCAGTGGCTGCGCGGGCTTTTTGCGGCGGGGACCTACCGCTTTGACAGCGCGTTGACGTTGACGTTTTTGAACCGGGCCAACAAAGGCCAGGACTTTCATGGCCGGGTGGAGCGTCTGCACGCGGTGGTCAGGGTCTTGGAGCGTCAAGGCCGGGCGTTGGTGGGTCCGTTGGAGGCCTGGGAGCAGGTGCGCGTCAATGCGCCTCCTGAGCCTCATTACAGCGCGCTCAAGGACGCGTTGGGCGTGGAGGCGCATTTGCTGGACACCTACCTCCATCATCGGCGCGAGGCGGGTTTTGGGGAAAGCTTTTCGGCGGCGTTGCTGGAGGGTTTGGAGGGGGAGCGCAAGCGCGCTTCACAGGCGCGTTGGTTGCGCGCGGCGCTGGATGAGCCTGGTGTGGATGGGGCCAAGCGCGCGGCGCTGACCCGGCGGTTGGAGTCGTTGACCGATCCACAGCGCAATGAAGGGCGCCTTGCGGCGCTGCGCCAGCGCCAACGCAATCGTTTGATGCGCGCCACTGAACGGTTGAAAGTGCAGAGCCTGGAGCGCTGTCTGCGCGGGGCGACGCACAAGGCCTTGGAAGGGCTGGTGGGCGAGCCCATTGGAGAGCGAGAGCTGCCAGCGGGGTTTGACGCGGTGGTGCTTCTTTTGCCAGCGGAGCAGATCAACTTTGAGGTCTGGCGATCCTTTGTGCGTCAGGTCAGGGCTCCCAAGGCGGCGTTGGCGTTGCGGGAGGTCAACGCGCGATGGTTGGCCCGCGCCAAGGGGTGGCAAACCGAGCGTTGGATCAAGGGTTTTGTGCAGACGTTGGAGGTGGGTGGTCAAACGCTGAGGCTGGAGACCGAGCGCGACCTTTTGCAGGTGTTGCGCATGGGCAGCTACTTCGACACCTGTTTGAGTCTCGAAGAGGGCTCCAACGCCGCCAGCACAGTCGTCAACGCTTTGGACATCAACAAACACGTGGTGTACCTGCGCAACCAGGACGGTCATGTGGTGGGGCGCAAGCTCATTGGTGCCACGGCGGCTGGGGATTTTGTGGGTTACCGGACCTATTTGCAGGAGCCCTACAAGTCGGCCAGGGGTGCGCTTTTGGAGGCCGTGCGGTCTTTTGGGCTTGGTTGTGGCTTGCGCTTGTCCAACAAGGGCACGCCAGAGAAGCTCCACGACAGTTTTTGGTACGACGACGGCAATGAGCCCTGGGAAGCCCCGCAGCTTGTGGCTGAAGAGGCGCCTGTGGTGGTGCCTGCAGACTGGCCCGATGACCGGGAGGCGCTGTGTGAAGCAGCCTTTGTGCAAGGCCGTTGGTCGTGGTTGGGTCAGAGTCTGGATGAGCATGATGACATGATGGGCGCGGCCAGGTGGCGCTCGCGCGATGGGGGGGAGGCCGCTTTGGGTCTTGGGCTCCACGACCGCGTTGGGGAGCGCATGGCGTTGGCTGGTGATGGGCGTTGGTGGGAGGCCACCAACGTCAATCCGTACGAGCGGCTGTGTTGGGGCCGCGCTGGTCTCAATCTGGAGCAGTGGGGTGGGTTGGTCGAGCGTGTTGAGAAGGCACTTGATGAGAAGCTCGACCGTGAGGTGGAGGCACCTGAAGCGTTGCTGACGCCGTCGCCGGTGCTGGCGAGGCTGGATGCCCAGCGGTTGGGTTGGTTGGCGCGGCGCTCTGAGGGGTTGGCCCGTCACAACCGCTGCGAGTGTGTGGTGGAGCATCACACGGTCTGCATTGGGACCTGGTTGGCCAACTGGATGACGGTGTTTATGGCGTCGCTGGCCAGCGAGGCGGCGGGGGATTGGCTGGCGAGCTGGTTGGAGTCGGGCAAGGGTCTGCTTCAGGAGCATGTGTCGTTGGCGTTTGCCCGCGTGGGATGGGTTGGGCCAAAAGCGCTGCGCGCGGGGCTTCGCAGCGGGGACGGGCAGACACGGCGGGCGTGTGCGTTGGGTCTGGGGGTCGTGGGGGACGCTGGGCGCGATGTGTGGAAGTTGCAGGCTTTGGCGCGCCAGGAGCCTGACGCGCTGGAGTATGCGGTGGCGTTGCATCGGTTGGGTGACGGGGACGCGGCAGGGCGTTGGCAAGCTCCGCAGGTGCTGCCGCTGACCGACGGGCGTTGGTGTGCGCTTGCTTGCGAGTTGGGTTCGGCGTCGATGGCGGCTGTGTTGATGAAGTTTATCCTTCAGCGCTGCGAGCCGGGCATGGAGCACTTGCCCAAGGACGTGCGTCCAGCGTTGAAGCTGCTGTGCTGTGTGAACCCTGAGGAGATTCCCGAGGTTTGGGAGACGCTTCGGGGCGCGTGTCCGGTCTTGGAGCGTTGGACGGCGCTGCCGTTGTGGTTTGCCCGGCGGCGCGCGCATTGGAGGGCCATGTTGAGTGCGCCGCCGGCCCATCGTGCGGCGGCCGTTTTGGAATATCTTGGCTGGAGGGCCAAGCGAGGCGACGGGTTTGGGATTCCGGCGTGGCTGAACGTTCAGAAAGACGAGCCATGGTGGTTGGAGTGGCGTTTGTGGCAGGCGTTGGTGGTGGTGGGCGGGGAAGACGTCGAGGTGGTGGCCCACGCGTTGCTTGAACACGGGGATTCCGAGCGTAGGGTGCTCAGAGCGGGGGCGATGGCGGTGCGGATGCAGGGGGAGCTTGACCAGTGGTCGTCGTCGCTCTTGCGGCGCGTGCTTGTGGGTCTTGACGATGGGTTTTATGGCTCTCAGCGCGTCATCGCGCAGCCGTTGGTGGCCATTTTTGATGCGCTTCGTGTGCGCGACGGGCACGGGCGCGTGACGGCGATGTCCCAGCTTGGTTTGGAGGCCTGGTTGGACATGTGGCTTTACGAAGGGCGTCCGCCTGTGGACCATCCCTGTGCGTCCAATCATTTCTGGGCGACGTTCATGGACCCGCGCAACTGCAGCGGCTCGGATGTGGTCTCAGCACTGGAGAAGGTCTGGTTCTGGTTGCCGCAGCAGGTGTGGGAGGAGCGCTTGCGCCCTGCGATGGGCGGTTGGGATGAGGATTACCTCTTTTGCACCTTCAACAACACCTTCAGCGCGACGTTGACGTTGTGGGCCTTGGAGGTGCTCAAGGCGCGGGAGGCGTCGGAAGACGGTTTTGAGCTGTCTGCCGAGGTGTTTTGCGACGAGGGCGGTGATCGCGAAGCCTGGTTGCGCGGCCTCTTGGGGGTCAACCCGTCAGAATGAAGCCCATTTGTGTCAGGCTTTGGCGCAAGTGTGCGTCGCCGCCTTGGAGTCGCAGGCGCGAGGTGTGGAATTCGCGCCGGACGCGGTAGTTGCGGCGGTAGGCGCGGAAGTTTTTGCCGCGCTGGGGCACGGGATCCTGGACCACGGCGCGCATCATGGCGTCGTCAGGTTCATGGGTGTGGAAGGTGCGCACGGCGGCCAGCAGGGCTTGGTTGTGGGGCAGGGCGCGCACGTCGAGGTCGATGACGTCGGGTGTGGGCGGCGCCACCGTGGATGGATCCCAGTTGGCGCTCAGTCCCAATGCCTTGCAGGCGGCCTGATAGACCATCATGGTGCCCGAGATTTTGGCGTCGAGGCTGTGGCCGGCGGTGTGGGGGGAGGCCAGCGGGATGGCGGCCACGTGTGCGGGCTCGATCTGGGGCTCGTGCTCCCAGCAGTCGAGGGCGGCGTTGAGTTTGCCGCTGTGGATGCGCTCGATGAGGGCGTCTCCGCTGACGACGGCGCCGCGCGAGGCGTTGAAGACCAGCGCGCCATCCTTCATCTGATCCATGGCGGCGGCGTTGAGGAGGTGGTGTGTGGGGTCCTGGCCGCCGCGCTCCAGTGGGGTGTGAAAAGTCAGGACGTCGCTCTTGGCCAGGAGATCCTGGTACGGGGAGAAGCCCTGGCCGCCAGCGCGCTCAAGTGGGGGATCGGACATCAACACATGGCAGCCCATGGCCTTGGCCTTTGTGACCACGCGCGAGCCCACAGCGCCGACCCCGACCACGCCAACGGTCAGCCCTTTGGGGCCATCTGGGCGCCAGCGCGTCATGGTCAGCAGAGTCAGCGCAAACCACTCGGCCACGGCGTTGGCGTTGGAGCCGTGCGCAGATGCAAAGCCGATGCCCTGGCTGGCCAGCCAGGGTTGGTCGACGTGGTCCACGCCGCTGGTGGCGGTGGCCACAAAGCGGGCCTTGCTGCCCTGGAGCAGCGCCGGGCCGAGCTTGACGGTGGATCGCGTCAAGACGACGTCAGCATCAGCCACGGCCTGGGGCGTCAGCTCAGGCGCGGGCAGCGTGACGACCTCGCCGATGCCCGCAAAGGCGTCTTTAACGTAAGAGATGTTGTTGTCGGCGACGATCTTCATGCGTTCTCCACGGTGTGAACCACGACCGAGTTGTGGGCGCCAGCTTCGATGCCGGTTCCGGCGATGTAAACCACCTGGTCTCCAGCCTTGAGGTGCCCGGCGGCGCGGCCCCAGGCGTCAATGTGTTGGCGCAGCGCGGCCGCGTCGTTCATGGGGGCGTCTGCCAGCGGGGTGACGCCCCAGAAGAGGCTCATTTGCTGGAGGACCTCGGCGCTGTGGCTGACACCGAGCGTGGGGACAAAGTCGCGCTCTTTGGCGCGCACAAGCGCGGTGGCGCCGCTGCGTGTTGAGATGACGACCATCTGGGCGTGCAGGTGGGTGGCGATGCGGCTGGCGCCGTGGACGACGGCGGCGGTGATGGGGTTGACGTTGCGGGTGGCGACGGCCTCGTGGGGGCTGGGGCGCTCTTTGAGGAGCCGCTCGGTGGCCAGCATGATGCGGTTCATCATCTCGACCGCCTCGCGGGGGTGGTCGCCGACGGCGGTTTCGCCTGAGAGCATGCAGGCGTCGGCGCCGTCAAGGATGGCGTTGGCGACGTCGGTGGCCTCGGCGCGGGTGGGGCGGCGCGAGTGGGTCATGCTGTCGAGCATCTGGGTGGCGACGATGACGGGCTTGCCAAAGCGGGCGCAGGTGTTGATGATCCGCTTTTGAGCCACGGCGATCTCGGCCACGTCGATCTCCACGCCCAGGTCCCCGCGGGCGACCATGACGCCTCCGGCGGCGTCGACGATGCCTTCGAGGTTGTCGAGGGCCTCGGGTTTTTCGATTTTGGCGATCACGCGGGCGTTGGAGTTGTGTTGGCGCAGCAGCTCGGTCAACTGCTGGATTTCTTCGGCGGTGCGCACAAAGCTCAGGCCCACAAAGTCCACATCGGCGCCTGCGGCCCAGATGGCGTTGTCGAGGTCGCGCGGGCCCAGCGTGGGGATGGTGAGCTTGACGCCTGGGAGGTTGATGCCCTGGCGCGTGCGGATTTCCCCGGAGTTGGTGACTCTGGCGCAGGCGAAGTCGGGGTGGGCTTCGGTGACGACCATGCTGACCACGCCATCGGCCAGCATGACCCGGTCTCCGACGTCGAGTTCATCCACGAGGCGGTCGTAGTTGCTGACCAATTCATCGACGCCCTTGGCCTGCTGGCCGCGGACAAAGCGGAAGGTGTGGCCCTCTTCGCACCGGGTGGGGTCACTGTGGAGGGTGCCCAGGCGAATTTTTGGACCCGCCAGATCAATGAGGATGCCCACGGTGGTGTGCTGGGTGGCGCTGGCCGCGCGGATGTTTTTGATCAGCGCCTGGTGCTCATGGCGAGCGCCGTGGGCCATGTTGATGCGAAAGACATCGACGCCAGCTTCCATAAGTGCACCTATTTTTTCCTGGGTGTTGCTGGCGGGTCCCAGGGTGGCGACGATTTTGGTGCGGGCGCGGTGGTGGAAGGCTTCGCGGACCGTGTGGGGTGTGGGCTCCTGGGTCATGGCGTGCTCCGTGGTGCTGTGGCCGTTGTGAGCCTGCAAGTTTGCAAGGCAGGCTGCGTCCGTAGAGGTCATGGATCGTGATCTATGGGGATGTCTGTGTCACAGACCCCGGTCCCGGTCAAGATGCAAAATGTGGGGCAAATGGGCGCGTCTATGCGCGCGTTGTTTGGTCTTTGTTCCAATCAGCTTTGCTCGCCTTGGCTTGACCCGAGGGGGGAGCAAAACATAGTCTCCAGACATCAACGGATGTGACGTCAGGGGAGGTCCATGGGCGACAACGACAAGAAGGCCAGTGAGGCAGGCCAGTCTTTTAAGATCGGGGACGTGATCCTGGAGCGCTACCAGGTCCTTAAGACGCTGGGTGAGGGCGGTTTTGCGTGGGTTTATCTGTGTCAGGACCAGACGATAGACCGCCGCGTGGCCATCAAGGTCCTCAAGCCGC
Source organism: uncultured Pseudomonadota bacterium (assembly GCA_937123825.1). Lineage (GTDB taxonomy): Bacteria > Myxococcota_A > Bradymonadia > Bradymonadales > CAKZKQ01. Next base: position 9,451 of record CAKZKQ010000631.1, read on the forward strand.
TGCCGCCGCTGCCCGAAGAGGACGACGAGCAGACTGAAGCTCGCCAGCAAGCCCATGAAGAGCGGTTTCGGCGCGAGGCCAATGTGGCCTCCAAGCTGGATAACGCCCATGTGGTGACGGTGCATGACTTTGGTTTTCTGGAGTCGCCGCGTCGCGCGTTTATTGTCATGGAGTACATCGAGGGTCACGACCTGCGCCAGGAGTTGCAGCGCCTGGGGCGAATGTCGCCCAACATGTTCTTTCACCTCTTGATTCCGTGCCTGAGGGCGTTGGGTGAGGCGCACAAGCACGGCATTGTGCACAAGGATTTGAAGCCCTCGAACCTGATTCTGTCGGGTGGGCGACTGAGAATTGTGGACTTTGGCGTGGCCCGCGTGGTGGGTCAGCAGAATCTGACGGCTGCCGGCGAGTTGTCGGGCACCTTGCCTTATCTGGCCCCCGAGTATCTGGTCAATAAAGAGGTGACCCCGGCGGTGGACGTCTACCAGATGGGCCTCATCATGGCCGAGATGCTTACCGGCCAGCCGGTGGTCACGGCGCGGACGCTTCTGGAGGCGCTCAGGCTCTACAACGCCGGCGATCTGGACCCGCCCCATGTGCTGCGCGGCTCGCCGTTGACGCCGGTGCTGGAGAAGGCGCTGCGCCACGATCCTAAAGCGCGTTATGCAGATGCAGGCGAGTTGGCCAACGCGCTGGCAGAGATCAATCCCGACGATGTCCAGGCCAGTTTGGCGGCGCAAGGCATCATCTCCAACCGCACCGATCCATTCATCCCCACCATCTCGCGGGCCATGCTCTCCATGGATGAAGAAGAGGTGGAGGAGATCCTCTCCAGCGAGGGCGCGCTCAGAGACGAGGCGAGCCGAGAGGATGATGGGCCGTCGTTGGACGAGGTTCAAAAGGCGCAGGATGCGCTGGAATCGAGCCAGCAGCCGCGGCCGGTGGCCGAAGAGCCGCCCACCGAGATCATGAAGCAGACCGAAGAGGTCAAAAAGGCGGCCACCAGCGCCGAACCTCCCACGGCGCGCATGGAGATGCCCACGCTGGCCGATGATGATGTCCCCGCCGAGGCGACACGTCGCAACCCTGCGATGATCATCGCGGGGTTGGTGGTGGCGGCGTTGATCGGCGGCATCATTGTGGCGGTGGTCATGACCGGCGGCCTGTCCTTTCTGGGGATGAAGGTCAGCAACGACGAAAAGTTTCTCTTCACTGACTCCCCAAGCATCCCCGTGGGCGACAGCCCCGTGGACGGCAATTTGTCGGCGTGTTGGGGGTTTGTGGTGGTGTTTTGCGACCAGACCTCGGAGAGCTGCGCTCAGGAAGCGACGGTGCTCAAGCAGCTGCGCAATGCCTCGGACGAGTCGGTCTGTGTCATCTACAAAGACTTCTTTGAGTCTGACGACAAGGTCGCCACCCGCGTGGCCCGCGCAGCCCACGCAGCCGAGCTCCAGGGCGCCCACACAGCCTACCGCGAGCGCCTCCTGCTCAACCGCGACAAGACCGACTCCAAGTCCCTCATCGCCCACGCCAAGGAGTTGGGGCTTGATGAGGCCCAGTTCAAGCGTGACCGCAAGAGCGACAAGGTCAAAAAGCAGGTCAAAGATGATCTGGAGCTCGCCAAGCGCTTGAAGGTCACCTCGGCCCCCACCATCTTTGTCAACGGCGTGCGCATTGACGGCGTGCAGCCCTACAAAGTCCTGGAGGCCAAGGTGATGGGAGAGACCAAAGATGCGCTCTCCAGCGGCGAGGACTACATGGAGCGCGTCAAGCGCAACTTCAAGCCCTGAGTTTTTGCTCCCTTTCCAGGCCCAAACCCCCCCCCTTTGTATCTCTTGTTGTGCTGATCCGGCTTTGTTTTACATCGAGTCTGGCACCTTAGGGGCTGCCATCCTTTGTAGGAAGTCGGCCAGCGCCTCAATGGCCAGCTCGCCTTCTGAGGTCGCATCCGAGAAGCGCGCAAAGCCGTGGCACATCTCTTCCCAGGCCTCGCGCTCCACAGCCACGCCGGCTTCTTTGGCGCGGGCTTCAAAGGCATCAACGTCGGCCTTGAGCGCTTCTTCATCCCCAACCTGAATCATCATCGGTGGCAGCCCTGAAAGGTCTGCGATGGCTGGGCAGTGTACAGGAGCGTTGGGGTCGGCGTTTGCAGCAAAGGCTTTGGCGGCTTTGCGTCGGCCTTTGAGGGGCTGCCAGTCGGCGTCGCTGCGTTGGCTGCGCAGCGCGCTCGTGGGGCGCAGGTCGGTCCATGGAGAGATGAGCCCGAGCGCGACAGGGGGGCGTGGGTTGGTGCGGGGGCTTTGCAGCGCAGCGCAGATGGCCAGAAGCCCTCCAGATCCGTCACCGACGAGCGCGACGGGGGTCTGAGGGGCGGTGTCCATGAGTGTGTGCAGGGCGGCGGTGGTGGTCTGAAGGCGTTGGGGCAGTGGGTCCTGGGGGTTGAGGTCGAGGGCGGTGACAGGGGCCTGGGTTTGTTGGCACAGGCGCGCAATGAGGTCGGCGTGGGTGTGGGGAGAGCCCACGAGGTCATCGCCGGGGATGTAGAGGATGTGCAGTGGGTGTTGGGGGTTGTCGGGTTGGGGGGACGGCGCGGTGCGCAGCGCGTTTGGAATCTGCGGGCAGGGGCCGCGCTGGACGTAGAGCAGGGCAGAGGTGGGTTGGCTCAGACGGTGGACGTAGCGGCGTGCTTTGTCCAGCGGCAGCCGTGTGCGGTGGTTGAAGTCCCAGCGTGCGGTGGTGACGGAGACCTCATAGGCATAGGTCCAGTGTGAGCGCCTGGGGCCGCGCAGTTTGCGCACCAGGCCCATGAGGAAGAAGGCCACGGTGAGGTGCACGAGGGCGCGCAGCGAGGGGGTGTCAGTGGTGGGCGTGGTTGTCTTTGGCGCCAAAGGAGACCTCGAGGACCTGAAGCTGGTTGTCCAGCGTGACGGTGGCTTTGCCGATGCGGGCGCCCTTCATGCGGGTGTAGCGCACGTCCTGAATGTGGACAGTGTGGCCGCCGTCGGGGTTTGGAGTGACGGTGTAGCTGGGGAAGCGTGTCCAGTGGTTGAAACCCGCCAGTTTGGGGGATTTGAGCACGGCTTTGGCCTCGGGCAATTGGTCTCCGATGGCCATGGGCAGGCGGTTGTTGGTCAGCACTGGGTCGGAGAGCCAGTCCAGGCGCGCGAAGTGGTACGTGGTCGGGGTGACGGCGATGATGTCACGCACAAAGGGGTTGGCGGGCAATGGGCCTGCCATGACGTGGGTGACGTTGAGGTCTTGTTGGGTGAACCACTGGTGGGCTTGTTGGCGTGCCAGGGCGGTGGCGCCGAGCATGGAGGCGATGTAGAGCGTCAGGAAGACCAACGCCGCGCGGGCGATCAGCGCAGAGCGTTTGACGATGTCGGGGCGAGCGCGGGCAAAGACGATGGCGGCCACGGCGGTGAACCAGACGACTTTGGCGAGCAGCGGGACGGTGTCTACGGCGGTGATCAGGCCAGTGGAGGCCAGCCCCAAAACGCTCCATGCGCCCAGGCTCATTTTGGAGTTGGAGCGGGCCAGAACCACGGCGGCGGCCATGGAGAGCCACATCCAGGGGTCTACGATGAAGAGGGCGTCACCGTAGAACCAGGTGTCGTCAAAGGGCATCAAGAGCCGGACGCCGTAATTGTTGAGCCAGTCGAGCGCTGGGTGGCTCCAGACCGAGATGTAGGAGAAGGCCAGCAGGTGCCAGGGGCGCAGCGGCGGCCCGTCGTCGGGGTCCTTTGGAGGGCGCCAGCGGCCGTAGAGGGTCATGGCACCGGCCAGCAACGCAGGCAAGACGACCATGGCCAGGGCCCCGTGGGTCCATCCTCGGCGCAGGCCGTACATGGCCTCCTGGCCCAGCGCCGTGGCCAGCGCGTCGATGTCGGGCAGGTTGGCGCCGATCATCAGTGTGGCTGTGGCGAGTCGAGAGCTGTTTTTGGCGCCGGTCTCGGCCATGCTGGCACCGACCAGAGTGTGCGCGATGGGATCCATGGCTACCTCCTCCAGGCTGATTTCATATCAGATCTGATGCAGACAAGCATGCTGGGAGGTGGGTTCGTGCGCTTTGATATGATGTCAGGGGGAAGGTCATGGCGCGAGGTTTGTCGCAGCGGTGCTCATTTGGGTTTGTCTGATGGGCACCAAAGCGCTTCGACTTCGCCTTCAATCATGACTTCGTAGCCCAGAATGGTCTCTTTGGGGCCTGAGAGGGTCAGTTTGACGGGGCCTTTGGCGTCTGCACCGGGTTTAAACGCGCCTTTGTCGACCTTGAAGGTCATCTTGCTGCTGTTGTTGAGCTGTGTGGGCAGGAAGGCGCCGCCCATGTAGACAAAGCTGACCGCGCCGCTCTCATCAAAGGTCATCTTGGTCTGCAAGCCTTCATCTGTATGGGAGCGCTCGCACGACATGGGCTCGGTGTTGAGGGCCAGGCTGTAGCTCTTGTCCTTCTCTCGGTACTTGAGCGTGGCCCCCTGAATGGGGAGCGCCTTGCCCACGAGGCTGAATTTGAGTTTGGGCTGGGGTCTGGACTCCAGGGTTTTGTCCCGCTTGTTCTTCAGGACCCCGCATCCTTTGGTCTTGAACGCGCCGCTGACCTCCAGCTTGCGCGCCGGATCCCCCAAAACGCGTGTCGCCGGGGTGTCCATCATCAACTTCAACTCTCCTTCGGCCCCTTTGGCGGCGTTGATGGAGGTGAAGGTGGACTCTTTGAGTTTGCTGGCGCGGCCTTCGGTGTAGCTGTTGAAGCTGGCGCGCAGGATCTTGGGCGTCTCCTTGCCGCTGGTGTCCATCTGCGGGGTGATGGTCAGGTTGAAAAAGAGCTCGCCCTCAGCCAACGACCGCCCCATGCTCCTGAAGTCCGAGCATTTCACGTCCGCTGTGGAGAAGGTCACGTGGGTGGCGTGACCCCCCGTCGAGTACGCCACCGCCGACTTCATGACCACAGGCTCCCCGTTGATCTTGACCGACGGCATGACAAGGTCAGAAGGGACTTCCTTGGGTTTGTCTGCCTTTTTATCGGCCTTTGGGTCGGACTTTTCATCGGCTTTTTTGTCTGCGGCGGCTTTCTCCTTCTTGGCCTCGGAGTCGGCAGGGGCTGGTTTGTCGGCGTTGCCACACGCAGCTGTCAAAAGGCCTGTCAGCAGGAGGGCGCCCAGGAGGGCAAAACATGGAGTGTTGAGCATGGTTTTCGTGGGTCTGGGGTGGTGTGTCATACCAAAATGCAGACGAAAGTGAGTCGGACGTCTGCATTTTGGTATCCATGGGGTTTGCCAAAGCCGTGGGCCAGGCAGTGTTTCAGGTGCTTGTGGACCAGACTTGAAGGCCCGGGCTGAAAAACGCAAGCCACACTGTACTCGATGGTGCTTTGGGGCACTTGTCACAGGCCAACAAACCCGATGTTCACGCCTTTTGTGGGTCTGCAGTACTTTGAGCGCTGTCGCGGCGAGTTCTTTTTCTCAAAAACGTATTGACTCGCCGGTCAGGGCGAGCGAGGGTGGGGCTGTACTTGCGGTCAGTGGTGTCGTTGTTGAGCGGTGTCCTGTTGATTGAGGCGTGGTCCTGTCTGTGATGGGGCGGTTGTGGATGGTGTGGTGTGCGTGCGGAGGGTCGGTGAAGAGAGAACAGATTCCATGGGATGCGGGTTATCATCTGCTCTTTGAGCAGCCTCGGTTGATGAAGGACCTTTTGAGGGGGTTTGCGCCCGAAGAGGTGCTTGATGAAGTAGACGTGGAGCGGATTGAGGCAGAAAAGACCGACTTTTACACCGAGCATTTTCAAAAGCGAGATGGAGACATGCTCTTGAAGTTGCCGCGCCGTGGGGGTGGGGATGCGTATTTGTGGTTTTTGCTGGAGTTCCAGGTGCGTTCGGAGTGGTTCATGTCGGCCAGAGTGTGCACTTATCTGGCGCTGCTCCACGAGCACTTGATTCGTACACTGAAGTTGCGCACGGGCGATGCATTGCCGCCAGTCTTTGCGATGGTGCTCTACCATGGCAAGGACAGGTGGTCAGCGCCCACCACGCTTGGCGGTTTGATTGGATTGCCTCCCAGGTCGTCCCTTTGGGTCTGGCAGCCTCAAGTGAGGTTTTTGCTGCTTCAGGAGCAAGAAACCAATGTCACAGGCAAAGGGGACAATCTGGCGGGGCTTTTGATCAAGCTCAACCAGTGCCGCACCGGTCAGGACTTTGCCAATGTCATCAGACAGATGGGGCAGGCTGTGTCCAGGGATGAGGATCGAGACCTGCGCCGTTTGCTGGTAGAGTGGATTGTGCAGGTCCTGGCAAAGAAACACAAAGTGAAGATTTCGGCGCAGGATATGGGGCCGCTTTTGGAGGGAAGACCCATGGGACTTGAACATCACATTGATGGCATCGTGGAAGACTTTAAGCGAATGGGACATGAGAATGGTCGCAATCGCAGTGAGGACTTGGCGTTGAGGACGGTGCTGGAGGCTCGGTTTGGGGTTTCTGAGCGTTGGCAGGTTGTGATTGAGGCTTCGTGGCAGCACAGCGCGTTTGAAGAGGTTCTTCGGCTGGCGAGCACGTCTCCAGATGAAAAAGCCTTCTGGGAGGGGGTTCAGGGGGTCTTTGGCTGGTCCTGAATCGTGATAGAGCTGGTGTCTGGAGCCTGTTTGAGTCCTCTGTTTGTGGTGGGGTGGGGCTGAGCGAACCCACATTGAGCTTTGGGCGCATCGAGGTCTTGAGCGCGCCCTTAAAGGGATAGAACGCGAAAGTCCAAAGAGGGCAACTCCAATATGGCGCAGGTGTGGCTGTCCTGGCGCTTGAGCAAGCACACCGATCCTGGATTGACCACAAGTGTTTGGCCCACGCGGATGCACATCGGTTTGTGGGTGTGGCCCAGAATCAAGACATCGGGTGGCTTGACCGCAAGATCCTGGTGCAAGCGCTCGGGGACATCCTGTGCAAAGACGTAGGTGCGGTTGCAGCTTGGTGTGCCGTGGGCGGCCATCACGCGCACGCCCTCCCAGGACCACGTTTGGGTGGCCGGGGTTTGTCCCAGATAATCCAAGGCCTCCTGGTTCAGCGCCACCAACTGTCCGCCGCTTTTGGCAAACCCCTTTTCGAGACTGCGTTGGTCGTGGTTGCCCAGCACATTGGGGATCTTGTGGTACCCCATCAGCGCAGCGGCCTGATTGGGCATCGGCCCCTTTCCCACCACGTCCCCCGCGCAGACAATCGCATCAACCCCTTCGTCTTTGTTCCAGCGGTCGAGCGCCTTGGTCAATGCGCGGTGGTCGGCATGAATGTCTGCAATGATGCCAAGTTTCATGGTGTCTGAATCCATCGGCAGTGGGAAAGACCAAAAGTGCTCAAAAAACGGCGGCGAGCTGCGCCGCCGCCAAGATGCCACTTCTTTGCTTTCACCATCCTCCCAAAGCTACGACCAGCGCGGCCTGGGCGGCGCAAGCTCGCCTGGCCAGCGCCCCACAGCTTGATTTCAATACGCGCGTCAATACAAGGCATCATCGGCAAACCCTCTCCTCCAAAAACACAAAAACCCACCCTTCCAAAGGAAGAGCGGGCAGGATGGGTCAGGTGGTGGTGAAGCCGAGAGTCCGAGGCGACGAAGGGCTCGCCGTCATCGGTCTGCCCTGCCTATTCTTCCCACATGGCGCTGAAAGTGCCTTCTTTGTCGGTGCGTTTGAAGGTGTGGCGGCCAAAGAAGTCGCGCTGGGCCTGGACGAGGTTGGCGGGTAGGCGAGCGCGGCGGTACTGGTCGAAGTAGGCCAGGGAGCCGGAGAAGCCGGGGACGGCGATGCCGCTGGCGACGGCCAGGCCGACGACGCGGCGCCAGGCGGGCTGGCGCTCGTTGAGCTCTTTGGCAAACTCACCGTCGATCATGAGGTTGGGCAGGTTGGCGTCGCGGTCGTAGGCCTGCTTGATGCGGTCGAGGAAGGCGGCGCGGATGATGCAGCCCCCTTTCCAGATCCGGGCGATGGAGCCCAGGTCCAGGCCCCAGTTGTGCTCGGGATCGTTGGAGGCGGCGCGGATGAGGTTCATGCCCTGGGCGTAGGAGCAGATCTTGGAGGCGTAGAGCGCCTGGCGCACGTCATCGATGAGCTGGGCCTTGTCCACGCCAGTGACCACATCGGGGCCTTTGAAGTGGGGGGCGGCGGCGACGCGCTCTTCTTTGAGGCCAGACAGGAAGCGGGCGTCGAGGGCGGCGGCCATGGTGGGGGCGGCCACGGAGTTGTCGGCGGCCTCCATGACGGTCCAGCGGCCGGTGCCTTTCATGCCAGTTTTGTCCAGGATGTAGTCGACCAGGTGGCCGTCCTGACCTTCGTCGTCCTTTTTGGCAAAGATCTGAGCGGTGATCTCAACCAGGAAGCTCTCCAATTCGCCCTTGTTCCAGGTGTCAAAGACCTGGTGGAGTTCTTCGTTGGTCAGGCCGCCGACGGTCTTGAGGATGTCGTAGGCCTCGGCGATGAGCTGCATGTCGCCGTACTCGATGCCGTTGTGGACCATCTTGACGTAGTTGCCCGAGCCGCCAGGGCCGATGTGGACGACGCAGGGGCCGTCGTCGACCTGGGCGGCGACGTGGGCGACGATGGGCTGCAGCATCTGCCAGGCCTCGATGGGGCCGCCGGGCATCATCGAGGGCCCGTTGCGGGCGCCTTCTTCACCGCCAGAGACACCCATGCCCATGTACATGATGCCCTTTTCGCCGACCGCTTTGGCGCGGCGCTCGGTGTTGGGGTACCACTCGTTGCCGCCGTCGACGATGAGGTCGCCGGGCTCAAGGAGCGGGACCAGGCGGTCGATGGTGGCGTCGACGGGCTTGCCCGCTTTGACGAGCATGATGATGCGGCGAGGACGCTCGAGGGAGCCGATGAAGTCCTCAAGCTCGTGGTAGCCCGTCAGGGGCAGGTTGCCTTCGTTTTTGGCGCGCTCGACGGTGGTGTCCACCTTACCGGGCGAGCGGTTCCAGACGGAGATGGGGAAGCCTTTTTCGGCGATGTTCAGGGCCAGGTTCTGGCCCATGACGGCCAGCCCGACGAGGCCGACTTTGGATTGGCTCATGGTGTGTCTGTGCTCCTTGAGGAGTGGTTGGGGAGCGTGCCAGGGGACCCTTTGTGGTGTGCTGGCAGGCGCTCCTGCAGGGAATATGGTGTGCTTCTATGCTTGCGTGTTTGTGTGAGCGTTTGCCTGTCACGGCCGCTGGTGTGTGGCCGCGTCAGGGGTGCACTCAGGCGCCGAGCCAGTCGAGGACTTTCTGGGCGACGGCGTCGGTGGTGAAGCCAAACTTTTCGGCCAGGACCTTGCCGGGCGCGGAAGCGCCGAAGGTGTCCTTGCCGATGGCCAGGCCTTCACCGATGTACTTGTACCAGGGTGCGGTGCAACCGGCCTCGATGGAGACGCGCTTGCTGCCGGGGACGATGACGCTGTCGCGGTAGGCCTTGTCCTGGGCGTCGAAGCGCTCAAGGCAGGGCATGGAGACCACGCGGGTGGGGATGCCCTTGGCTTGGAGGATGTCGCGGGCTTCAACAGCCAGGCAGACCTCGGAGCCGGTGGCGATGAGGGTGACCTGGGCGTCGCCGTCGGCTTCGTGCAGGATGTAGCCGCCGCGCTCAATGGGGTCGGTGCCGCCGTCGTGGTTCTGCGCAGGCAGCTTCTGACGGGTGAGGATGAGCGTGGTGGGCGCCTTGGTGCTGGTCACCGCCGACTTCCAGGCCACGGCCGTCTCGACGGCGTCTGCGGGGCGCCAGACCTCCAGGTTGGGGATCAGGCGCAGGCTCCAGACGTGCTCGATGGGCTGGTGGGTGGGGCCGTCTTCACCGACCCAGAAGGAATCGTGGGTGAAGATGAAGATGGTGGGCAGGTGGCTCAGGGCCGCCAGACGCACCGGGGGGCGCATGTAGTCGGAGAAGACCAGGAAGGTGGCGTTGTAGGTGCGCCAGCCGCCAAAGAGGACCATGCCGTTGGCGATGGAGCCCATGGCGTGCTCGCGGATGCCAAAGTGCAGGTTCTGGCCCGCAAAGGAGGCGTCGGGGAGCTGGTCGGATTCGACCGAGGCGCTCACGACGCTGGCGGCGCCTTTGACGCCGGTCTTGGTGGAGGGCTCAAGGTCAGCGGCGCCGCCGATGAGGGCGGGCATAAGCTTGACGGCCTTTTGGATGATGGCGCCCGAGAGGTTGCGCGTGGCGACGTTGTCCTGACCCTCGACGGCGGCCACGAGCTGGGCGGTGATGTCGTCCGGCACGTTGTGGCTCATGTGGGCGTCGTAGGTGGCGGCCTTGTCGGGGTGGGCGGCGCGCCACTTGTCGAACATCTCTTCCCACTGCTGGCGCTTGGCCTTGTTGGCCTCGGCGACCGAGGCAAAGTAGGCGCGGACCTCATCAGGGACGTGGAAGTTTTTGTCAGGGTCCCAGCCGATGGCCTCTTTGGCGGCGCGGATCTCGGCGTCGCCAAGGGGGCTGCCGTGGACCTTGTGGGTGCCTGCCTTGTTGGGGGCGCCAGCGCCGATGACGGTCTTGGCGACGATGAGCGAGGGCTTGGTGGTTTGAGCCTTGGCGGCCTCCAGCGCAGCTTTGACGGCGGCGGGATCGTGTCCATCACAGTGCTGGACGAACCAGCCCATGGACTCAAACTTGTGGCCGACGTTCTCGCCCATGGAGATGTCCAGGTGACCCTCGATGGTGATGTCGTTGTTGTCGTAGACAAAGATGAGGTTGCCCAGGCCCAGGTGACCGGCCAGGCTGGCGGCCTCGGCCACGACGCCTTCCTGCACGTCGCCATCGCCGCAGATGCCCATGATGTGGGCGTCGATGACGGGGAACTCTTCGGTGTTGAAGCGCGCGGCGAGCATCTTGCCAGCCAGCGCCATGCCGACGGCAGTGGCAAAGCCCGCGCCCAGCGGGCCGGTGGTCAACTCAACGCCGTCGGTCCAGCCAAATTCGGGGTGGCCCGGGGTGCGGCTGTCCCACTGGCGGAAGTTTTTAAGCTCCTCCATGGGCAGGTCGTAGCCCGACAAGTGCAGCATCGAGTAGAGCAGCATCGAGGCGTGGCCACCAGAGAGGACAAAGCGGTCGCGGTTGATCCAGTCCGTTTTGGACGGGTCGTGGTTCATCAACTCGGCCCACATCACCAGCGCGATGTCAGCGGCGCCCATGGGGGTGCCGGGGTGACCGCTGTTGGCTTTCTGGATGCCGTCGGCCGACAGCCACCGAATGGTGTCGCGGCACATGTCCCTAAGCTCTGGTGTCAACTCGATCGTCATGCTTCCTCTCCTCCTGGATGAAGAGCGCGCCGCACCCCACCAACTGGGCAGATGGGGTTCAAGACGCCTCTTCAGTCCACCTTTTGATGGATCTGTATACCCTTGTGGATCACCCACGCGTGAGTGATTTTGGGACCACTGGGGAACGTCATTCTGATTCAGATTGCATACACCGCTACGTAGCGCGGTCTATCAGTCCCAGGTTTTCTTGTCAACCTCAGCCCCCGGCCGTTACACCCCATCGTCACCCCCCTCTTCTTGTTGCTCTCCGTTGGGTGTATCGTGCCCAGCATTCACAGCGCAGTGGGCGTCCTGATTTTGAATTTCACCCCAGGGAGATGAAGGGTTTATGTCCATGCTAGAAAAGGTCATCAGCATCGGCCGTCGCAGGGTCGAGAACTATCGCGTGCGCAATCTTTTGCAGGAAACCGTCGAGGACGCGGCGGTGTTGGGGTCGCTCTTATGGCAGGCCTTTGAGGGCGGCGAAGTTTTTGTGGTGACCAACCCTTTGCTTTGGCCCATGCTGGGCGAGGCCGATCCAGCCCCCGACGTCGATGTGTTGATGCGCTGGCTCGGCCATGCCGACCGGCCACTCTTTTGCAATCCCGAGTGGACGCGCACCCCTGAACACCCCAACGAGATCTTCTGGAACGACACCACCCACGAACTGATGCGCGGCGTCAACGCGCGCCCTGAGTTGGCCCGCGAGCTTGCTGGGCGACTGGACGAGATCGCCAACGAGGCCGAGCGCCGGATTGTGGCCGTTCATCTGGCGCTGGGGGGTCACCTTGATGCCGACAGCTTGCACGAAGGGGCGCTGGGCCAGGTGGCCGCCAGTTGGCTCAGTTGGGTCAATCAGCGCCTCCACATCATATTCTACAAGTCCCACGGCGCCGAGGGCGTCTGGGGGGCCGATGCATGGTGGGACGCGCTCCTTGAGCAGTCCGCAGACCCGGGTTTGAAGTCCCTTCGGCCTTCTGGGACCGAGTTTGCACCCATCTACCAGCGCTTCACGGCCCAGCAGGCGCTGGATTTTGCCTCCCGCATCAAACCCGTCGACCTCAACCCCTACGAGATTGAGCGCCTGACCCGGCAGAGCGCGCCCGAGCTTGAGGCGATTGTCACAGCGCAGTTGGAGTCCATGCTCGACGACCCAGCAGGCGCCGACATCAATCGTCTGACCGTTTGCCTGGGCTGCCATCTGGTGCTGAGTCATGACCGGCAGCAGCCCCCCGATGTGCGCTTTGACCCACTCTTGCACCATGTCTTGGATCAGGTCCTGACCAACGTGCCTTCAGGCAAAATCCCCCACGGGTCGCCCTACCGGGAGATGGGGGCCTTTAAAAAGGAGTGGGTGACGTCGCTTCCTATCGAACGACTGGAGCCCATCGCGCTGCTGCAAGTCACGCCCTGGACGCTGGGCACCGACTGCCCCACACCCACCGTGGCCAAACGCCTGGTCGAGTCCATCGTCGCCTCCACTGGGCGCCTGGACTGGGACCAGGGCCACAGCGTCCGGCGCGTGCTGGGGGGGCTCGCTGGTGCTGCGGTGCCGTATGTCATCAAGGCCATTGGGCGCAAGTTCACCCAGCGCAAGGCCGTCATTGAGTGGCTCGGCGAAGTGAAGGACACGCGCGCGCTGCCCGCATTGATCAATCTCCTGGGAGCCGACGCTGACACCCGCAAGGTGGTCTCCAAGGTGCTCGACGCCTGGGGTTCTCAGGAGGTGGTGCCCGCGTTGGAGCCCGCGCTGGCCAATCAGACCAAGAAGGCCAAAAAGATGCGCACCGCCGCCGCATCGCTGCTTGTTCGGATGTCCGACCACCCCGACGCGGCCCGGATCGCTGCTCAGACTTGCGACATCGAGCAAGAACCAGCCATCAAAGCCTCGCTGGCCGGGCTGGCCGCGCGCTATGTCCCCCCAAACGCCGACGGCCAGACTTCACAGGCTCCAGAACACGCTGGGCCCACCCGCATGCCCGCCCGCAATCGTCTCCAACTCTACGCGCTGCTCGAAGGCTACGACGCCACCGCCGAGCAGATTGCCGCCTTTGGCCCCGGGTTGGTCGATGAAGCCGTGATATGGGTCCGCGACAAAGAAGCGATTGGCAGTGCGCTGCAGTATTGGTCAGGTCACCTCAAATACAGTCAATACACACAGGCCCACAACCTCCAGCGACTGGGGTTTGAATGGATCAAGGCCCATTTGGGCGCTGCGCCGACCGAAGAGGCCAGGGCAGCTGTTCACGATGCGGTGCTTGAAGAGGGCGGCTGGCGCGCGCTTGAACCGCTTGGCCTGGCGGGCTTGGCTGCGTTGGTTGAAGAACTGTGGCCTGTGGGTCGTGTCTCTGAGGATTTGGATTGGGAGTTTCAGCTCAACGGCATCCTGGGACATCGTGCTGGAGATGCGGTCAAGAGTGCGCTGAGCATTTTGGATCACATTGGCAGTGACTATTCCAATCGACTTGAGAACGTGAAGGCTGCTAGAGCGTTGGTCGAGAATGTTGTGCGCTCTCCCCTGCAACGCGCAGAGCGCTTGAATGAAGCGCTCGAATTGGTCGAGGTCCATCGCCAAGACAATCATGATGAGGTTGTGGCAGGGCTTGCGGCTGTTTTGGCCGGTGAAAAGCGGCTGTGGGATCTGAAGGAGGCATACGAACAGGCCATCTTGCCTGCGCTTCTGGAGTGGTTGATTGCGCAGCATGAGGCCGGTGTCTTTGAGCAGGGCTGGATTGCGGTATCAATGTCCTATCAGGGGTGGCGCAATCTGCTGGAGTTGGCCAAGGCGCTCTTGCCGCACGAGGCCGCCACCGATGAGGTGGTCAAATCTGTGGCTGATGCCTGCAAGACAGACGCAGGACGTCTGGCGGCGATGAAGACATACGACGCCATGGTCCTGGATGCGGTCTCCCGCGCGCTGCCGCCTCTCAAAGAGGTGGGCAAGGTGCTCGAATTCAGGCCCATCAATCCCGGCACCATCTCCTGGCATGCCGTCAAAATCATTTTGGAGGCGATGCAGAGCTTTCAAGGCGAGGTGCCATTGCACCATGCGTTGGAGTCTTTGTTGATGCTCTTCAATGGCCGCCATAACAGTTCCAGCGACATTGATAAGACGCTGAAGTCGCTTTCGACCGTGCTTGACCAGGGCGAATTGGAGCCCGAGGCCCAAAAGGCGTTGGTGGAGCGTTTGATTTTGGGCATCGGGCACGACGATGAGAACAATCGCAACACGCTCTTGTCCTGGTTGTATCGTCGCCTCAAGGACGGACCGCCCGAAGCTCAGATGGCGCTGGAGGCGTTGCTGTCGCACGCACCCGACGCTGCTGCCGTGGCACGTCGGCAGAGCCTTCACGCCAAGGTCGCATCGCGTCGCGAGGCAAGCCCAAAACCCGATGCAGGCGGCGACGGTCCGATGTCGGCGGAATGGATGAGCGCCTGCGTCTCGGACATCATGGATGAGCGCGCCGTGGCCTTCACGGAACTGGGCCTGCTGCCGGGGGTCATGGACCTGAAAGGGCCGAACCGGCTGTTCTGCAACCCGCATTCCGGCGGGCTCGGCTGGGCGCTGCCCGCGGCGCTCGGCGCGCAGCTCGCGGACCGCGACCGGCTGGTGATCGCCTGCATCGGCGACGGCAGCTACATGTTCGCCAACCCGGTCGCCTGCCACCAGATCGCCGAGGCGCTGGAGCTGCCGATCCTGACCATCGTCAAGAACAACGCGACCTGGAACGCGGTGCGTCGCTCGGTGCTGAAGGGCTACCCGCAGGGCGCCGCGGTGGCCGCGAACGAGATGCCGCTGACCTCGCTCAGCCCGATCCCCGATTTCGCCAGCGTCGCCCGCGCCAGCCGGGCCCATGCCGAGACGGTCACCGACGGGCGCGAGCTGCCCGCGGCGCTGGCGCGCGCCCTCCGCATCATCCGCAGCGAGCGCCGCCAGGTGCTGCTCGACCTCCGCGTGGCCCTTTCGGACGATCACTGATGACCCTGACCGACATTGCCTTCGCCGCCGCCGCCGTGGCCCTCGGCGGCCTCCTGAAAGGCGCGACCGGCGCCGGGGCCCCGGTGGTCGGCGTTCCGATCCTCGCCATGCTCTTCGACGTGCCGACGGCGGTCGCGATCTTCGTGATCCCGAACCTCTTCTCGAACATCTGGCAGGGCTGGCAATACCGCGCCTCGCAGGTCTCGCGCCGCTTCACCTGGGGCTTCGCGCTGGCGGGCGGGGCCGGGGCCGGGATCGGTTCGGTGATGCTGGCGACCCTGCCGCAACAGGCGCTGATGGGTGGGCTGGCGGCGGTGGTGCTGATGTACATCGGCTTCCGCCTCTTGCGCCCGGACTGGAAACTGGCCAGCGGCGCGGCCGACCGGCTGGTGATGCCGGTGGGCTTCGTCGGCGGCGTGATGCAGGGGGCGGGCGGCATCTCGGCCCCGGTCTCGGTCACCTTCCTGAACGCGATCCGGCTCGACCGCGCGGCCTTCATCGCGACGATCTCGGTCTTCTTCATGATCATGTCGGTGGTGCAGATCCCGCTGCTCGCGAGCTTCGGCATCCTGACGCCGCACCGGGCGGCGCTCAGCCTCGCCGCGATGGTGCCGCTGTTCCTCGCGATGCCGGTCGGCGCGCGGCTGACCCGGCATGTGTCGAAGGCGACCTTCGACCGGATGATCCTCATGCTGCTGACGGTGATCGCGCTGAAACTCGTCTGGGACGCGCTGGCCTGAGAGGGCGGAGGGGGGCGCTGCCCCCCGCCGCGCGTCCCGCGCGGCCCCCCGCGAGTATTTTCGCCACGAAGACGCGCGCACCGACCCCGCCCCGACGTG
>CAKZKQ010000632.1 GCA_937123825.1 uncultured Pseudomonadota bacterium
AGCAGGCCGCGGCGCTCGCTGCCCAGGGCGCCGACTGCGGGGCAGACGCCGTCGCCAAAGATGAAGTGGCCGTCGTACTCGCGGCCGTTCTCGGTGTGCCAGGCGTGGTTGATGATGACGCGCACAGAGGTGACCGCCGCGCCGCTGTTGAAGCGGAAGCGCACGGTCTGGACCTCGATGTCGTCGTTGGCGACGCTGGGTTGGTCGTAGGCGAAGCTGGCAAAGGTGGAGGGGGCAGGCTCGGTCACATCAAAGCCCGCGCCCGAGGTGGTCAGGCGCTGCCAGGTGCCCGCCGGGATCGTCTCACCCTCGTACCAGATGGCCGAGACCTGGTGGTTGGTCGCGGTGCCGAAGCTGCTGTCAAAGGCCACGTTCAGGACGTACTCAACGGAGCCGTCCATGCCCATGTTCTGCTCACAGTCATCCAAAAGCTCCACAGTGTCGTTGCCAAGACCGGCGCCCAGCTCCGAGCAGCCCTCGGGGGTGATCTGGAAGTAGCCGTCGTACTCGCGGCCGTTCTCGGTGTGCCAGGGGAAGTTGATGATCATGCGGATGTCGGTGACGTTGGCCGCGTCGTTGAGGGTCAGGCGGAAGGTCTGGACCTCGATGCCGTCGTTGGAGACGCTGGACTGGTCAAAGGTGAACGAGCGCAGCGAGGACGGGGGGGTGAAGTTGGGGTCGGCCACGGTGCTGAAGCCGGCGCCCGGCGAGGTGAGCTTCTGCCAGGTGGTGCTGGTGACGACGCCGCCTTCGATCCACAGGGCCGAGACGACGTGGTTGTCGGCGCCGCCGAAGGAGGGGTCAAAGTTGACGGGGAAGACAAACTCGGTGGCGTTGCCCACGGTGTTGGTGGTGCAGCCGTCGGTGTCGAGCGTGACGGTGTTGTTGCCCAGCCCGCCGCCAAGCTCCGAGCAGCCCTGGGCGTTGATGGTGAAGTAGCCGTCGTACTCGCGGCCGTTCTCGGTGTGCCACGGGTGATTGATGATGACGCGGATTTCATCGACGTTGTCGGCGTCGTTGAGGGTCAGACGGAAGGTCTGGGGATCCTGGCCGTTGGCGTCGACGCTGGCTTCATCAAAGGAGAAGGCGTTGAAGGTGGCGGGGGGGGAGAAGTTGGGGTCAGCGATGGTCTCAAAGCCCTGGCCGGGGGTGGTGAGCTTCTGCCAGGTGGTGCTGAGCAGGTTGCCGCTGTCAAACCACAGCGCGGACACGACGTGGTCCGTGGCGCCGCCAAAAGAGGTCTCAAAGGCCAGGTTGACCACAAACTCGCGCGAGCCGTCGAGGTTGTCGTTGACCTCGCAGGTGCCGATGGCGATGCCAGCATTGCCCAGGCCGCCAAACTCTTCGCAGAGCCCTTCGCCGACGCGGACGTAGCCGTCAAACTCGCGGCCGTTTTCGGTGTGCCAGGGGTGGTTGATGATCATGCGCACTTCATCGACGACGCCGCCGCTGGCCAGCGTCAGGCGGAAGGTCTGCTCCTCGATGCCGTCGGCGTTGACGGTGGCGAGATCGGTGGTGAAGCTGGAGAACTGCGGCGAGCAGTCCAGACCTTCGTCGGTGTCACCGTCGCAGTCGTTGTCGATGCCGTCGCAGACTTCTTCGGGGACCGGGCCGCACTCGCCGCAGGCGTTGAGCACGTCCTCATCGATCTGCCCGTCGCAGTCGTTGTCCACGCCGTCACAGCTGACCTCACCGCCAGGTTCGGTGCAGAGCGGTTCTATGCCATCGGGCACGAGTTCAGCGTTGTTGGGGTCTCCGCCCCAGATGACGGTGCCGTCGCCTTGCATCCAGGTGCTCAGCGGGTCGCCCATCTCCTGTCCGTTGGTGTATCCATCACCGTCAGCGTCCAGGCCACGGAAGAGCGACCAGTCCACGTTGTCGTTGGAGGGGGCGTTGTCGAAGGTCGCCTCCATCTGCAGCCCCAGCGCGGTGCGGGCTCCACCCGGGACGACGTGGCAGGCGTCACAGACGTTGACGTCCTGGTTGGGGATCTGAGAGATGCGGAAGCTGCGCGCGTCGGCGGTCAGGCTTGGGGCCACCGTCGCCAGCGCTGCCACGACCATAAAGAGGGGAGTCAGTCGATGGTTCATGTGCAAGGCCATCCTCTGTGATGGGTTGGTGATTCTACGGACACACTTTGTTCTCAGGCGCGCTCAGTGTAGTGACCCCACACAAACAACACAATTGTGCTCGGGGGCGATTTGCAGTGTCTCGCCCCGATGATCGGTGTGTTTGAATGTGTCTGCTCTGAAGAACACCATACATGTTGAAGAACACGCTCATGATGGGGCTGCTCACCTTGCAGCCCCCATTGCCGGGTCCCAGGCCCTGCGGCGATTCCGGCATGCGTTCAAAAATATGTTGGACACAATTTGCATTGTGCGCAACTGAATGTTGCCGCTTTTTGTTTAACGGCATCTTCGTAAAACTGCAAGAAGGATGTGTTTTTTGAGTCTTTTGGTTTGCGCGGCGCGCTTTTTGGTTGGCGTGGGCACAGGCAAGGCCCTGGTTTTCGGTGCCGCAGGGGGTCAAAACGTTTCAGCTTTTGTGCAGTTTTTGGATGGGGGTCTCTCAAAAGGTGGTGGTGAGGGTGGTTTATGAGAGCATGATTGGGCCTTGAGCGCGCTCAAGAGGAGGCTTTGGAGATGGTGAAGTAGATCATCTGGTGGGTTTCGGTGATGAAGTCAAAGGACACGCCTTTGTTGTAGCTGATCCAATCACTGGGAATGGGGGCAAACTCCAGGGCGCCGGATTTGTCGGGTGGGCCGTGGAGTTGGCGGATGTCCTGGCGAGTGGAGGTGAGTTGGATGTGGTCGGGCATTTGGCCATGGTAGCGCTGGTAGCGTCCGTCTTCGTAGCCGCCTTTGAGGTCGTTGTAGCAAAAGATGGCGTCGACGCAGTGGCCTTCAAAAGAGAAGGACAGGCCCTTGGTGTAGTAGCACCAGTAGTGGCTGCCGGTGAACTCGACAAGCTCCTCAGGGGCGCCCAGGATGAATCGCAGCACCTCTTCTGTGGTTCCGATGTGTACGGCGCCGACGCCGTGACCGGGGATGGCGCAGTCCATGCCAAAGATCTCCTCGGAGCCCATCGAAATCATGGTCTCTGTGAGCATCAGCTTGTGGGCCTGTGCGTAGTCCCAGACCACCTCGTGGCGCTGGGTGCAGGCCATCAGGATGGCCAGGGCGGCGTCGATTCGGTCGACGCTGGGAGGCTCGCTGGCCAACGTGCGCAGTTGCCCGAGTGCCTGGTTGCTGGTCAGTCCGTTGTTCATCGTGTGTCCTCCTCTCGGTCCTCATTTTGGTGGACCCTCGTGGGGGTCGTCCAGAAGGTCTGGTATGATGTCGCTGCAGGTGACGTTCTGGATCATGTGGAGGGTAGGGATGGCCAAGGGATACAACAAGCACGCGGCGCGAAAAGAAGCGTTGGGGAAACTTGGTCGGGCGCTGGCCCGTCGGGCGCGCTCGGCCTGTGAGTTGTGCGAGGCCCGCAACACGCGCCTTGATCCTGTGGAGATCGAGCCGCTGCCCGAAGAGCCCGAGTTGGAGCGCAGCGCGATGCTCTGCGAGCGCTGTCAGAAGGCCGTGGCAGGCGGTGCGCTGGACGCCCAGCAGTGGCGTTTTTTGGAGTCGGCGGTCTGGAATGAGTTGCCAGTGGTGCAGGTGGTCGCTGTGCGGATTCTGGATCGTCTGGTGGCCGATGATGTGGGCTGGGCGGTGGATCTGAGGGACTCGCTCTACCTCTCTGAAGAGGTCTCGCAGTGGCTCGGCTGAGCCCGAACCACGTTGTGCCAGCGTTTCAAACGGGTTGCCATCATGACCCTGGGTTTTAGCGCTCTTTGGTGTGAAGGGTCTGCTTTCGTCGGCGCAAAAGACACGCCGTCAGCGCCAACATGACCCACCACGGCGCGCTGGCGCCTTGCGGCGAACCCACCGAGCAGTCACAGCCCCCTTTGTTTTTGGGTGTGGTGGTCGTCTGACCGCTGTCCTGATCTGCGGCGTCTTCGTCTGCGGCGTCCATGCCCGCGTCTGGCGTGTCTGTGGGCCTGCAAAAGCCGTTGAAGCACTCAAAGCCGTCTTCGCAAGGCGGGACGCAGATGGACGGGCTGTTGTTGGGGCTGTTGTTGATGTCCATCAAGGTGGCGCAGACGGTCTGGACCTGGCTGTCGGCGCCGCAGATGCGGTAGTCGTCGGTGTCGGAGTAGGCAAAGTAGGGATCGACGGTGCGGCCATCGTCGCTGCTGCGCCCAATGGTGATGATGGGCGGAAAGAGCTGCACCGAAGGGTTGCTGCAGACAAAGAGATCCTCTTGCTGACCTTGCACCGACGCCAGACACTCAATCGAGGGCACCCCTGCCAGGTACTCCTGCCAGGTTTCGCCGCCGTCTTCGCTGCGCAGCCCCGTACCAAAGGTGTCTCCGACCACCAGGCGGCGCTGCCCGGGCTCTTCGGCGGGCAAGATGACCAGCGCTTCAAACTCCCGGCTTGGGGGCTCAAGGATTTTGCGGTAGGTGTTGCCGCCGTCTTCGCTGACATAGAGGTGGCGGCCCAGAACGGTCAGGATGGAAAAGTAGAAGGTCTGGGCATCTTCGTAGTCGATGGCGTGCACGCGCATCTCGTCGCTGGGATCTTCAGAGAGGTCCTCGACGATGTTTTCCCAGGTGCGGCCGCCGTCGGTGCTGCGCAGCAGGTAGCGGTCGCTGGAGGCGTAGAGGCGCTGGGGATCGCTGGTGGCGCGCAGCAGAGTGGTGAAGCTGGTGTCTTCGAGCCCTTCGACGTTGGTCCACGACCAGTTCAGGCCAGCATCTTCAGAAAAGGCGATGCCGTTGGGCAGGTTGAGGTGGGTGGTGGTGACGACCACCTCGTCGGGGGCCTGGGGGTTGACCGAGATGGCGCTGGCCCACTGGTCGGTCATGGCGCCTTGGGTCGGTTGCCAGTTGCAGCCGCCGTCGGTCGAGCGGTAGAGCCCCGGGACAAACTCTCCGGCACGCTCACCTTCGGCCAGCCCCAACCCTCCCGCCAGCCAGACGCGATCGGCGGGGTTGTCGGTGACCGGTCCAGCCAGCGCAAAGTCCAGGACATCAAAGCCAATGATGTCTTCACAGATCCAGTACCAGGTGTCCCCGCCATCCTCGGACAGGTGCAACCCCTGATCAGAGCTGACCACGACCTGGACGTCTTGGTTGAGGGGATCCTGGTAGAACTTCCGGGGAATGGGGTTGCCCCCGTGCGCCAGCGCCGTTCCACAGATTCCCAGCACCATCAGCGCCGCGCTGATCTTGACACACAGCCGCCAAGCTCGCATCACACCTCCCATATCCCAGCAACACCGTCTGGCCGCTGGGTGTGGTTCTCCAAGGCCATCCAAAAGAGTTGATGCCGGTCCTGCGCGGGTCGGTTCGTCTTCTAAGGGGGCCTTTCAATCGGGGCACCTGGTCGCCCCCGCATGAGTGTATTCTTAGAGAGCATCCCAGGCCAGCGCAAATCAGGACACAGCCCATGGATAAGATCGTCATCGTCGGCTCGTCGGGCCACGCCCGCGTCATCATCGACATCGTGGAACAACAAGGTCGGGATCAATTGGTGGGTTTGATCGACAGCTTTCGGCCCGTGGGCGAGCAGACCATGGGGTACGAGGTGCTGGGCGATGAGCAGGCGCTGGTGGGGTTGAGCAAGACGATGGGGATCACCGGGGCGATCATCGGCATTGGTGACAACGGCATTCGCCAGCGTGTGGCTCAGAAGCTCGCCGCCCTCTGTCCAGAGCTGCGCTTTGTCACGGCAGTGCACCCCAGCGCCAGCGTCGGGCGTCAGAGTCAGATTGGTCCAGGGACGGTGGTGATGGCCGGGGCCTGCATCAACCCATGCTCTCAGGTGGGGCAGCACTGCATCATCAACACGCGCGCCAGCCTGGATCACGACTCGGTCGTGGGGGACTTTGCGAGTCTGGCGCCCGGCGTGGTCACTGGCGGGAATGTGCACATTGGGGCACACAGCGCGGTGGGGATCGGCGCCACCATCTTGCACGGCCGCAAGGTTGGAGAGCACACCGTCATTGGGGCCAGCGCCACGGTCATCAAAGACATCCCCGCGCTGACCGTCGCTTACGGCACGCCGGCCAAGGTGGTGCGCACCCGGCAAGCCGGAGAGCGTTACTTGTGATGGGAGCGGGGCTTATACCAAGATGCAGACGTCCGACTTACTTTGTGACGGCCCTAACGGCGCCAGGAACCTCGGGATGAGCGAAGCTGTGGCATCGCCACCGCAAGTGAGTCACGCGGTCCCTGCCATCCGTTATTGCTCGTCACAAAGCAAGCCTTTCGTCTGCATCTTGGTATCAAAAGAGCTTTTTGAGCACTTTGCGCTCCAGATCGCCGTACGGTGGGTAGCGCAGACTGGGATCGAAACGGGTGGAGCGGCTGAGGATGCTCTTGCGGTGGCTGAAGGTCTCAAAGCTGGCCTTGCCGTGGTAGGCGCCCATGCCGCTGGTCCCCACGCCGCCAAAGGGCAGCTCTGGGACGCTGATGTGCATCACGGTGTCGTTGATGCACACGCCCCCCGAGGAGGTCCTGTCGATGACCTCCTGCTGGGTGTCTTTGCTTTGGGAGAAGATGTAGAGCGCCAGGGGGCGCGGGCGAGCGTTGATGAAGTCGATGGCCTCATCGAGGTTTTGGGTGGTGAGGATGGGCAGGATGGGCCCAAAGATCTCTTCGCCCATGACGGGGTCGTCGGCCGAGACATCGGTCAGGATGGTGGGGGCGATGTAGCGGTCTTCTTCGTTGTGTTGGCCGCCGGTGGCCACGGTGCCGCTGTCCAGGAGCCTGCAAAGGCGCTGGTGGTGGCGTTTGTTGATGATCTGGCCAAAATCGGGGCTCTGGCGAGGGTCGGTGCCGTAGAATTGGTCGATGCATTGGCGCATGTGGGCCACCAGCGCGTCGCGCTGTGAGGGGTGGACCAGGACATAGTCCGGGGCGATGCAGGTCTGGCCGGCGTTGAGGAACTTGCCCCAGACGATGCGCCGGGCGGCGGTCTGTAGGTCGGCGTCTTTGGCCACGATGCAGGGGCTCTTGCCGCCAAGCTCAAGCGTCACCGGGGTCAGGTACTCCGCAGCGGCGCGCATAACGACCTTGCCGACGACCTCGCCGCCGGTAAAGAAGATGTGATCAAAGCGCTCTTTGAGCAGCGCCGAGGTTTCGGGCACGCCGCCCTCGACCACCCGCACGCACTGGTTGTCCATGTACTGGGGGATGAGGGTGGCCAGCGCCGCCGAGCTGTGGGGGGCGACCTCGGAGGGTTTGATGATGGCGCAGTTGCCCGCCGAGATGGCCCCGACCAGCGGCGCCAGCACCAATTGAATGGGGTAGTTCCAGGGGCCGATGATCAAGACCACGCCCAGCGGGTCGCGGTGGATGCGGGCGGTGCCGGGTTGTTGGGCCAGCGGGGCGGCGACCTTCTCGGGTTTGACCCACCCGGGCAGGTGTTTGATGGTCAGATCGATCTCAGAGATGACAAAGTTCAACTCCGTCATGATCCCTTCAAAGTCCGATTTGCCCAGATCGGCCGCCAGCGCCTTGAGGAGCGTCGATTCGCCCTCCAGGAGCAGCGCCTTGAGTTGGCGCAGCTGGTTCAGGCGCCAACTGAGCGGCTTGCTGCGGCCCTGAGCGAAGGTCTGGCGCATCTGGCCGACCAGCTCAGGGATGGCCGCGATGGTCTCTTCCTGAGTGCCCGCGTCGGTGAAGGTGTCTTCGGTGGTTGTGGTCATCGTCATACCCCTGGTGTTCATGGCCTGCGTAAGAAAAGCATCCCCGAACACTTATACACGATGAACCGACATTCAATCCTCGCCGGGCGTTATTTATCCCTCAGTTGGTGGAAAACCATCTCACGGTTGCCAATGTAGATTTTGTCGCCGTGCTTGAGGATGGTGGGGGCGTCCACGCGTTGGCCGTTGATGTAACAGCCGTTGGTGCTCTTGAGGTCGACCATGATGTAGCGGCCTTCCTGGTTGATGATCCGGGCCTGGCGCTTGCTGACCGAGCCTGTGGGCAGGCAGATGTCGTTGCTCTTGACGCGGCC
>CAKZKQ010000633.1 GCA_937123825.1 uncultured Pseudomonadota bacterium
CTTCGATGTTTAGGTATAGGAAATTCTGCACAGTATCATTCGATACGACGATGTCTGTCCAACCATCGTCATCGACGTCGACAGTCGCAACACCAAGGCCTTTACCAACCGGAACGCCGGTGTTTCCGTTTTCAACCGGGATTCCCATTTCTTTGGTAACGTCTTTGAACACGCCGTCGCCTTCGTTGTGCAGCAGCAGGTTTTGCGTCCCAGTAAACGCTGTTGGTTGACCGTAGGCTCGCCCAACGCCGACTAGCGAGAAGCCGAGCGACAGATCTAATTCCCTGTTCCATAAGACGTAGTTTGCGACGAACAGGTCGAGCAGACCGTCGTTGTCGTAGTCAAAGAATCGCACCGAGAGCAGGTCGCCGTCTTCGGGGTCAAGGTCAAGGCCCAGGTCGGGCAGCGTGCCGGGATCGTCAAAGAGGTTGGAGAGTTCGGACCAGTCGCCGCTGCCGTTGTTTTCCAGGACGTTGCCGGTGCGGGTGTTGAGCAGGTCCGCCAGACCGTTGCCGTCCACGTCGAGGGTCTGGACGTTGCCAGCGCTCAGCAGGTGGGTGCTGGTGGTGCCGATGTTTGAGACGACCGGGGCGGGGTCAAAGGTGTGCCCTTCGGAGGTCATGCGGTTGATCAGGAAGCGGTGGGTGCCGCCGGTGGGTGTCTCCAGGATGTCGGGCAGGGCGTCGCCGTTGATGTCGACCAGGGTGACGTTGCCGGTCTGGAAGTTGAAGCCCAGGTTCTGGGCCATGTTGACCAGTTGGGGGCGGCCGCAGTCGTCTTGCTGGCACAGCGCGCCCAGGGAGCGCGAGTACTCAAAGTTGAAGCGCACCGGGTAGGACTCGTCGCCCAGGCCAAAGCGCTCCACGCTGGCCAGGCGGCTCATGCCACCGGATTGCTCGGGGGTGTGGTAGCTCAGCGCCCAGCGGCCAATGCGCACGCTGCTGGAGAAGACCTCGATGCTCGACAGGCGGCTCTCCAAGACCTCGGGGAAGCCGGGCTTCATGTCGCTGATGGTGTCGGGGCGGTCTTCGTAGCCAAAGGTGACCTTGAAGCGGGGGGTGTCGCCATCAAAGACGTAGCCGATCTCGACCGGGACGGTGGCGGTGCCTTCGCGGCGGTAGCTGTAGCGGATGCGGTGACCGTAAACATCAACGCGCTCGACCAGGTGGTAGCGGAAGACGCCTTCGTCACCCCCCACACGCGAGACGGCCACGTCCTGGCCGTCTTCATCGGCGCCGTAGTACTCAACCTTGCCGTCGGGCAGCTCCGCCACCCAGTAGCCGCCGTTGCCTGTGCCTCGGTCAAACCACTTGTAGCGCACAAAGCCGCCTTCAAACCGCGCCCGGTAGATTGCGGGTTCACCGTCGCTGACCTTCACCAGCTGCGAGCCGCCGTTGGCCGCAAAGAGGTCGTCGTCGGTGTACTCCGGCAGGCCCCGGTTGGTCATCCGCTCAATGAAGGGGGTTGCCATCGACCAGCCCACGCCCACCGCCGAGTTGCCAGCGCCCGAGTTGTAGCTCAGGCCCACCGACGGGGTCATCTCGGGGTATCCCTGGGGTACCGAGACGCCCAGGTTGTAGCTCATGGCGCCCATGTTGGCGTTCACGTCCACGTTTTCGCCCATGCCCTCAAGGCTTCCGGGACCTTCGGGCAGGCTCAGGCGATCTTCCGACACGCCGGTCTGGGCCATGGCCGTCGAAGGCGCCAAAAGACACAGGCCAAGCAGTGTTGCGGCTGTCAACAAATGGGGTGATGAGAGTGTATGGAAGCGCATGAAATCCTCCGCAGATAGAGCACAACAGCCTTTTGTGTATAGCCAGAATGGTACCAACACAGATTAAAATCTTCGATCCCGTCATGGCGGGGATCTTGGGCTTTGTCACTGTACAAAGCGGTGGGTGGGGGTGTTGGTTTGAACAGCTTTGGCGATGGGGTGGTGTGTATTTTCGTGTCCACACGCACGGCGTTGGTGTGTAAAACCAAACCAGGCATGGTCTCTCAAGAGATGTCTGAGTTTTGGTTGGAGTCCACGAACACGTCGCGACAATCCGCGCGCCTGGGCGCACGTCTTGCCTGGGGTCAAACCCACGCCTGATGTGGGTTTGATTGTTTATACAGCAAATCGACTGCGCTGGCAGGCGGTTTGAATGATGGGGCGTTCAAAAGGGGACTTGGGGGGGAACGAAAGGAGGGCAGTGGGGGTTCAGAAGGCCCTTGAACCCATCGAGCGCTGCGTCATTCTGCGCGCCAGGTCATGCAGATGACGTTGCATTCGCCTTCGCGGCGTTCATAGGCCCAATTGTTGTCGCCATTGATGGTGAGGATGCAGCGATCGTTCTGCTCGTTGAGGCTTTCGACCCCACTGATGAAGCAGACGCTGTCGTCTGCGCTTCGACCCAAAGTGCTGCCGTTGCTGGGGACTCTGTTGTGGCTCACGCGCATGGCTTGGCCGTTGACTTGGAGGTCACCGCCGATGACGGCGCTGTTGGTGACGCTGAGGCCGTCGTTGATGGAGACGTCGCCGCCGTTGCGGTTGATGCTACCCTCGACGCGCAGGTTGTTGCCCATGGAGACGGCGTTGTTGACGTTCATGCCGCCGTTGACCTGGAGGCCGTCGGCGATGGTCACAGAGGTGCTGTTGGAGTCAGAGAGCGTCCCGCGGACCACCACGTTGTTTTGACCGGTGACACCTCCTGTGATTTCCATGCCGCCAGCGACGGTGAAGTCCACCACGTTGTTGGCGCCCAGTGTGCCTGTGAGGTCGAGGCCGCCGTTGAGCTGGACGTCTGTCAGGAAGGCGCCGTCGAATTGGACGGGGGTGTCGATGAGCAGCGGGTCGTTGTCGGTCCCCAAAACCCCCGAGATGCGGACGGTGTCATTCATGGTCACCGAGCCGTTGGTGTTTGAGATGGGGCCTTGAATGTCGGTCGTCGACAGAGAGATTGTGCTCAATGTTTGGAGGGTTGTCTGGCCAAGAATGGTCAAATCACCCGTGACTTGGGCGCCGTTGTCGGTCTGAAAGTTGGAGCCCTCTGCAGCCCAGTAGGCAAAGGGCGCGGGGTTGATCTTCTGGCGTCCGCCAAGCACCGCGTAGGGGCCTTCTTCGTCGCCATTGCGCACGCCCACCTCTACAAAGATCCGGTCCGAATTGAAGACGCACACTGGCACGCCGCCGATGACCTGACCAATGTCCAATGAAAAGCGTCCAGCAAAGACCTCCACATCGGCGTGCTCTTCTTCAAAGCTGCAACCTTCGTCGTCGGTGACGTCCAAGCGCAGGTCGACCAGGCCAGTGAAGGTTTCGCCGTTGAAGTTCAACACCCCGTTGTAGGGAATCACTCTGGGGTCGGTGTCCAATTCATCGTCTTGAGCCACGACGCCCAGCCCCAGCGCCAGAAGCACGCCAGCGGCCAGCCCTGCAGAGCCAATGGCGAGTTTTTTATGTGTTTGAATTGTGTGCATGGTTCATGCTCCATCTGCTGTGATGTTTGGTGTGGGAAGTGGACTTGAGATTCAGTCCGCGCCCCAGGTGAAGCACATCACAGTGCAGTTGGCGTCGCGGGCACCGTACTGCCATTGGTTGCCGCTGATGCTCAGGGTACAGCGGTCGTTGTTTTCATTGAAGTTTTGCACGCGGGTGATGAAGCAGATGGCGTCGTCGGTAGAGACGCCGATGTTGGCGGTGGAGTCGCTGGGGGTGCCGTTGTAGACAATGCGCAGCGCTTTGCCGTTGACTTGGAGGTCACCGCCGATGACGGCGCTGTTGGTGACGCTGAGGCCGTCGTTGA
>CAKZKQ010000634.1 GCA_937123825.1 uncultured Pseudomonadota bacterium
GTGTTGGGTTTGAAAGCAGAAGCCGCGCAGCGTTTGGGGTCGCTGTGGCGGCTTTTTGTGTTTGGAGTGGTTTG
Organism: uncultured Pseudomonadota bacterium; assembly: GCA_937123825.1. Classification (GTDB taxonomy): domain Bacteria; phylum Myxococcota_A; class Bradymonadia; order Bradymonadales; genus CAKZKQ01. The sequence continues at coordinate 75 of CAKZKQ010000634.1, forward strand.
TGAGGCCTTTCTGGGGGCCTGCCCCCAGACCCCCGGCAGGAGGCGCGCCTCCTGCACCTCCTTTTTTGTGGAGATTGCCTATCTGGCGCTTGTGAAGTGGACGAGTTGGCGTCGATCGCTGCGGTGGGGCAGCAGGGCGTAGAGCTGGTGGTAGTTTTCCTGGTCCACAGTGCGGGTGTAGAGCAGCTTCAGGGCTGCCAGACGGTCATCGTGGAAGGGAAAGAGCTTGGCAATGCGGCTGACCTGGGCGGTGGTGAAGTGTTGGCGACGCGCGATGGACTCCAGGGTCTCCATGCGGTCGTCGTGGAAGGGCGTTTGGTCCAGCGTGCGGTAGATCGAAGAGAAGGTTTGGGGCGACGCGGGCTCGGGGCGGCGCGGTTTGACGGGTTTGTCGTAGCGCGGGCGGCGCGGCGGCGGCGAGTTGTCGAGTTTGACGCGTTCGGCACGGCGCAGTTCGGCCCGCATCTGGTCCAGATCGGCTTGCATGGCGTCGACTTGACGGTAGAGGGCGTCCCTCATGCGTGGGTGACGGGCGTTTCGGGCCAGCAAGGCCAGCTCATCGACGTTCTGCTGCATGTCTTTGATGCGCTGACGCATGGTGCGCTTGTCGATGAGCGCGGGTTTGTCCATGCGGCGCCACTCCTGGGCGGTCAAATCGGGGGCGGTGATGGCCACAGGTTCGTTGTCACAGTGTTTGCGGGTGCCGCGATCGGCCATGGCCACGCTCGAAAAGGCCAGGCTCATGCCAAAGAAGACCAGGAAAGCCACCAAAATGGGGCTGGTGCCGGGGCGATGGGGTCGGTTTGGGGTAGACAGAGGGGTCTGGTTGAGGTTGGCGTTCATCTTCATCATCTCCAGCCGTTCAAAGAGACACTCGCAGCCCTGAAAATTCAGTCAATATCAGGTCAAAAAGGGCTTTGGGCGTCATGGATAGGGCCCGCACTTACAGTGACGTACCACCGTCATTGCCTTCTGGTGGGAGAGACGGTGTTGTGGTGCACTTATTCACCGTTTTGTGGTGTCGCGGCGATATTTTTTGCGGTGTTTGGGTTGTCTGGAGGCGCTTGAGGTCGGCTTGGGTGGCCGATGGTTGACTGGCGAGGCCATTTGAGAGGGCGCGGGCTTGGTTGTGGGGTGGTCAGCGCCAGAATTGGGTGGGTTGTGGGTTATGTTGGGTGCAAAAAGGGCATGGTTGGGCGGCTTGGTTGGGGGATGATGGGTCCCATTGGGGGATGGCGGCGTTGTTGGTGTCTCTGAAGAGAAAAATGTCGATGGTCGAGTCGTCGTGATGGAGGCATTGGAGGGTCATGGCGGCGGCATTTGAGGCGATGTGATGGATGCTTGGGTTTGTGAGGCGAAGGTTGCCCCGAATGTCGAGGTGTTTGAGGGCTCTGAGGTGTGGGGATGAAGCCAATGCGCGCAGTGCCTTGTTGGTTTGGCCGGTTTTGGCCAGGCCCAGCGCTGTGATTTGGCTCAAATGGCAAGATTGGCTCAGTGCGGCGGTGCCTTTGGGGCCGATGGGGTTGATGGACAAGTCCAAGAGGGTCAACCCGGCGGTGTAGGGGGAGCTGGACAGGGCTGCGACGCCTTTGGAGCCGATGTGGTTGGAGGATAAGTCCAGGCAGTGGGTGCGCATCAGGTGTGGGCTGTTGGCGATGGTTTGGATGTCGTGGTCAGTGAGGTGGTTTTGGCTCAGCGTCAGGCGTTTGAGGTTGGGCAGGTTGGAGAGTGTAAAGAGGGCTTTGATGCTGGCCTGGGTCAAGCGGTTGTTGCGGAGGTTGAGTTCTGAGAGTTGGCGCAGGTGTGGGGATGCGGCCAGGGCTATGACGCCAGCGTCGCCGATGTGGTTGTGGGACAGATCGAGGCGTTTGAGTCGGGTCAGGTGTGAGGATCGGGCCAGGGCGATGGCGCCTTGGGGTCCGATGTGGCTGTGGGGCAGCTGGAGCGTGGTGAGGTGTTGGAGTTTGGGGCTTGTGAGCAGTGGGGTGATGGCGTCTGGGGTCAGTTGTGCGTTGTGAAGGGCGAGGTGTTTGAGGTGGGTTGGTGTTGGGGAGGTGGCGAAGGTTTGAAGGGCGGCGTATGGGGGCTGGCCTTGGAGTTTGAGTTTGCGCAGGGCGCGCAAAGAGGGAGAGGTGAAGAGGGTGTGGAATGACTCGGGTGGGAGTTCGCCGTCTTCGAGGTGGAGGTTGTGGATGTTTTGGAGGGCGTTGGAGGTCAGCAGTGTGTGGAAGGCGGGGCCTTCGTGGTGTGGCCAGGTGCTGTAGCAGTCGACGGTGAGCGTGCGGATGGCGGGCCACCAGATGGGTCGATGTGTGAGGTCCTGGTGGAGGCCGATGTGGTGATGGCGCAGATGGTCAGGCCACGACGCCAGGTGGTGGAGGGCGTATGTGAGGGCGATGAAGGGTGTGGATGTGGGGTTTGGCGGTGTTGGGGGGCTGTGGGTTTGGGAGCTGGCCTCTTGGATTTGGTCGAGGCGGTCACAAATGCGCCGCCAGATGGTGGTCGAGGGGGGTTGGTAGAGGAGATCGCGCAGGTCTTGGAGGTGGGGGTTCACGGTGGAAGAAGACCTGTTGAGAGTGCGTGGTTTATGGCACCCGCGCCTGGAGGAGGATGGAGGGGTTGTTGATGTCAGGCACGCGCGCGGTCCAATCCTGGAGGGTCTCCTGGGTGAGTTTAAGCACGCCGGTGCCGTGGGAAAGATCGAGGACGAGGGTGCCGTCGGCGCCATATCGGGTGTCGTAATCGGCGTCGACGGCGGGGTGATAGGTGTGTTTGGCGTTGTGGCGGTCGTCCTGGCTCAGGGTTTTGCCAAAAATGACCTGGGCGACGGTGTTGTGGCCCATTGGGATGGTGTGGAGCGCGACGGGGTCATCGTCCAGGTGCCAGTCGGGTCCAAGCGTGGAGTCCAGGATGGTTTCCAGGCCGATTTTGAGGCCTTTGGTGATGAGGTTTGGGGTCTTTTTGATGAGGCTTGAGCGCTGCGGCTCATCAAAGAGGCTGCTGGGATAGTCGCCCAGTTGGGCGCTGGCCATTGTGATGCCAATCAAAAGTGTTTCAAGGCCGTAATTGCACAGGCGTTCGTCATCCCCCATGTCGTAGGAGAAGTTGCCTGGGGCAATGAGCAACAAAGGGCGCTTGATGCGGGGCTTCATCCGCAGGACTGGCCAGGGGGATTTCTTTTGGTTGGCCAGCCCAAAAGTGGCGTCGTCGAGGGCCTTGAGGTGTGCCCAGGTGGTGTTTTTTGGCAGGTGAAGGTGTTTGGCCGCGACGATGTAGGCCGCGTCGGTGTCTTCCATGGCAATCAGGAGCATGGGGTCTTTTCTGGTTGGGTGCGGGTTTGGAGCATGTGGGGTTGGGGCACTTCAAGGCGCAAAAGGATTTGCCGCAGTGCAGGCTTTTGGGGCAGTCGGTGCCGCTGCGCAGTGGAAGGGTTTTGTTGTCATCCGCTGAGCGTCATCGGTGCGGCGGATTTACAAGGCCAGTTCGATGAGTTTGGGCAGGGATTGGTGGATGCGCAAGGCGTCCTTTTCCTGAGGGGTGGTGTGGGTGCCCAGGAGGTGGAGCGAGGTGAGTTGTTGGAGGTGGGGTGAAGACAGGAGCAGATGGGCGCCGCGTTGTGTGATTTGGTTGGCGTTGAGGTTGAGGTGCTGGAGCTGGGTCAGTTGGGGGGAGTCGGCGATGGCGTGGGCGCCAAGGTCGCTGATGTGGTTTTTTTCCAGGATGAGCAGTTGGAGGTTCTGGCAGACGGGGGCGTGGGTGAGGTCATCGATGGCGTGGTCGTCGATGCGGTTGTTGGCTAGATGGAGGGCGGTGAGGTTGTGGAGGTGGGGTGAGAGGGAGAGGGCGGTGGCGCCCTGGGGGTGAAGGCGACAGTGGTCAAGGTGGAGCGTGGTGAGGTGGCTCAGGTGTGGGGAGCTTGCCAGCGCGGCGGCGCCTTGGGGGCCGATGGGGTTTTGATCGAGGGTGAGGTGATGGAGTTGGTGGAGGTTGGCAAAGTTGGCCAGCGCGGCGGCGCCTTGGAAGCCGATGTGGCACTTGCCCAGCAGCAGCGTGTGCAGCGCGGTGGTGTGTGGGGTGGCGGCCAGCGCCTCGATGCCCTGGTCGCCAAGGGGGCAGCCGGTGAGGTTGAGGGTGTGGAGGTTTGCCAGGTGGGGGGATGCGGTCAAGGTTGTGATGGCGCGCGGACCGATGCTGTTGCCGGTGAGGTTGATGGAGGTGAGGGTGGCGAGGTTGGGCGACGTGGCCAGCGTTTCGACGGTCTCGGGTCGGACAGAGGCGTGGGCCAGACCAAGGTGCTGAAGCTGGGTCAGGTAGGGGGAGCGCGTCAGCGCGCGGATGCCAGAGGTGCCGATGAGGACGTTGCCACCAAGATCGAGGTGGGTAAGGTTTTTGAGGTGCGGTGAGGTGGCGATGGCGTGTGCGCCGGGAGGGGAGAGGTGGTTGTAGAAGAGGTTCAGGCGCCGCAGGTTGGCCAGGTGGGGCGAGTCGGCCAGCGCGGCGATGTCCTGGTCTTTGAGGTTGGCGCCGACCAGCTCCATGGCGGTGATGTGGGCCAGATGCGGTGATGAGAAGACGGCGGCTTTGTCGGCGCTGTCATCAATGTCCACCACGCGCAGCGCCCGCACCACGGGCCACCATGCGGGTGGGGCCTGGGTCCACTGTGCCAGGTCCACCAGCCTGACCCGAAGCGCGTCGGGCCAGCGCTCCAAGTGTTCGTTGGCGTAATCAAGCCCGACTTCGAGCAGATCCCCAGGCAGGGTTTCCAGGCACTGGCAGGTGGCTTGCCAGGTTTTGTGGGAGGGGTTCTGGTGCAGCAGCGCGCGCAATTGCTGGAGGGGGTCGTTGGCGGCGTCGTTCATGGGATACGGCTGGGTTGGGGCAGTTTGTGGGTCGAGGGTGCCTGTTGAAGTGATGCCCAAAAGCAATGGGTGGGCTTGGTCCACAAGGTCAGTTTTTCTGCCTGTGAGCCATCATATCAAAGCCCAAAGCCACTTTCCGGTGACGTGTGCGGCTGCGCGTGGTTTGTGCACGGTTCAGAGCCGGTAACCTTGGCGGTGGCGGCTCATGTGGGTTGGGACCCTCATGTAGTGATAATGCCTGGTCTCTTCGAGCAAAACGGTGCGCAGAGTGGGCCATGATAAGAGGCGCTTGAGGGTCTCGTGCGTCTTTGGGGTCGGCAGCTTCAAGGCCCCCAACTGTGGCAGCCGCTGTGGTGAAGCAGCCAGGCGCTGAAGCGTCTGGTCTGTGATGGGGTTGTCGGCGAGGTCCAATGTGCGCACTGATGCCGGGTCCAGGCATTGAAAGAGCACAAGCAGCGCGTCATCGTCCAGGCCGGTGTTGCCCAGCCTCAAGACGCGCAAACTTGGCAATGACTCCCCCTCCATGGATGGCCTTTGTGGCTGTGGCGTGTCGAAAGAGGCTGTCTGGCAAGGCAAAAAGGTGGTGGTCAGCGCGGTGGCCTGAAAAAAAGGCGCCTTGGTTGTGCCTGCTTCGTGGGTTGGAACCTTCTCAAAGCCCATCCGATGGTGCTGGTTTGTGAGTGCGCTGCATGGATGGCGCGCAGCATGTCTGATTTTAAGTGTCTCGCTAAAATGCCTATGGGACGCGATGGCCTGCAGATTGATACCCTCTTGTCCCCCCATCAACACCTCCCACGCTGGCCGATTCAGCGCGCCATCCACTCGCCGTACCACATGCAGGTTGGTTGATTGGGCGAGCGCTTGTGTGGGGAAGGGCTCCAGCCTTTTGAAGATTTGGTCGGTGAGGCCAATGGTGTGCAGGTTTGGCAAGGGGGTGTTGGAGAGCGCCTCAAGGCCGGACTCAGAGATCGAGGTGTGGTCCAAAAACATCGCGCGCAGCGCTTCCAACGTTTGCTGCTGAAGGAGCCCCTGGAGGCCGTCGTCGCTGATCTTGTTGTCGCTCAGATCCAGCGTGTGAATGTGTTGAGGTCGGGCGGTGCTGGGGTTGGCGGGCCATGGTCCTCCCAGTGGGTTGTCGCTGAGGTCCAGGCGGTGCAGGTTGGGCAGTGAGGTGGATTGGAGGAGCGCCAAGAAGCCCGCTTTGTGGATGCGGTTGACGCTGAGGTTCAGCACGCGCAGGGCGCCCATATGGTCAGAGGCCGCCAAAACATGGGCAAAGTCATCGTTCAGGCCGTTGTCGACCAGCGAGAGACGTTGCAGACGGCTCAGCGATGCCGACTCGAACAAGTCCACAGCGGCGTCCGAATTCAGGCCGACGCCGTCGAGGTAGAGGGTGTGCAGGTGCTTGATGTTTGGTGACCGAGCCAGCGCTCTGATGCCTTGGGCGGAGCTTCGCATTTTGCCCAGGTCCAGCGCTCTGAGCTGGCCCATGTGGGGCGAGTTTGCCAACGCCATCAAGCTCTCATGGCCCAGGCCGCAGTGCTCCAGGCCCAGGGCGCGCAGGTGTTGCATTCGGGGTGAGTTGGCAAGGTGTTGCACTGCTGCGTCGCCAATGGCGTTTCGGGCGAAGTTGATGGAGGTGAGGTGTTGGAGGTGGTCGGAGTGTGCCAGCGCCTGGACGCCGCGCTCTCCCGTGCGGTTCCAGCCCAGGTTCAAGGCGTGCAGTGACCTGACGTTGGGGCTTTGTCCCAGTTGCCAGAGGCCGTCATCGGTCAGGCGGTTGTCAAAGAGCCCCAGGGTTTGCAGGCCTTTGATGTGAGGCGAAGAGAGCAGCGTGGTCAAACCCTCATCGCCGATGCGGTTGCAGGTCAGGTCGAGGGTGTGGAGGTGGCGCAGTCCTGCCCATTTGGCCAACTTCTCGGTGCCCCCTGCGCCGATGATGCAGCCTTCAAGTCCCAGGGTGCCAAGTGTCTGTGGAGGCTCCCAGGCAATCCGCGCCTCCATCAGGTGCTCTGCCTGTGGTAGGTTCATCAGCGCCCGGTTGTCCAAAAACTCCAGCGAGGTGATGTGTTCCAGGTGTGGGCCGGCGAAAAAGGCGCCAAAATCATCCCGTGCGCCTCCCTGTCTGAAAGTCTTGATGCTCAGGGGCCGCACCAGCGGCCACCAACACGGCGGCGCTTGTGTCCACTCTTGTGGTGAGGTCCAACAGGTCCGCATGCCATCAGGCCAGCGCCTCAAGTGTTCCCTGGCGTACTCCAGTCCCACAGCACGGTTGGCCGCCGACAGTCCTTCAAGTGCTTCACAAATGGCCGCCCAGCCCCAATGGGACGGGGGCGAATGCAGCAACCCACGCAGCCTCTCCAATGCATCCACAACATCACCCCTGACCTGGTTTCTCTAAGTTGCTTTGCAGCTTTTTACTCTTGTGTTTGTTTGCCTCAACCACACACGCGCCCCAGCGTCCAGTGAAACGCCACCGCTGGTCGAGGATCCAGACCCAATTCCACGCGAATGTTTTCAAGCGCCTTTGATTTGACCGGCAGCCACCAGATGCCCCGGTGGTTGTTCAATCCCCTCCATTCAAAGTCAAAGCTTATCACGCGGCGTTGATGCAGGCCCCAAGCACCACGGCGACGCACGGACGGTTGTTCGCCGCGCACCACCGTGATGTGTGACCCCCAAAGGGGTTTGTTGAGTTTTTGGCCCAGATGTGCCCCGACCTGCGCGGCGTAATACCGCCGGGTCTCCTCACAGGTCCGCACAATCAGCCACCATGGGTCTGCGGGGCGTTGTGCCGAAAGCTTTGGGTCATACTCCAGCGTCCCCAAAGAACGCATGTGCCCATTGTGTCCCATTGTCGCCGCCTCCTGGCCTCAAAATGGCCATTGCAGAAAGACCAAAGGTGGGTTCAAAGCGTCGATGCGCAACCCCATTGCGGGCGCAAGATCCCGCTGCTTTGCTCGTCCGTGGCAGGGCAAAGGCAGCCCGTGTGGTGGATTGCCTTTGCCCAAGGAGTCATTTGTGATGAACCGACGACCCATCTCCGGCGCTGTGCTTGCCGCTGCCAATGCCCTCTTGTCGCTCTTTCCGCTCTCCATGTTGGCGCTGCGGGTGGTCGCCTTGATGTCCACCACTGCAGTTTTGGAACTCGACCAACGTTATGGCGCCTTCTTTGAGGGGGCTTTGTTGGTGGCAGCCTCGGTCCCTTTTGGGATTTGGGTGCTGGGCTTTGCGGCGCTGCTGACCTGTGCGTTGGGGGCCTGGGGTGGCGGCCAGATGGGGCGCGCTGCTGTGGCACTCAGCCCTGTTTTTGATTTGATTGCGGCGGTGGGTTCTACGTTGGCCTATTTGACAGACCTCAAGGACCTCAGCGCGCTCAAAGCGCTGGTGTCTCCCACGGTTTTGGCCATTGTCTGGTCAGTGGTGGTTTTGCGTGTGGTCTGGGCGGGCTTGGTGTTGCGCTCGGATTTCTATCCCAAGGCGCAATAGCTTTGGGCCAAACTCCATCTGTGCTCCTTGCCTCTTTTGTCTGCGCTCTCAGCCGTTGTCTGGCTTAAACGTGGCCATCCATCCAACTCCATCGGCCGTGTCTACCCACAACATCTGTTTTTGGTTAAACTGGGCGCCGTTTGATGGATTCTTGGATTGTGGGTGAGGGGATACGTTTGACCATGAACGCTGTGATGATGCGGCGCGGCCTGTGTGGCAGAGCGCTGGGAGTGTTGGTCTTGATGGGGTGGCTGGCTGGATGCGCTTGTGGTCCCTGCGGCGGCGATGACGGCTGTCCCGAGGGGGCCAGCCTTAAAGGCGACGCGCCGCCCGATGGCACCGAGCAGTGGTGCGAGATGGACGACGGCAAAAAGCACGGTCCCTACGCGCGCTACCACGACTCAGGTCAGAAGGCCGAGGCCGGAGACTACAAAAACGGTCAAAAGGCCGGTCCCTGGAAGGCTTGGTATGAAGACGGTCAACTCAACTGGGAGGCCGAGTTCTACGATGACGTTCGGGATGGCCCCTACACCAGTTACTTCAAGGACGGCACCAAGCGCTCCGAGGGCTTCTACGAAGACGACAAGATGGACGGCCGCTGGCAGGTCTACCACAAGACTGGCAAGGTCGCCGAAGAGGGCGATTACAGCGCGGGCAAGAAGGAGGGCCGTTGGACCTACTTCACCGACCGTGGCCGCAAAGACAAGGCCATTTCTTACAAGGACGGCGTCCAGAAGAAGGTCAAGCAGTTCAACGCCGAAGGCAAAGCTGTGGGTGAGCCCGGTCAGGTCGTCAATGTCCCTGCTGAGGCGGTGGGCCGCGCCGATGACCGTTGCAAAGACGGCGGCCAGATGCTGGGTCAGGAGCCTCCAGGCGGCACCAAAATCTGGTGCGAAAAGGACGGCAAGAAGCACGGCCTTGAGCGTCAATGGTGGGAGAGCGGCAAGCGCTGGATTGAAGGCGAGTATACCAACGGCAAGAAGGATGGCGAGTGGGTTGAGTTCTACGAGAACGGCTTTGCGACGTCCAAAGGCAAGTATGTGGCCGGAAAGCAGGATGGGCCCTGGGTCTACAACTACTTCAACGGCTCGCCGCGCACCAAAGGCTCCTACGCCATGGGCAAAAAGACCGGGACCTGGATCACCTACCATGAAGACGGCCGCCAGAAGGGCTCTGAAGACTTCTGAACGGTGTCTTTGGGCGCCTGAATCCCCCCCATCGGGTTTGGATGGCCGCTAAATGCCTTGATGGACGATGAAGTGGTTGTCGTCCAGAGTTTTCATCTGTTTGGCCAGCTCCGTGACCGCTTTGAGCATGCCGACAGCGTTATCTCTGTCCAGTTCAATGGGTTCAGGACTGGCATCCTCGTAGTACCAGCATCCTCCTTCACTTCCATCATCGCTCCAAGGATTCACCATCCCGTCGTAAAGCCTCAGCTTTGGGGGACCTTGTGTGAGCATCGTTGCCCAGTATTCCATTGTGGCGGCGAGGCATCTGGCTCCTTCATGGGTGAGCAGGTTGGCTCCGTAGAGGTCGAGGCCGTGTGAGCGGGCTGTTGAATGGCGGTGGTGGACGGGGATGAG
>CAKZKQ010000635.1 GCA_937123825.1 uncultured Pseudomonadota bacterium
GCGCGGCCACCGCCGCCGCTGACATAGCCCATGGCGCGGCAGTTGTAGACGACGTTGTTGCGGATGTCGGCCTTGATGTGTTGGCCATCGTCGTAGACGCCCACGGCGGGGTTTCGGTTGTTGTTGTGGGCATAGAGGTTGTGGTGGACGCTGATTTCGCCGTTGCCCTGGCTGGGTTTAAAGAGGCTGCCCATGCTGTGGCCGCCGTGGTCGGCGTCGTATTCACCGTGGAAGAGGCGCGTGCGGTGAAGCCCTTCGGAGATGATGGAGTATTGAACGGTCAGGTTGTTGATCTGTGAGCCTGCGCTGAGACACTCGTCGATGCCCCAGGAGGCCGAGACGTGGTCGATGATGATGTCGGTGCCGGTGACGGTAAGGCTGTCTTCGGTGAAGCCGCCGTCGCTGTTGCGGGTCTTTTTGCGGATGTCTCCGGCGCGAAAGCGGATGTGCTGGATGATGAGGTTGTTGCCGCGGATGTCGGTCTGGTAGCCGCGGACCACGATGCCGTCGCCCGGGGCGGTCTGGCCCGCGATGGTCAGCCTGTCGCGGCGGATGGTCAGCGGTGAGGTGAGATCGATGATGCCGCCGACGTCAAAGATGATGGTCAGGGGGCCAGAGCCGGTGGTGGCGCAGTCGCGCAGGGAGCCTGAGCCGCTGTTGTTGGTGTTGGTGACGTGGCAGACACTGCCGCCGCGACCGCCCCTGGCAAACATGCCTTCGCCCTCGGCGCCGGGGAAGGCGGGGCAGAAGTCGTCGGTGCACTGGCCCTGGGGGGCGCCGCAGAGCCCGGCGGTGCACTCGACGCCGATGGGGCAGGAGCCGGAGCAGTCAAAGGTGCTGCCGCAGCCGTCATCGTGGTTGGCGCCGCATTCCAGGCCTGCGCTGGCACAGGTGGAGGGTTCACAGAGGCATTGACCAGCGTCGGTGCAGGCGCTGTTGTCCTGGTCGTCGCATGGGCCGCAGGATCCGCCGCAGCCGTCGTCGCCGCACTGGCGCCCCTGACAGCTTGGCACACAGTCGTCGCGGCCGCAGATGCAATAGTCTGACTGGTGGTTGGATGGGGGCTGGCAGCCAAGGGCAGGGCGCTGCGTGTCAGGGGCGCATTGGTCGTCGAGGTTTTCGTAGACCTGCAAACATGTCAGGCCTGCAGCGGCGCACACCGCGTCGCAGCCCGCGCCGTCTTCAAAGACCACGCCGCACGTCGTGGGGCTCGACTGGCACAGCGACCACTGGCCTTCCAGCGCGCTGCAATCCACCGGGTCAGGTTCCGGGTCAGGCTCAGGGTTGGGCTCAGGGTCAGGATCGGGCTCAGGGTCTGGATCCGTGATGGGTTCGTCAACGCAGCGGTTGGTCCGGCGATCACAGACTTGTTCTTCCTCACAGTCGCTGTCCTGAGTGCATCCCGGGTTGGGCTCAGGATCTGGGTCTGGTTGGGGCTCTGGATCGGGCTGGGGCTCAGGGTCTGGTTCAGGCTGGTTGTTGGGGTCGGGTTGGGGTTCGGGTTGATTGTTGGGGGTGGGGGCGGGCTGGTTGTTGGGGGCTGGGTTGTCCAGAACGCGCGGATCTCGGCATGTTCCGGCGACGCAGAGTGACGTGGAGCAGTCCGAGGCCAGGGTGCAGGCATCTCCAACGGCGCCCGGTGTCTGCTGGGCAGTGTCTGCACACGCCGCTGCCCCCAAAAACGCCCATGCCAGGGCCGCCGCCAAAACTGTCGTGTGTGTTGTCATCGAACCATCCTCCGGCTTGAATCCAGCCTTTCGGGCACGGTGCCCTGGGCCAAATGACACGGTATTGGGGATGGTCTTGAGGAGATCTTAAAGGGTCTTAAAAGGCGCAGGCCTGCGCTCCCAGGCCGATCTCTGAAGAGAGCGAGAGGTGGGGGTGGGTGGTGTTGTGGAGCATGTCTGTGAAGGTGCGGTAGTCGTTGGCGTCGGTGAACATCAAGACCGTCGAGCCGTCGGGCCGTTGGTCGTAGACCACGCACTCCATGGTCACCGGGCCCTGGCGCAGTGACATCGTCAGCAGGCACTTCCAGCCCAGCGGCAGGTCGTCAAACCCCATCACGCGCACGGCCCGCACGCTCATGTCCATCGTCAACCCAAAACCCACCGGCTCATCGCCCACCAAAATGGTGCAATCCTTGATCACCGCCATGCGGCTATAGCGTCGCCTTGTCTCCGACATCTCGAAAGCCTTCCTCGCCCGATCAAACCCATCGCCTGTGGTTTGAGGGCTCCCTGCGGACCCCATGACAGCATGTGAAGAGGGTCCGCGTCCCATTGTCCCATCGGAAGATGGCGCCAAAGGATGAGCGACGGCTTGGAGAGGGAATTTGGAGAATTGAAATCGGGGTGCCCGGATTCGAACCGGGGGCCTCTTGCTCCCGAAGCAAGCGCGCTACCAGACTGCGCCACACCCCGCCATACGGCAGATGCTGGTGTCTATAGCCAAAGGCGTGCCAGGCGCATCAAGGCCCGAAAACAGGGCATAGAGGTGCAAAGAAGCCCGTTATCGCCACGCTTTTGTGCTAATGTCCTATCCAACCGTCTCAAGCGCCCGCGACAAGGCTTTTTTGGACACCATGGAGGTGTGCACCGTGCAAGACATCTTTTCCATTGAGCGACCCCACCCTGATCTCCTCAAGCTCTACTTGATCCGCTCGGTCCTGGCCGGGCCGTTGATCGTGTTTGTGCTGCCCGTGCTCTTTTTTCGTTACCAGACGCTCAAGTATCGCTTTGACGACGAGGGCATCAGCATGAGCTGGGGCATCCTCTTTCGTCAGGAGACCAACCTGACCTACGCGCGCATCCAGGACATCCACGTGACCTCGGGGTTGGTGCAGCGCTGGTTGGGGTTGGCCGACCTGCAAATCCAGACCGCCTCGGGCAGCGCCGCCGCCGAGATGCAGTTGGAGGGGCTCAAAGAGTATGAGGAGATCCGCGATTTTCTCTACAACCGCATGCGCGGCAACCGCGACGGCGCCAAGGGCAAGGGTGGCGCTGGTCAGGCGGCGGTGGGCTCTGAGCAGGCCGTGGCGTTGCTCCAGGAGATCCATCAGGACATGAAGGCCGTGCGCATGGCGCTGGAGCATAACGGAGGGAAGGGTTGATGTATGGATTGCTTAAAAAGGTCATCCTGAAGGTCCTCAAGACCCCCGACGAACCCGAAGCCCCCAGCGGCGATGAGGCATCCTTGAAGGTCTTTCGCGCCGCCCCGGCCTACTTCAAGTACCGGCTGCTGGGCTGGGCGTTTGGACGCGTGGTGATGTTTGGGATCACGGTCGCCGTGGTGTTGGGATTGGTGGCGGGCGGCGCCGCAGGGGCTCAGGATGAGCCATTGTTGGGCGTTGTTTTTATTGCGCTGGCGGTCTTTGTGGCCGTGATTGCTGGCATCAACCTCTTTTTGTCCTACGCCGTGGTGCGTTTGGACTATGAAATGCGCTGGTACATGGTCACTGACCGCAGTCTGCGCATCCGCGAAGGGGTCTACAACGTGCGTGAGATGACCATGACCTTTGCCAACATCCAGAACATCGCCGTCAACCAGGGCCCCATACAGCGCCTCTTTGGCATTGCGGATCTTAAAGTAGAGACGGCCGGTGGCGGCATGGTCAACCCGCAGGCCCAGGGACAAGGCCAGCACTTTGGGATGCATATTGGCTTCTTCAGAGGCGTCGATAATGCCCAGGAGATCCGCGATCTCATGCTGGCGCGCTTGAAGCAACTGCGCGACAGCGGTCTGGGCGATGAAGATGACACCGAGCAGGCCGTCGAGACCAACATCGACGCCCTGGACGTGCTGACCGCCATCCGCGATGAGGCCCGTGCGATGCGCAGTGCCGTCGAACCCCACCGTTGGGAGTTGTGATGGTCTGCCATCAGGGCTGACGTGTTGGCCATCCCCAGGTGTCAAACGCGAAGGCCCATCGAGCATTGATCTGGGCCAGCGCCTGGGGCTCTGGGCCAGGCAGTGTGTTCTTTCGATACCCTTTGACCCCATCCAAATGTTTTTGCAGGGCGGTTTGTCCTGCATCTCCCAGCGGCTTCATGTCCAGGCGTCTGCGGATGTCGTGGATGATGGCTGTCGGGGTGCGTTCGAGTTCATCAAAGCGCACTTCGACAAGGTGCCCGGCAGGGATCTGCGTGCGTTGTGTGAGGTAGCGGCGCATCAGCGCCTCGTAACCGGTCAGGATGAGGTCGTCGCGTTGCTCGGCGGTCATGGGTTGCAGGCCAAGGAGCGCAAAGAGGGTGTCGTAGAAGCGCCGCATGGAGACAAAGACCGCGTAGGGGTTGCGGTGGATGAAGACAAAGCGCCCTTGGGGGTACATCTGAAGGAGGAGATGGATTCTGCCGGTGTTGGCGGGGTTCTTGAGCACCAGACGCCGTCCCTGGGACCAGACGGCGGCCTTTTGGACGGTGGTGCGGTAGGCGCGTTGCCAGCGGCGCTCGGCCCAGCCTGGGGTGTGTCCCAGGAGGATTTGGCTTTCAAAGCGCTCGGCCATCAGTTGTGGGGCCATCAGGTGGGTAAAGAAGGCCTCGGGGACCCACTTGCTCAGCGCGATCTCCTCTTCCTGGGGGGTTTCCATGGTCCAACTGACCTGGTCCATGGGGCGCGTGGCGGGCAGGAGGTGGTCAAAGAGGAGCTTGGCCAGCGCAGAGAACGACAGGAAGCTGCCCGGCATGACGGCCTGAACCATGGGCAGGTGTCCCAGGGCGGGGTCGGTGCTCAAGAGGTTGTGGAGGTGGGTGGTGCCGCTTCGCCAGTGGCCAAGGACAAAGAGCGGCGGCGCCGGGGTGGTTTGGGACAGTGTGCGGTGCCAGCGCAGCCGCTCCCACAGGCGCAGCGGGGTCATGGCCGCGCTGAGCGCTGTCAGGCCCAAAAGGCGAGGAAGGTAGCGGGGTTTGAGGGTGATGAGGGCGCGGCGGTGGGTCCAGAGGTTTCGGGCGATGTTTTCCAGGGTGATGTCACTTAAGAAGGCCAGTTGGTAGCCCAGCGATGCGCGCGCGTCGGGAGAGGTCATGGTGGTGTTCAGGCCAGCGCTGTGCACGAAGGCAGCTCCAGATCCACCACCGTGCCGTCTGTGCGTCCAAGGTGCACCACCAGTTTGGGTTGGGGTTGTGCGGGGGCAAGCCTGACGAGGCCGAGCGTGGCCAGAGCGTCGAGGGGTTCGAAGCCGGGGCTGTTGTGGAGGGTCAGGCCTTTGATGCGGGTGAAGCCGCCGCTGCGTTGGAGGTTTTGTTGGCGCTGGGCGGGCCACTGGGAGGGGGCGTTTTTGCCGGGGGAGGCAAAGAGGAGCGGGTGCTGGGGGTCTTGGCTGCCGATGGCCATGTGAATGGACATGTCGCCTGGCAGGTAGGGTGGGCGATAGTGCCAGGTGGGCACGGGTTGGGTGTGGTGGCCGGGCGGCAGGCGCCAGGCGATGCCAAAGGGGCTGGCGTTGTTGCGGCGCCACTGGCCGCGCTGAGCCAACGCGGTCCGCGCGATGGGGGCGCTGGCGGCTTCCTGGGGGTCGGTCAGCCAGAGCAGTTCCAGAAAGGCGTTTTCAAAGGCGTAGCAGACGTTGGCGGTGCCTTGTCCGGGGTGGGCACGCTGGTAGGTCTCGGTCAGGCCGAGGTTGGCCAGATGCTGGCGCTCGTTGGGAGCGTCTGGTGGGACAAAGACAAAGATGTGGTCGAGGACAGCGGTCATCAGGTGGCCTTTTTGACCCAGGAGGCGCAGCTTCCATCGGGGTGGATGGGCCCTTTCATGATGACGCAGCCGCCGCAGGACTTGTCATCGGCGGCGGCTTTGTAGAGTTGGCACAGTTTGCAGGCTTTGGCCGGATCGTCGGCTTTGTCGACGTACTTGAGCGAGGCGCGCACGGCTTTTTCGGCGTCGGTCAGGCCCGTTTCATCGGTACAGGTCAACGCTTGGCTTGGTTTTTTGCCCGGTTTGGTCGAGGGCTCGCTGCCGGGCTTGTCCTGTGCCTCGGCCCCGGCGGCGCTCAAGAGCACTCCAGCCAGGGGAGAGGCGGCGACGGCGCCCAGGGCGGCGCGCCGCAGAAATTCGCGTCGAGAGGTCTGATCCTTGTGGGTCTTCCTGGTCACGGGGGTCCCCTTAAACATTGCCGCTTTTGGCAAGGTGCGGCGTGTGGGCGGATGCTTGATGTGTATTCTTATGATGTTGCATCATCATCGTATTGGAACTTAGACCGGCTTCGCGGCTGATTGTCGCTGGTCGGGGGCGGAAATACAAATCGGCGGCGGTGCAGATGGCTTTGAAGCAGACGGTGCGGTTTTACGACGATCACGCCCACATCCTGGTGGAGCAGTACGAGGGTGTGCCTTTTGAGGAGGTTCACGGGGCGTGGTTGGAGCATTTGCCTTGCGGGGCGGGTCGGGCTTTGGACGTGGGTGCGGGGTCGGGGCGCGACGCAGCGGCGTTGGCCCGGCGAGGCTGGCGCGTGTGGGCGGTGGAGCCATCGCCGCAGATGCTGGCGTTGGCCAAGGCGCGCCATGATGGGGCGGGGGTGGAGGCCTGGGTTGAGAGTTCGTTGCCAGGGCTTGAGGGGTTGGAGTCGCCCGACGGTGGTTTTGATTTGATCCTGGCCAGCGCGATGTGGATGCATGTGCCGCACAGGGAACGTTCGAGGGCGTTTCGGAAGCTGGTGGAGCGGCTGGCGCCCGGCGGTGTGATGGTGTTGACGCTGCGGACGGGGCCAGCGCCAGCGGGGCGCGTTGACTTGGAGGTGTCCCCCGATGAGATCGACGCGTTGGTGTATGGCCACGCGTTGGAGTGTGTGGCCCGGTTTCCCAGCGAGGATCGATTGGGGCGCCCGGGGGTGGGCTGGTGGACGATGGTGTTGCGGGCGCCCGACGATGGTTTTGGGACCATGGCGCTCTTTCGGCACCTGGTGCTCAACGACGCCAAGTCGTCCACGTACAAGCTGGCGCTCCTAAGGACGCTGGTGCGGGTGGCGGATGGGGCTGCCGGGTTGGTGCAGCGTCAGACCGACGGCGATGTGTTGGTGCCGATGGGGTTGGTGGCGCTCTATTGGGTCAGGCTCTTCCATAAGCTCTTTCGGGGGCATCCCGATGGGTTTCGACAGCACCCACAAGGGCCGGGGCGGCAAGGGTTGGTGAAGGCACCTTTTGCGCGGCTTTTGGAGGGGGTCCGGCCAGAAGATTTGCGCGTGGGCGCCTGCGTCATGACGCCGGAGGTGGTCAAGGTGTTGGGTCAGGCGCTCAGGGATGCTGCCCAGACCATCCGCAAGATGCCCGCCAAACACCTGACGTGGCCTCAGCCGCGTGCGGGGAGGGGGGCGCGCGGTTTGCTGGCCTGCGCTGGGCAGGAGCACGCGCCCATTTTTGAGGTGCAGCCGCCGTCGAGGCTGAACTTGAGGCGTTTTGCGGGCTTGGATGCGGTGTCTTTGGAGCTTTTTGGCACGTTGAAGGTGCCGGGGAAGATCTGGGACGTGTTGGGGCAGATGGCGTGTTGGTTGGAGCCTGCGATCAACCTGGAGTGGGCGCGGTTGATGAAGGCGTACGACGCCAAAGCCGACTGTGTGCAGACACTGGACGCGTATATGGCGGCGTTGGAGTGGGAGGAGCCTCTGCGGGACACTTCAGAGGCCAGGGTGTGTGCCAGCCGTCTGCAGTTGGAGCGCGGGCTTTTGTGTGTGTGGACGGGCAGGCGTCTGGTCAGTGACTTTGCGGTGGATCATTGCCTGCCCTTTGCGCGCTGGCCCAACAACGATTTGTGGAACTTGATGCCCACCAGCGCCAGGGTCAACAGCGCCAAAGGGGACCGTCTGCCCAGCGCCGAACTGCTGGAGCGCCGTCGCAGCGACATTGAGCATTGGTGGTCGCAGGCCTACGGCCCAAAGACCCACCTGCACGAGCGCTTCATGCACGAGGCTCACGCGTCGTTGCCGACCGTTGCTCGCCCGCACCGTTTTGACACCAGCGCCGTCTTTGACGGGCTTATCAATCAAGCCAGCCGTTTGAGGAAGACCCAACAACTGCGGATTTGGATGGGGTGAGGGGCTTCAGGCGCCAGAAGTTGCCTCCGAGGCCGTTCGGGTTCCTGAGAGTTTGCGGCTGGCGGGGTGCATGGCCCAGCTTGTCAGGCCCAGCGCCAGGATCACCAGCGGGGGGATGGCCTCGCCGATGGGGTCGCCGGCGCCGATGTGTGCCATGGCGGCGCTGGTCAGTGAGATGGTGAAGCCCGCAGTGGCCCACTCTTTGAGGCGCGGCAGGCCGGGGGCCAGGAGCACGCTCCCGCCCGCCAGCTGCCAGGGGCCCAGCCAGCGCGGCAACCACTGCGGGAACTTCAGGTGTGCCATG
>CAKZKQ010000636.1 GCA_937123825.1 uncultured Pseudomonadota bacterium
GGTGCCAGGGGCGAGCAATGATGGATGGCCTGGGCCTCGGTGGGAGCGAAGCCATA
This sequence comes from uncultured Pseudomonadota bacterium, assembly GCA_937123825.1. Taxonomy (GTDB): domain Bacteria; phylum Myxococcota_A; class Bradymonadia; order Bradymonadales; genus CAKZKQ01. The sequence continues at coordinate 57 of CAKZKQ010000636.1, forward strand.
GCAGCGCTATTGCGAGCGACCTCCGTGGTTCAGGGCGCCGCCGGGGCCGCCCCAAACTCAGCGGCGGGGGGCGCAAATCGATATAAGCCTTCTCCCGCTGAGGTCGGCCATGCTTTGGCAGGACAGGGCCAGCCCGCGGTTGACGGGGCAGCCGCCGGAGCCGGGGTTGCCGTCGCCACAGTGCCGGCCGCAGAAGTAGCCTTGACCGGGGAAATCGACGCAGGAAGATCCTTCTGGGCAGGGGCGCTCAAGGCTGCATTGGTCCATGGTGCAGTAGCCCAGTTCATCGCTGGGGCTCAGCTCGCCTTGCCAGCACAGCCCACCCAGACAATCGGAGTCCACCTGACAGCGGTCGGCCATGTCGCCGGGGAAGCCGGGAAAACAGGCGCCGTCCCACTCAAGCGCGGCCTCAGCGACCACGGGCACCTGGCGACAGGAGATGTTGGGCAGGTTGTTGCAGCCTTCGCAGTCGCGGATGCAGTGGCTGCCTTCAAAAGCCCCGCCAAAGAACCCAAAGTCGACACAGACCTCCCCGGCCTGACAACCCGAAACGGAGCAGTCGGCCACAGTGCAGTAGCCCTGCCCCCAGGCGGCCTGGAACGGCTCAGGACAACCGTCCTGGGCGTTGCAGAGGCACCGACCTCCGGCACAATCACTGTCGGCGGCGCACGTCTCTCCTGTGGCCGCGCCGGTGCGGCAGGCGTCGCCGATGCACAGACCATCCTGACAGGCCGCGGTGGTCACGCTGCGGCCGTCGCCGTTCCAGGTCTCCTGGGTCTGGAGGTCGATGCAAGAGGTTTGTCCGGGTGTGCATGAAAACTCGGGCTCTTCGCAAGCGCCCTGCCCTTCGCAAAAAAGCCCCTCGCCGCAAGGTTCGGCGTCAAAGCCAGTACCGTCACCGTTGCAGACCTCGACCACGGTGTCGCTGAAGCAACGCCGATCGCCGGGACAACACACCGGGCACTGGGGTTCGGGCTCGTCTTCGGTGACTTCCTCTTCGGGGGGTGTGGTGTCTGGTGGAGGGGGTGTGGCGTCCATTTGATCGTTGTTGGGCGCCTGATTGTTGGGCGGTGAAGGGGCCCCCATGTCGGGCACATCCCCTTCATCCCCCGAGGGGTTGGCCCCCTGGGCACACGCCGTCACCACCAACGCGGCGACAAGCGCCAGAATCCACAACACACCAAGACGGTTCATGCTCAAAGCGCTCGCCCCTTTGCCACACCAGATCCACCGGTCCGCCGCCTGCCATGGGACCACATGTCCAAGCGGTCAGCGTCCATTAGAGCCAACAAAGAAATGCAGCACCAGCCCTTTGTCTGCATCCCGTACCCGGCACACTCTCTTTGGGTTCATTGGCCATCCCACCTTCAAGTAAAGCAGGCTCGGGACGCTTTCGCCAGTCGCACAGGGCGATAAAGCGCGCTCTTGATTTTGGTATGGGTGGGGTGCGACACATTCCCAAACGCAAAAAAGCCTTTGGATTGAGCATCCAAAGGCTTCTTATGGGTCTGAGCAGGCCCTCAGGCCAAACGGTGCATCAAGCGTTGGATTTGAGCAGCGCGTAGATGGCCAGCATGCGCAGCGCGGGGTCTTTCTTGGCGCCGTTCATCATGGTGCGGAAGAAACCCGAGAGGTCGCTGTTGGCTTTGCGGATGAGCCAATCCATGGCCATGAGTTTTTCGTCTTCGCTGCCGGCCTGGGCCAGGCGCTTGAAGAGGTTGGTGTCGGCGTCATCGCTGTGGCGAGCCAGCTCGGCGATGGCAGCGTCACGGACGTCTTTGGGGTAGCTGTCCGAGGCAGCCTTGCGGACCAGACCCAACCCTTTCTGGCCCATGAGCATCAGGCCGTCCATGGCATCGGTGCGGATCTGAGTCTTGCTGTGCTTGAGCAGCGTCAGGAAGATCTCATCGCGAGCGGCCGAGGGCAGCTCGCTGAACCGGTCGATGTAGTCCTGCGGGGGCCGCTGAAGGACGGTGGTGAGGTGGCGCATGCCGGCGTCCTTGTTGGCGGCCAGAATGATCATGAAGGCCTTGAACTTCAGGTCGGCGTTGCGCTCGTTGGTGATGACGGTGTCCAGCAGCGTGATGGACTGCTTGTCGCCGATGTTGGCCAGACCTTCAACGGCCAGTTCTTTGATCTTCGGGTCGTTGTCGCGGATCCAGAAGGAGAGCTTCTGGGCGGCGGCGGAGTCCTTGATCTGCCCCATGGAGGCCACCACGGCGTAGCGGACCTCTTTGTCGGTGCGGGCGTTGTTGAAGGCTTTGTAGAGCACGTTGACGCTGCTGGCCATGCCGAGCGTCCCCAGGCCCTTGAGCGAGAGCATGCGGATGTCGCGGTGGCCATCGTTGGCGGTGCGCTCCAGAACCTTGGCAGCTTTGGGGCTCTTGGTCTGGGCCAGGCCGATGATGCCCAGCTTGCGCTCGTCGATGATGGTCGAGCCTTCCAGCGCCAACAGCGCCTCAAGCGCCTTGGGGTCCTGGGTGGCGCCCAGAATCGCGTGGAGGGTCTCGGTCAGCGGCGACGGCTCCTTGCCCGCAGCGTCCAGGGCAGACTTGGCCACGCCGTAGGGCACCTTGACCTTGAGTTCGAGCAGGCGGTTGGCCACGCCGAGCTGGTCTTTGGCACCAGCGAGTTGCTTAATGAGGAACTGTCCGGCGGACGGGTCACCAGCCTCGGCCAGGTAGTCGAGGGCCACGCCGCTGATGCGCGTGTCGCTGTCGCCCAGCGCCTTGCGGATGATGGGATCGACCTCGGCGCCGCCGATGGCCATGGCCAGACGCAGGCCTTCAAGGCGAGCATCGGCGTCGCGCTTGTTGCCCAGGAGCTTTTCGGCCCAGGGCTTGGCTTCCTTGCGGGGGTTGGCCATCAACGCCTTGAGGTAGGGGGCGCGGTCGGCGGCTTTGCGGCCTTTGGCGGCCCCTTCGAGCAGTTGGTAGACCTTGCCGTTGCCAAAGCGGGCCACGTGCTGCAGCGCCAGGTCACGCAGCTTGGCGTCGGTCTTGCGGCCAGCGATCCACTCCTTGAAGATCGCCACCTGAACGGCCTCAGGCAGCTTGGAGGTCAGCTCGCCCATCACAAAGGCGCCGCCGCCACCGGCTTTGAGGATCTCGGTCTTGAGCGACTCAATGCCTTTTTTGTCTTTGCGGCTGGAGAGGGCCACGATGGCGGCCTTGCGCACCTGGATGTTGGTGCTGCCCAAAAACGGCAGCAGCTTCTTGTTGAGCTTGCGATCGTTGAGCTCGCCGGCAGCCAGGATCGCGTTGGCCTTGACCAACGGATCGTCGTTTTCCAACGCCGCCTCAATCCCAGGCTGGAGTTCTTCTTTGAGCTCTTTGGAGATTTTTGCCTCGGCGGGGCCGGCCCAGACACAGACCAGCGCCACCACCAGGAGCGACAACACGCTCCACATCCCTTGTTTCATCGCAACACCTCAATCAAGTTCAGACAGGAAAACCAACCACCTCTCCTGCACTGAGCAACATCACTCGGACAAAAATTGGTTCAATCGCTCCTGGATTTTTTCTTCGACCTTGCCCTTGAAGGGCTTGGCAAAGAAGCTCAGGTCGATGTCCACGGCCACTTCATCACCCGTAAAGCTGAACTGGCCGGTAAAGCCTTTGCCTTTGACCTTGGCCTCGGTCTGATCACTGTTCCAGGTGATGTCGCTGACCAGGCTGGGGAACTCGCTCTGCACCGTTTCGACCACTTTCTTGATGGTGCTCTGGACTTTGTCGGGGCTGAAGCTGTGCTTGCGGCGGATGCTGATGTCAGACATATCTCTCGATGACTCCCATTCAGGTTGTGTTTTTACATTGTTGCTGGGCAAGGACGACGTTTGGTGATGCGCACACAGGCCCACCGGCCAGACCCCACCCTGGAGGCTTGAACCGATCCCGGTCGCGACCGATTCCAAAGCCTGATTTTGGTAGCAGTCCACACCGCCCAAAGTCAACCACGAACCAGGGCGGCGTCGCAGCGTCGGGGCGTTCAGCCCAGCGACAGGCCGCCATCGACGGTCAGGACCTGGCCAGTGATGTAGGACGCGGCCGGAGAGGCCAGGAAGTGCACCGCAGAGGCGATCTCTTCCACGGCACCAAAGCGGCGCAGCAGAATCCGCTTCTTGATCTCCTTGCCGGCCTCTTCGCGCACGCGCTCGGACATGTCGGTGACGATCATCCCGGGGGCGATGGCGTTGACGCGCACGCCTTTGCGGCCAAGCTCGGACGCCATGGCGCGCGTGAGGGCCTCAACCCCGCCCTTGGATGCGGCGTAGTTGGCTTGCCCCCGGTTGGGGCGCTGGGCGGCGATGGAGCTGATGTTGATGATGGAGCCGCTGCGCTGGAGCATCATCGTCTGACCCACGGCGCGGATGCAGTGGGCGGCGCCAAAGAGGTTGGTCTCCAGCACGTCGCGCCATTGGTCATCCTTCATGACCATCAAGAGCGTGTCGCGGACCACACCGGCGTTGTTGACCAGAATGTCCAGGCGCCCTTTTTCGTCGCAGATGCCCTGAATCATGGCCTCGACGGCCTCTTGGCTGCGCACATCGGCTTGCCAGAGCTGGGCCGTTCCGCCAGCCGCCTCAATGGCCTCGGCGCACGCCTGGGCGCCAGCTGCCGAGCTGTTGTAATTGATCACCACGTGGGCGCCTGCGCTGGCCAGCCTGCGGCAGATGGCCGCGCCGATGCCCCGACCACCGCCGGTCACCAACGCCACCTGTCCGTCGAGCTTCATATCATTCATGGTCTCTTCTTACTCCCGATGGGACCCCACTGGCGAGACTCAAAAGGATGATTTGAGGCGCTCGCCCGGGCAATTTTATGGTTTGGAGAGGATCAGCGCGCCCGCCTGGCCGCCCAACCCCGCGCTGGCCACCAACACATGCTTGGCGTCGCAAGGACGGGCCTCACCGGTGACAAAGTCGGGTCCCTGACACGCAGCATCTGGCTCGCTCAGGGACGCGATGGGCGGGATGACCCCATGATGGATGGCGCGCGCGGCCATGGCGGCGCTCATCGCTCCGCAGGCCGCCACCGTGTGCCCCAGACCCGCCTTGTCGGCCGTCAAGGGCAGCTTGGACAGATGCTCCTGACCAAAAATGGACCGGTAGGCGGCGATCTCGATGGCGTCGTAGCGGGACGAGGCCGCGCCGTGGGCAAAAATGGCCCCGATGTCGCTGGACTCAAGGCCCGCCAGCCGCAGCGCTTCACGCGCCGCCAGGATCATCTTGGTTCCCGCAGGATCGGGGTCGGCCACGCCAAAGGCGTCCATGGCCACACCACCACCGCTGAGCACCGCCAGCGGCGCTTTGCCTCTGGCCTTGGCGTGCTCGGCGGCCTCCAAAATCAGAAAACAAGACCCTTCCGAGGGCACCAGGCCGGTGCGATGGCGATCAAACGGGCGGTGGGCCAGCTCGGGGGACTCGCTCTGACTCGACAGGAGCCCCAACCGACCGTAGCCCATCATGCACTCAGGGCCCACAATGGAGTCGTAGCCCCCGGCAAAGACCACGTCGGCAAAACCGTCTTCGATGGCCAGCGCCCCCATGGAGATGGCCTGCGTTGAGGAGACCCCAGAGTTGGCGTAGTTGTTGTTGATGCCCTGGGCGTTGTAGTCCAGGCTGACAAAACCCAGCACGTTGTTGCTCAGACCGCGCAGCAACCACAGCGGATGGATCCGGTCGATGCCTTGCTGACCATAGCGGACCATGTCCAGACCGCCGCTTTCGCCGTCCCGGCACAAATCCAACGCGCCCTCAAGCTCCGTGCGGTCCGCAAAGGCCTGCCCGGCCCCCACAAAGACGCCCAGCCGCTCCGGGTCCACTTCGCCTTCCACAAGACCTGCGTCATCCCAGGCCAGCCCTGCGGCGATGACGCCCAGGCGCACTGGGCGGGTCATGATCTTGAGCGACTTGCGGTTCTTGACCATCTTGGACGCCCGAAACTTGGGCACCAACGCGCTCACGGGGCACTCTACGGCGGTGGCGGCGTCGCTGGCCTCGGCCAACGCCACGCCGGTTTTGCCAGACACCAGCCCCTGCCATGTGTCTTCCACCCCGATTCCCAGACTGGACATCACGCCCAGGCCCGTCACCCAGACCTGCCGCTCACCCATCGCTCGCCTCCTGGCGCAACGCGCGCCGATCTTTATCCAGATCCAGAATCACCATCGGGAACCTGCGCGACACGCGCTTCATATGGCCCCGCAACATCTTGCCGGGTCCCAACGACACCGCCCGCGACACGCCCATCTCCAGCCCCGCGCGCAGCGACGCATCCCAGCGCACCGGCGCCACGACCTGCTCGACCAACCACGCTCGGATCTGGTCGGGGTCGCACCCCGGCGCCACCACCTCGGCGGTCACGTTGGGCACCACGGGCAGCTTGTTGGGCTCAAACGCCACAGACGCCATCGCCTCTTGCAACCGCTTGGCCGCAGGCTCCAGCAACGCACAGTGGAAAGGCGCGCTGACGGACAACTCAATGGTCGACCCCAGACCGCCCTCTTCCACTTCTTTGCGAACCGCCTCGACCGCCCCGGCGTGACCCGAAATCACCGTGTTGCCCGGGCAGTTGTACACCGACACCGACACCACCTCGCCGCGCGCCTTGGCCACCTTGGCGCAGAGCGCCTCAAGCTCATCGCTGGGCGTGCTGATCACCGCCACCATCGCGCCCACGCCCACCGGCACGGCCTCTTGCATGGCCTGACCACGCAGCCGCACCAGCTTCAAAGCGTCCTCAAACGCGATGCTCCCCGCCGCCACCCAGGCGGCGTACTCGCCCAGGCTGTGGCCCATCAAGACGCTCGGGCTCAAACCCAACTCGGCGCTGATGCGGTGGTGGGCCATGGCCAGCGTCAAGATGGCGGGCTGGGTGTTTTCGGTCAGCCGCAGGGTCTCTTCGGGGCCGTGGCGCATGATCTGCCCCAGCGGCGTGCCCAGGACCTCATCGGCGCGGTCCATCATGGCCTGAATGTCGGGCCGCTCGTCGGCAAGCTCGGCCCCCATACCCACATACTGGGCACCCTGACCGGTGAAGAGAAACATTTCGGTGGCTTCGCCCATCATCCCCTCCAGCGCCGCAAAAGCAGCGCAGCGTTCTGACCGCCAAAGCCAAAGCTGTTGTTCATCACCACGTCCAAATCCTCCACCGGACGGCCCTGGCCATCGGCCACTGCGTCGATCTCACACGCGGGGTCCTGCTCCTGGAGGTTGATGGTTGGCGGCAAGAAGCTGCCTTCGAGCGCCGCCACGCACGCCACGGCCTCAATCGCCCCAGCGGCCGCAATCAGGTGACCTGTCATGCTCTTGGTGGAGCTGACCGGCGGCGGCTCCAGGCCGCGCTCCCTCCAGACGGCACAAATCGCGCCGGACTCGGTGCCATCATTGAGCGCCGTGCCGGTGCCGTGGGCGTTGATGTAACCCACCTGCTGGGCCTCGATGTGCGCGTCTTTGAGCGCCCGACTCATGGCAAACTGCGCGCCGCGCCCCTGGGGATGCGGCGCGGTGATGGCGTGGGCGTCAAGGCTGGTGCCGTAGCCGATGATCTCGGCCAGAATGTGCGCGCCTCGGGCCTGGGCGACCTCCAGGGACTCCACAAGGACCATCGCGGCCCCTTCGGCGATCAAAAAGCCATCGCGGTGCTTGTCAAAAGGGCGGCTGGCGGTCAACGGCGAGTCGTTGCGCGTGGTCAAAGCGCCAAGGCGCATGAAGGAGATCATCCCAAAGGGGTGGATCATCGAATCCATGCCCCCCGCGATGGCGCGCTCCGCGCGTCCAGCCTGCACATCCCGGTAAGCCCGGCCAATGGCCTGGGTCGAGGCCGCGCAGGCTGCAAAGTTGGTCGTCGAAGGGCCGCGCAGGCCCCAGGCCGACATGATCAGACGGTTGACCTCGGTGGTCAGGTGACGCCACGGCGACGGAGAACCGGTCTGGAGGGCCACTTTGCCGTAAGCCTGTGGATCAAAGTTGCCGCGCCCGTCGATGAAGGGCAGCAAATCGGCCTCAAGCTCGCTGACGCTGGCGCTGCTGAGCCCGGTGCCCAGATGAACGGCGCAGGGCAACGACGCCCAGTCGTCCACACCGGCGGCTTGCTTCAAATCCAGCGCGGCGGCCAATCCCAACGCCGTTTTGCGGTCTTCGCGGCGCATCCCGGTGTCATTCAAGCCGGGCGCAGCGCTCGCAATGGCTTCAAAAGGCGCCTGCTCGTCAAAGTCTTTGACCTCGGCGGCGATCCGGGTGGGAAAAGCACTGGCGTCAAAAAGGGTGACGGGACCGCCGCCAGAGCGACCTTCCCGCAACGCCTGGGCAAATGCTTGATAGCCGCGCGCCGTCGGACCGACAACACTGGCGGCGGTGATGACAACGCGCCTCATCCTTCTGCCCCCGACACATCGATCCGCGCTGCGGCCCACTCTCCAGACGATCCCCAACCAAGGCCGATGAGCGACACCGGCCCCTGGCCCTCATCGCTGACCATCGCCGCGGCCAGATCCAAAATCCCCGAAGCCGCCACGCAATGCCCCATGGCCTCAGACGGACGCACGACCTGCACACCCAACGGCTCCAACGCCTTGGCTTCGGCCACTCGCCAGACTTGGTGGTGGCCTGCGGCGCTGACCACTTTGACGGGCGCTTCGGCGCCAGACACCAGCGGTCCAACCAACTCTGCGGCGCCCTGGGCATCAAAGCCAATGACCTCGGGGCTGTGCGCAAAGGCCGTGGCGCAGCCTGCCACCGTGCCCCACACACGGGCACCGCGCTGGGCTGCGCTGCGGGCCGACTCCAAGACAAAGAAGCCAGCCCCCTCCCCCATCACCACACCCTCAAGACCATCACTCACGCCGCCCGCATCGGTCACACGCGCCGCAAGACCCGTGCGCAGGTGGGTGCTGATGCCACCCAAATCCACATCGCTGTCCGCGCCGCCGACAAGCGCCATCACGCATTCACCGCGCTCGATGGACTCGACCGCCGCCGCCAACGCCTGGAGGGTTGACGCTCCCCAGGGGCTGAGCGCCTCGCCGGGTCCCATCAAACCAAAGTTGATGGACACGTGGGCCAGCGCCATGTTGGGCAGGGTTTTGAGCGAGGAGAGCGGCGGAATCAGCCCAATACCTTCAGAGCCAAGCCGCTGCAAATCCACGTGGTCGTCCTTGGAAGAGTCGGCCATGACCAAGCCCAACTCCACGATGTCGCCCGGCTCAAGGCCGACGCCCATAAAGAGGCCCACGTTTTCGGGCTTGTCTGGCCACTGCTGGCCGTCTTTGGGATCCAGCCCGGCGTCTTCAATCGCCAACCCTGCGGCCTGAACGGCAAGGCGCGCGTCGCGAGACATGAGCTTGAGGTCCTTGCGGCGCAGCATGTAGGGCTGCGGGCGGACCTTTTGGACCTGGTAGGCCACCGTGGCGGGCATGGTGGCGGCATCAAAGAGCTTCAACTCGGTGGGTTCAGCGGCCACCAAAGGGCCTTGATGCCCAGCGCGACCGATGCCGCGCGCCGACACTAGCCCCACGCCCGTGATCACCACCGAGGGGCGGTCATGCGCGTCGCTCACGCCTCCCCCTCATCGGCCCATTGGCCAAAAATCACCGAGCCGTTGCTGCCCCCAAAGCCAAAGCTGTTGCTCATGGCGTAGCGCACCTTGGCCTGACGGGCCTTGTTGGGCACGTAGTCCAGGTCGCAGACCGGGTCGGGGGTTTCTTGGTTGATGGTCGGCGGGATGACGCCTTCGCGGATGGCTTGAATGCACAAAATGGACTCGACCACTCCGCAGGACGCCACCAAATGCCCCATCATGCTCTTGGTTGAGCTGACGGCGCAGTCGCGGGCGTGCTCTCCGAGCGCCTTGTGGATGCCCAGCGTCTCGCTGGAGTCATTCATGGAGGTGCTGGTGCCGTGGGCGTTGATGTAATCAATGTCTGCGGGCGACAAGCCAGCGTCTTTGATGGCCCAGGACATGGACTGGGCGGCGCCTCGACCGTCGGGCGGCGAGTCGGTGATGCGGTAGGCGTTGCTGGAGCAGCCGTAGCCGACCAGCTCGGCCAGGATGGTGGCGCCACGGGCCTGGGCGTGTTCGAGCGACTCCAGAACAAGGAACCCGGCACCTTCTCCCAGGACAAAACCGTCGCGGTTTTTATCAAAGGGGCGGCTGGCGCGCTTGGGCTCATCATTGCGCTGGGACAAGGCCCCAAGGAGGGCAAAGCCGGTGACCATAAAGGCCTCGACCAGCGCGTCGGCGCCCCCGGCGAGCATG
>CAKZKQ010000637.1 GCA_937123825.1 uncultured Pseudomonadota bacterium
TGAACTGAGATTGATCGAAGCCAGCCGCAACGGGTACGATACAATATTCAGTATGGAACGGCCCGAAAAGGGCAGTGCCGACAACACCATCCGCGCCGGGCTGATCCGGGCGCTCTTGCTCGGCACCGGCGGAATCTGGCTCTTTCACTTCATCATTCAAAAGGGCGTGACGGGCGCGACGATCATCAACGGCATCGCGACCTTGGCCAAAATGGTGCCGCTCGCGATCTTCGCGATTCTCCTCATTGGTGGGGGCTTCTCGTGGGACGTGTTTGTCGACAATCTCTGGGCAGATGATGCGCTGGGAAGCCTGTCCGACCAGGTGCGCTCGACCATGCTCGTCACAGTCTTTGTCTTCATCGGCATCGAAGGCGCCAGTGTCTACTCACGCTGGGCCAAGAAGCGCGAAGACATTGGTAAAGCCACTGTGTGGGGATTCCTCACCGTGCTCGCCATCTTTGTCGCCGTCACGATGCTCCCCGGTGAGCAACAACAAGACCTGCGCCCCGAGCTGCGCCTGACCGACGAGGAGAACGTCTGGGGGTTGGACAGCTCCGAAGGCAAGGCGGTCTGGAGGCTGGCGCGGATCGTCGAGTGCCACTGCATGCTCTTTGCCTACCTGGCCGACTTTGTGGGCCACGGCAACAGCCTTGAAATCCTCCACGGCAACCACGACAGCGAGTTCTGGTGGCCCGGCGTCCACGACGCCTTTCGGGAGCACCTGCGGCGGATCTACTTTGGCGGCGAAGCCGTCGGCGGCGTCGATCTGGAGGATTTCCTTGGCCGGATCCGCTTTCACCCCTGGTTTCTCTATGAACCCGGGCGTTTTTACATCGAGCACGGCAACCAGTACGACGATTTTTCTTCTTTTGAATACCGCCTCAACCCCGTCGCCCCCTACGACGACGCCCAACTGGCCATGCCCGTCAGCCACATGGCCATCCGCTACTTCGTCAACCAATACAAGGGCTTTCGCAGCCACAACAAAGACAACTGGACCATCCTGGAGTACCTGCGGTGGCTCCACCAACAAGGCATGGACAACACCATGCGGATCGGCAAGCTCTACCTGAGCCTCTCGGCCCGCGTCCTGTCCTACGCCCAGGCCACGCGCGCCTCCGAAGAAGAGCGCCTGGCCGAACAACACCACCATACCCTGCTCGACGTCGCGCGCCGCTACGGCATGAGCGCCGACGAAGCCGAGCGGCTCGATGCCCTGCGCAACGAACCCGTCACCGAGTCCCTTGGCCGAACCATGCAGACCGTCGGCATTGACAAACAGCTCCTGGGCGGTTTCTGGGCGCTGGTGATCTTTACGGTCCTGGCGATCCCCTTCTCCTGGGGCATCACGGCGGCGCTCCTGGCTCTGGCGTTGGGGCTGTGCTGGGCCAGCTTCAAGTCCTGGCCCTGGGTCCGGCAGCGCTACCTGGGCGGCAACATCACCACCTCTGTGGCCCCAAAAGTCGATGACGCCGCCGCTCAAATCGCCGCCATCCTTGGCGTGCGCTACGTCATCTTTGGACACACCCACAAACCCCTCAAGACCCGCGTCCGCAACAACCCCCCATGCTGGTACATCAACAGCGGCTCCTGGCTGGCCCCTCGCCAGAGAGAGCGCCACACCGACGGCCACTGCCCCAGCCGGTTGACCTTCATCGTTTTTCGGGATGGCGCGGTGCCCGACGCGCGTTTGTTCCGGTGGTGCGCCCGTGACAACCAACCGGTGCCCTTCGATCCCCGCGTGGGACTCCAAAGCCTGGACCCAGAGCGCGTCGAGCACGCCAACACCCACAAGCCCGCTCGCCTGCGCAGCCGCCGCGCCGGCCTGCGCCGCCCCCCCACAGAGCCATGACCCCGACCTACGAAGACCTCCAACACCTCGACCATCGTGCCCGACTCCACGCCGTGGCCCGCGTGGCCGAACAGGTCCAGGACACCCAACGCCTGCTGGACCTGCTGCTGCCCAGGCTGCGCGACACCTACCCCGCCGTGCGCGAGGACGCCGCCCTGGCCCTGGGGCAGCGCGCCATCGATGATCCCCAGGTTCTGGCCACGCTCGTCCAACACAGCGGCCCCGTCGCCCCCGACGATCCCTACGGCCTTTGGGTCCGCCTGGCCGCCCTCTTTGGCCTTGGCCGCGCAGGCCGAGGCGCCGCGCGCCTTGAAGCCCCCCGCTGGGACGCCGCCCGCATGGTCGCCCTCGAAGCGCTCGGCGCCGACGAACCCGACGTGCGCTTCCAGGCCCTGGCCGCCCTCGACCGCCTGGGGGCCAGCGCCGCTCAAGCCCAGCAGGCCGTGCGCGGCTGCATCGACGACGAAGACGACGAGGTCAGCGCCAGCGCCGCAGGCATGCTGGCCACATGGCGCGACACTCAGAGCATCGCCGCCCTCCAAGGCCGCTGGGACACGCTGCGCGACGCCCAGGCTCGGCGCGACGTCGCCCACGCTCTGGCGCGCCTTGTCGTCGCCGCCCCCGACAATGCCCCCCAAGCCCTGCGCGAGCGCCTCATTGACGCCCTCTTGGCCGATGTGCGGCGCCTACCGCACGCCCTGCCCGCCTGCGAGCTGCTCGGCGCCCTGGGCGCCCAGCGTGCCGCGCCCGTCCTTGGCAAGCTGGTCCGAGGCTGGTTGACCAACCGCTTCATCCGCGTGGCCGCCGCCGCAGGACTGGCCCGAATGGGCCACAAAGAAGGCTCGCAGGCCCTGGGCCGCTTTCTCACCGCCCGGCGCCGGGAACAACGCGGCTTTGCCATTGAGCAAATCGGTCAATTGAAGCTGGAAGCCTTCACTTCCGAGTTGATCGCCATCATGAAGAACACCGCCGATGAGCACGCACCGGTGGCCACGGTGGCGCTGGGCAAAATGGGCTCCGAGGCCGCGCTTGAAGCGCTGCGCGGCGCCGTGGACGACGCGCGCAAAGATGTGCGTTTTGAGGCCAGAGCGGCGCTGGGGCTGGAAGAGGGCGCTTCCAAAGGGTGAGATGGTGAGGCTGCGCGCGGCTCAGTCGTGGGGGCTGCGGTCCATGAGCATCTTGGTCTGAAAGTCTTTGATGCCGCGCCGCACCGTCAACGGGACCTCGCGGCCAATGCCCGCCAATGAAGAGCGAAAGCGCAGGTCATTGCTGTTGGCGATGGGCTTGCCATCAAAGGTCAAGATGATGTCGCCGACCTCCAAACCCGCCTTTTGCGCCGGACCGCCTTCGATGATGCGCTTGATCTGAACCCCTGTGGGGGTCGCCAACCCGGCCTGGGTGGCGATGGGCTCGGTGACCTCTCGCACATAGATGCCCAGCCACGCGCGCGACACACGGCCGTCCTTGATGAGCGGCTCAATGATGGACCGCGCCATGTTGATCGGGATGGCAAAGCCGATCCCTTGTCCCTCGCGGTTGATCAATGTGTTGATGCCAATGACCTCGCCGCTGAGGTTGAGCAGCGGCCCACCCGAGTTGCCCGGGTTGATGCTGGCGTCGGTCTGGATGAAGTCCATGTAGCGCAGCTTGCCCCCGACGGGGAGCTGCGAGCGCCCTTTGCCGCTGATGATCCCCACCGTGACGGTGCTGCTAAGGCCCAGCGCGTTGCCGATCGCCACCACCCAATCCCCCACGCGGGCCTTGTCCGAGTCGCCCATCGGCATGGGGACCATCGACGGCGCGTCGTCGATCTTGATGACCGCCAGATCCGTGGGCGGATCGGTGCCGACAACCGAGGCGTTGAACTCGCGCCCGTCAACGGTGCGGACCTTGATCTGGGCCGCCTTCTCAATGACGTGGTGGTTGGTCAAGATCAGGCCGTTGGTGTCGATGATGAACCCGGTGCCCAATGACTCCGACAGACGCTTGCGCGGCGCAAAAGGGAAGAAGGGGTCCAGGGTCCTAACGCGTTCGCGCACCACGATCTTGGTGTAGATGTTGACCACCGAGGGGTTGGCCTTCTCCACCAATGGCGCAAACGAAATCGGCGGCACCCGCGCCGCGACGCCCGCAGGCGCACCGGCGTTGTTGGGTGGCGGCGCATCTTGTCCCGTGGGGACCGGCTGCGCGACCCTCTTTGGTGATGGCGCGGCCTTGTCGGTGGGGCTCTTCACCAATTCCTGGGTCTGAGTTTGCAGCGGCTGCGCCTGAGGTTCTTGCGCTGGGCGCCGTTCACAGGCGCCCAAAAGCAACGCCGCACACAGTAAGAGGCACACCAGGAGGGTGCTGGGTCGCGTCGCAGGCTGAGCCTGAGACGACTGGCTGTGTGGATTGTGGTGTGTGTGTGCACAGGGCTGTGGTGTGATCATGGCCTCCTCAACCTGACAATGGATCCAAGAGCATAAGGTCCAGAGGGCGACCTTTTCTTTCCTGCACCAACAATGTTTTGGGTTGGGCGTGCCGCAGCGCCTGGCTCTTGGTGCCAGTCGCTGGTGCGTGCCATCAGATGGGCGCGGTGTTTTCAGGGCGCGCCTATAGAGCTCAAGGGGCTTTGCCGCCGGTGGCGTTGACAAAGGCCAGGCGCAGGTCAAGGACCAGCTTGTTGAGCAGCTGCTCTTCCTCGTGGGTGAGGTTGCCCTTGGTCTTGTCCTTGAGCATGGCCAACATGTCGATGGTCTGCTTGGCGGCCGCAAGATCCTGGCGCAGCGGTCCCCCTTCGGGATCGGGCATGGCGCCGAGGTTGATCAGCGCCGAGGTCCCAAAGGAGATGATCATCCCAGAGAAGTCGATCGGGGGCAGGCCAGGGAAGTCGTCCTGCGAGTCGGGAGCGTCGGAGGTGGTCATGATGGTCTCAGACCTCTTCTTCCTTGGGGAGCTCGTCTTCTTTGCCGTAGGTGTCCTCAAGCTGAGCTTCCACCTTGAGGGCATCGTCCTTGAGGTCAGGCAGCGAGGCGAGGTGCTGCTTGTGCTCGTCGTGGCTGAGGATGCCTTTGCGGATGTTGCGCTGGGTCAGGCGCTTGTCGTGCTTGAAATCCATGGGTCTTGTGTCCTTTGAGCTGTGGTGGCCGCCTGCGACATCAACGGGGCGCGCAGGGCGCTGGTGCGGCGGCGCTTCAAGTCCGCTCCTCACCTGCCAGAAGAGAAGCACCATAAACTGCGGGTCAAGGCAGGCGCGCCAATCTTGTTCATTGAGGCTGTGCGCGTCAAGCAAACCGGACGCTGTGATGCCCTTCTTGGCGTCAATAAGCCCCTTGTTGTGGGCTGCCTGCCACTTTGGGGCGCGACCTGCTAGGATACTGCCACAACGGCCAGGCCGCTCGAAGCGCCGCCGGTGTTTGTGTGCTCGCCTCACAAGACCAGCACAATCCAACAACACCAGCGCCGCCCTTGCCCTGTGGAGCGGCTGGCGACACAAACCAGGGCCCTTGTGTGGGGCTTGTTCAGGCAAGAACTTTTGGGGTTGAGAGATATGTTTCGTAGCATCGTGATGGGGTGTGTGGTCTTGATGTGGCTTGGCGCCGCAGCCTGCACCAGCGGCACTGCGCCTGTGCGCAGCGACGACGACGGCAACAACGACGAACCACAGTGCACCGAGGACGCCGACTGCTCCGGGGGCATCTGCGTGGCGGGCAACTGCGTCGGCGGCCAGGACGATGACTCGTCAGACGCCGGCATGATGGATGCCGACGACGAAGTCGACGTCCCCCAGGAGGACATCGAAGAGCCCGAAGACACAAATGTGGAGGACGAGGAGCCCCCCGGCCTTGGCAGCTTTGGAGACCCCTGCGACAGCAACGAAGACTGCGTCGCCAACGTCTGCATCGACACCAACCTGCTGGGGCGCGTCTGCTCGGACTACTGCCTCAACGACGACCAGTGCGAGCCGGGCTTCAGCTGCCGCATCCTGCAAAACGTCGAGGCCATCAGCATCTGCCTGGAAGACTCCTCCGACCTGTGCGCCCCGTGCGACAACGACATCGACTGCGGCGGCGCCAGCGATCGCTGTGTCGAGACCCTCGACGGGATGTTCTGCGGCAGCGACTGCTCCCAGGGCCAGCGCTGCCCCGAAGGCTACGACTGTCTGCGCAAGCTCGACGACAACGACGAGGTCCTCTACGAGCAGTGCGTCCCCGACGACTTCATCTGCTCCGAGTGCCTGGACAACGACGGCGACGGCTACGGGGTCGGCCCCGAATGCCTTGGCCCCGACTGCGACGACAGCGACTCCACGCGCTCTCCCGGCGCCGCCGAGGTCTGCAACGGCCGCGACGACAACTGCAACGACTTCATTGACGAAGAGACCGATCTGCAGAGCGACCCGCAAAACTGCGGCGCGTGTGGCTTTGTCTGTGAGCTGGACGGGGCCTCTGCGGCCTGTCAGGCGTCCCTCTGCGTGATTTCGGCCTGCGAAGAGGGCTTTTATGACCTCAACGGGTTGGCCGAAGACGGCTGCGAATACGCCTGCACCCCCGGCGAAGGCCCCGACCTGCCCGATCCCCAGAACATCGACGTCAACTGCGACGGGATCGACGGCGACTACGATGACGCCATCTTTGTCCAGCAGGACATCGGCGACGACAACAACCCCGGCACCGCCGATTCACCCATGCAGACCATCCCGGCGGCCATCAACCTGGCCCTGGTCGAGGGTAAGGACGTCTACGTGGGCGCCAGCGCCACCCCGTACCCCGGCCCGCTGGCGTTGACCAACGGCGTCAACATCTACGGCGGCTTTGACTTTGACGCCGGGCTGCGCCGCAACACCCCCGCCGTGACCCGCATCGAGGGCAGCACCGTGGGCGTGCGCGCCGTCAACATCACCCGCGACACCGTCATGGCCGGCTTTGAAATCCGCGCTGGCGACGCCACCGAACCCGGCGCCTCCAGCTACGGCGTTTGGGTCAGCAACAGCAGCGACGCGTTGGTCATCCGCAACAACACCATCATCTCGGGCCGAGGCGCCGATGGGACACCCGGCGCCAACGGTTCGGCGGGCAGCAACGGCGCCGCAGGCTCGCGCGGTGAACCCGGATGTGAGCGTTACGTGTGTATTGGCATTGAGTTTGACAGTTGCATTCCCCAGGGCGCAGCTGGCGCAGGCCCCAACAACAACTGCCCCAGCGGTGTGCGCGGCGGCCCAGGAGGCCGAGGCGGCAACGGCGGGTTCAACCGCGACAGTGGCAGCCAGGGCAACACCGCCGAGAACAATGGCGGGGCAGGCGGCAACGGTGGTGGTCGTGGCAATAACGGCTCCCCAGGCGGCGCAGGCCCGGCGGGCTCTCCCGGCGCCGATGGTCCCGGCGGAGACAGCGGCGCGGTGGACGGACAAGGATTCTGGCGCAGCAACGACGGCTCCCCCGGCGGCTTTGGCGGCTCCGGGCTCGGGGGCGGCGGTGGTGGTGGCGGCGGCGGCGGCGGCGATCAGTGCATCGCGCTGGCTGACGGCGGTGGCGGCGGTGGTGGCGGCGGCGGCGGCGCGTGTGGCGGCACCGGTGCCACCGCAGGCAGCGGCGGCGGCGGCTCTTTTGGCGTCTTCCTCAACAACAGCTCGCCGCGCGTCGCCCTCAACACCATCACCGCCGGTCGCGGCGGCGACGGTGGGCGCGGCGGCGACGGTGGAGCGGGTGGCAACGGCGGCGGCGCCGGTGTGGGCGGCGCTGCCGAAGATGAAGGCGGCGCCGGCGGTGACGGCGGCAACGGCGGCAACGGCGGGCGCGGCGGTCACGGCGGCGGCGGCGCTGGAGGCCCCTCGGTGGGCATCTACCGTGCCCCCGGCTCCAACCCCGTCATCGGCACCAACACGATCATGTCGCTGGGCGGCGGCGCCGGGGGGCTCAGCTCTGGCAACCCCGGTTCGATCGGCGACAGCGGCGACGTGCGCTAATGGGTGACGGCGAGGCTTTGCCTGCAAACGCTTCCATCGGCGATGGTGAACCCGGTGCCATTGGGTTTGCTTGCCTTTGTGCTGCTGTGCAGACTTGCCGCTGTATCGCCCTGTGGTGGACACCAGGGCAGAGTTTGACATTATAAAGGCCGGTGGGTCGAAGCCCTCTCTGTGGGTTTTCACGATCGGACAACTGCCCCGAACGATAGAACAATGGCTGAGCGGTCGGTTTGAGATGCTGCAACTCCCCCCAATGGAGGCGCTCAAACCGCAGATAAGAGGTGTGGGTGTGATGATGAAGCGGATGTGGATGGTGCTGCTGGCGGCGACGCTGCTGGGCGGCGGCGCGGTGGCGTGCGGAGACAACGACACCGCCAACAACGGCGGCGAAGTCAACAACGACGACGGCAACAACGACGAGAACAACGACGACGGCAACAACGACACCAACAACGACGAGAACAACGACGAAAACAACGAGGTGGAGTGCACCGAAGAGGCGACGCCCAGGCCCGCGTCTCGCTCGGAGATGATGGGGGTCTTTGACCCACAGCGCCGCCAGTTGGTCTTCTTTGGTGGTGACGACGGTGTGCCCGTCCAGTGCAACCCCGCGCCCAACCCCATTGGCGAGCTTTGGGTCTACGACGCGGTCTGCGCCAAGTTTGAAGAGATCGAGGTCGCCGGTGGCCCCGGTGCCCGCGCCCGTGGTCTGGCGGTCCTGGACACCAAGCGCGATCGGATGTTGGTCTTTGGTGGCCGTTTCCGTGCAGGTCCCGCAGGCCCCTACACGCTTTACAATGAAGTCTGGGCGCTGAACCTGGCCGACTACTCCTGGGAGCAGCTCCAAATCACCGGCACTCCGCCCGAGCCCCGCGTCAACACCTCGGGGGCCTACAACCCTGAGCGCGACGAGTTCATCATCTTTGGTGGCAACTCCAGCACCAACGGCGCGGCCTTCATCCCCCACAACGACGTCTGGATCCTGGACCTTGAAGGGCTCAGCTGGCGCGAGTTGAACACCAGCGCCAACCGCCCCGAGCCCCGTCTTTTCCACGACTCGGCCTTTGATCCGGCCACCAACACCCTCTACGTCTACGGCGGCGGCGACGCCAACGCCTTCTTTGGCCCCTTCCTGGGCGACATGTGGAGCTTGAACGTGGTCACCGGGGTCTGGACCGAACTGCACGGCGGCGGCGCGGGTGCTCCGGACCACCGGATTTTCCCCACGATCACCTTCAACAAGTTCAACAACACCATCATCCTCTTTGGCGGCCACGACGATCAGGCCATCGGCAACCAGAACGACACCTGGAGTTTTGACCCGGCCACCGGTCAGTGGAGCCCGATCATCGCAGGCGAGACGATCAACGCGCCCGCCAATGGCTTTTGCGATTTCCCGGCGGACTTCACCATCCCCAACGTGGAGTCGCCCGAGCGCCGCTCGGCCCACCTGGCAGCGTTGGACGACACGCGCGGCGAATGGATCCTCTTTGGCGGCAAGACCGACTGCGGTGTGATTGACGACGTGTGGACCTTTGATCTCCAGCGCGAAGCGTGGCTCAACCTGATGCCCGCCATCGACGGCGAGTCCTGCCTGCGCCAGGACAACCCGGACCAGTGCCTGGCGATGTGCCGCTGAGACTTTGATAAACCTCTGTGGTGCCGTGATTCGACACCGCAAACGACGACGCCCTGCTCAATGTTGAGCGGGGCGTTTGTGTTTGGTGGGGCGAATTGGGGTTGACTTGTTGTGGTGGAGTCAGGGCGCGGTGAGCTGCTTGTGGATGGTCTCGGCTTGCTGATTCATGCCGCGCTCGTTGTAGAGGTCTTGAAGCTCGACGAGGCTCTTGCGCACCAATGCGGCGTCGTTCTGGGTCAGTTTTTCAAAGAAAATGCGGGCTTTGGCCGGGTTGCCGATCTGTGCGTAGGTGACGATGGTGCCCGTGAGCGCGTCTTTGTGCAGGTTTTCGGTGTCGGGACTGGCCTCGCCAGGGTTTTTGACGACGTCCATGAAGGCAGTCAGCGCCTGGACGTAGTCCTGGGCGTTGTAGTGGCACCAGCCAGCTTTGTAGCGGGCGTAGTGGACCACCGGGCTCTGGGGGTACTGACTGACCTTCTCGTAGACCTTGAGCGCCATCTCGTTTTGCTTGGCGTCAAAGTAGAAGTCGCCCACGACCAGCAGTGCTTCGGGGAGGCGAGCGTGGCTGGGATAGGTTTTGATGAAGGTCTGGCAGAGCTTCAGGGCTTGTTTGGGTTTTTGAAGCCTGAAGAGGACCTGGGCCAACTCAATGAGGGCATCGGGGTAGACCTGGCTGCCGCTGTGGTCCTGAATGATGCTGCCGTAGATGATGCTGGCCTTTTGGAGGTCGCCGGACTGGGCGGTCTGACGGGCGAGCGCAAGCAGCGCGTCGGGCTGGGCGACGGTGGGCTGCTGGGCCTGTGCGGGGTTGGGGGCCACCGTGATGACGGCGCCGCCTGCAACGGGCGCCGCGATCATGGCGGCGGTGAAGAGGGCGGTGGGGAGTCGAAGGCGGTGGTTCATGGGCGGGTCCGTAAAGGGGGCGAAGGTCAGCGCTTGGCTCGGGCGGCCGAGAGGGCCTCTTCGATGCGCTTTTTGTCCTCGCCTTTGGCCCTGGGCAGTTCAGACTCCAGGGACTTGATGGTGTTTTGGAGGTCTTGGCCTTTGTGGGCTCGGATGAGCAGGAGCTTCAGGTGCGCGCCAGCCAGGTGCGGGGTGCGCCGCAGCAGACGCTTGTAGATCTGCTCGGCCTCGTCAAACTTGCCCAGCTCGAATTTAACCTGGGCGAGGTTGAGCATGAACTTTTCGCGGGCGCGTTTGTCGGAGAGCTGGATGGCTTGTTCCAGGATGCGCTCGGCGTCGCGGGCGCGGCCCATGGCGATGTAGATCAGCCCCAGTTTTTCGAGCATCTCGGCCTTGGGGCCAAACTGGCGCAGGAACCACTGGCCTTTGTAGTACGACAGCAACCCCTGATAATCCTGGGAGGGGAAGCGGTAGGCGAACTCGCGCTCAAAGGTGCGCCACTTGCGCTGTGTCAGCAGGGGCACGCCGATGTAAAAGAGCGGGATCCAGAGCATCAGGATGGCCATCAGCCAGATGGGCGCCTGAAAGTAGAAGGTCAGGACAAAGAAGAACCCAAGGCTGATGGGGATCATTGCGCGTTGTGGGTCGACCTTCATGGCGTGTGTCCGAGGCTGGATCATCTTGCTCTTGCTCCGTGTGCTGATTCTTCCAGGTCCTTCCAAGTCGGGTGTTCTGGACAAGGTCAGCCCACAAGAGCGTCTGTGGCTTCGCTGCAAAGGGTAGAGCCACGACGTGGGGCTTGTCCAGAGACCATCCTTGAGTCTTGGGACGGTATAGAACGTCTCTTCTGACAACCGACGCCGGGATTGGTTCCGGGGTTTGTGGATTTATGGAAGACAAAGGCGCCGTTGTTGTGATTACGCATCGGCATGCCGGGCTGGTCTATGAAAAGAGCGCGGTGGTTCTGGTATGATGCGGTGTTGTGGGTGATACCAAAATGCAGATGAAAGGCTTGCTTTGGGGCGAGCAATAACGGATGGCAGGGGTGAGAGAAGACAGGTCAGTGCTGGCAGTGGCGAGGTCAGAACGGACAGATCGAGGAGAGGCGCGCAGACGATGCAGCGCATCGTTGAGCACCTGCGACGACGATATGCCCGTTCTGAACCGCCAATGACTGTGCTGAACTGGCTGAACTCACCCCAGAGGCCTCAGGACGAGCGAAGCCATAGCAGCGCTATTGCGAGCGAGTTCTGTGGTTCCTGACGCCGTTAGGGCCGTCCCAAGGGTTGGAGAGTGTGGGATTAGACAAGAAGCTGGGATCAGTGAGGCTTTTTAAAAAGGCCAGCAGGTCGGTGCGTTCCTGGGCGGTGAGGGTGAAGCCTTTGAGGCGCGGGCTTTTGTGGGGGTTTTGGGCGCCGTTTCCGGCGTGGGGGCCTTCGGTTATGTTTCGGCCTGCGGCGGCGTAGTGGTCGATGACCCCGTCGAGGGTGGCGATGCTGCCGTCGTGCATGTAGGGCGCGGTCAGGGCAATGTTGCGCAGCGTGGGGACCTTGAAGTGCCCCATGTCCTGGGGTTTGTGCGAAATTTCATAGACGCCGGTGTTATCGTGGGGATAGCGGCCGTCATCTCCGAGGTTGTAGAGCCCGGTGTTGAAAAACGCCGGATGCTGCTCGGCCTGGGGCTCGGCAAAGGTGACCCCGCCGTGACAGGTCGCACACCCAAGGCGCTGGCTTTCAAAGAGGGCGTGGCCGCGACGGGCCGATTCAGCGAAGCCCTCGGGCTCGGTGCGGCGCTTGTCAAAGGCTGAATGGCCCGAAATGAGGGTGCGCTGAAAGGCGGCCAACGCGCGGGTGATGGTTTTAAGGTTGATTTGACCGTCGTCGCAGGGAAAAGCGCGCTTGAACATGGGCGGATAGAGCGGCTCTTTGGCCAGGCGCTCAAACGCCTCCGACTCCTTGCCCGCCAGCCCCATCTCCACAGGAAACTCGGCAAATAGCGGGCCCAGCGCTTGACGCTCCAGGCGCCTGAAGATGGGGTTGGCCCAGGTGAGGGTCTGGGCGTAGGCCACACCGGCAAGGCTCATGGAGCTGCGCGGGTGCAGCTCTCCAGTGGCGCCTTTGGCCTGAGCCCGGCCGTCGGTAAACGCCAGGGCCTGAAGATGGCAGGACGCGCACGAAAAAGTCCCGTTGCCGGACAAGCGTTTGTCGTAAAAGAGGTGCCGGCCAAGATCGACCTTGGCCTGGCTCATGGGGTTGTCTTCGGGGACCTTGGGGACGGGAAAGCCCTGGGGCAGCGCCCAGACGTAATCGTTTGGCTCTGCGCACGCTTTTGGCTTCGGGGCGGGGCTGGTCTTGTCTGGAGGCGCCTCTTTGCAGCCACCAAGCAGCGCCCAAAGGGCCAGAGAGCCCCAAAAGACCGCCAAACCCAGCGGCCCGCGCCTTTGAGAGGCTTTTGCCGCGCTTGGGTGGGGCTTCATTCGATGATCGAGTTGGGGCCTTCGGTCCAGGGGTTGGAGAAGGCGGGGTTGGTCAGGAAGTCGTCGTCGGTCAAGCTCTTGAGGAAGGAGACGAGATCGCTCTTGTCGCGCTCACTGACTTCAAAACCAGAGACAAACTCGCTCTTGTTGGGGTGCGCGGTGCCGTCCCCGGCCAACGGCCCCTCTTCGATGATGCGCCCCCCGGCGGCGTAATGGTCGATGACTTCTTCAAGGGTCGCGATGCTGCCGTCATGCATGTAGGGCGCGGTGACCTCGATGTTGCGCAGCGTCGGCGCCTTGAAGCGCCCCATGTCCGCCTCCAACCCCGTCACCTCAAAGAGACCCGAGTTGCCCTCGGGGTAAGCCCCCTGTCCGTCGAGGTTGTAGAGGCCGTTGTTGTGGAAGGCGGTCTCATCAAAGAACTTGCCTTCGTGGGTCACAGAGTCGGCAAAGTTGAACCCGCCGTGGCAGTGGAAGCACTCCACGGTCTCGGACAAGAAGATCCGCATGCCACGCTGGGCCTCGACGGACATCGCCGTCACGTCACCCCCGTAGAGAAACTGGTCAAAGGGCGAGTTTCCAGAGATGAGCACGCGCTGAAAGGACGAGATGGCTTTGCGGACGTTGACCATGTTGATCGGGTTTGATTCGCCGGGGAACGCCTTGGCAAACATCTGGGGGTAGAGCGGCTCATCGGCCAGGCGCTGCTCGACCTCAGCTTCACGGCCTTTGAGGCCCAGTTCGACGATCGGCTCTTCACCAAACATCGGGGCGATGGCCTGCTCTTCGAGGTCGGGGATGGTGTTGTTGGCCCAGGTGAAGGTGTTGTTGTAGGCCACGTTGACGAGCGTCATCGAGCCTCGGGGGTGAACCTCGCCGGTGGAGCCCTCGGCCAGCGCCTTTCCGTCGGTGAAGGCCATCTCCTGCAGGTGGCATGAGGCGCATGAGAAGGTCTCGTTGCCGGACAAGCGTTTGTCGTAAAAGAGGTGCCGGCCAAGGTCGACCTTGGCCTGGCTCATGGGGTTGTCTTCGGGGACCTTGGGGACGGGAAAGCCCTGGGGCAGTGCCCACTCAAACTCTTCAACCACTGGCACCTGCGCTTCATCGGTGCCGGAGTCATCACCACAAGCTGTCACGCACAGGGCAACGGCCAGTCCGGGGATCATCCTTTTCAACACGCTTCAACACCTTGATTTGGTTTGGAACCGCTTACGGCGCCGTCCACCGAGGACATCCTGCGGAGTCCACCAGGGGTCCAGGCGGAGGTCGCCTCAACTCATCATGATGATTCATAAGGCCGACCCGACACAAATTCAATGCGACCAGATGACGCACCTTGCCTGCGAGGCAGCAAAAGGCGGCGTTCAGAAGCGGACCTGAGCGGCCCAAAAGAGTCCACAAACAACAATGCCCCTTTGGATTGAACCAAAGAGGCATCGCAGCTCAGCAGAAACGCCCCTGGCAAACCAGCTCACGGCGCCAGGACTTCTGCATCAAGAGAACGCGCCGGGCCCTGGTGCGTTCTGGTGGTGACAGTCCAAGGAAAACGACCCATACCAAAGCACAGACATCCGACTTATTTTGTCTGCGCTTTGGCATCAGGAGTCGTCGGGATCGCGGAATTTGTTGCCCTTGTTGGGGTCAACAGCGTTTTCCTGGCTGCCAGCGTCCGTGCCGTTTTCCAGAAATGCGTCATTGAAGTCGATGTTGAGGTATTTCCCATCGACGCTGACGGCAAACTCGACCTGACGGCGAGTGACGATGTGAACATGGGTGTCGCGACCGACGCGACGGGCTTTGACAAAGGAGACGGCGCGGGGGAACCAGCGGGCGTCGATCCGGCGGTAGAAGTTGCTCAGGCTCGGCCGGGTGTTCTGGAGGATGATCACCAGCTCACCGGGCTTTTCACCGCGGACAACCTCAAAGGCAGGCATGTCAAAGGTTTGCAGGAAGATGCGCGTTTTGTCGCTCATGGCCTGGTAACCGATCCAGGTCAAGCGATTGGAGCGCGACTTGAGGCCAGCGATCTGGCCGGGGCGCACATGGGGCAGCGTGTCGCGCACACCGGGGATGAGCCCCCGGTAAAGCTGCTGCTGAGCCAGCGGAAGCCCATAAAAGGCCGCGCTGGGGTCATTGATGTTGGCGTAGGAATAGACGCTGGTGATGATGTCCGTGTTGCCAGCGCCCCCCCCTTCCGCCCCGGCGTTGTTGCCGCCGGAGGATTGCGCGGTGTTGCTCGGCGGGGTCACCGGCGCGGTGCGGTTGGGCGTGATGAAGGCTGAATTGCTCGCCCCACCACGGGAGTTGAGGTTGATGGACGTAGAGGGATCCTGAGCGCTGGCCGACGAAACCAGCAGACAGGATGCGGCGAACATCAGCAATATGAGGATAGAGCGACGCTTGAGCATATGAAGCCTCTTGTATAAGTGGACTGCCACCGGCGCCAGCATACCACGACACAAGATCGTCACAAGAAATTTGCCTCTTGAGCCCTTCCACAAGAACGTCATGGCCCCCTGGGGGTCGTTCATGGCATACATAGCGCGTCGCCCCAACGGTTTAAGGCAGGCCAAACTCAGCTCGCCATAAGGAGAAGCCCTCGGCTTGAAAGGCCCCTCAAACAATCACCGACCCCCTGCTGGCGGTCGCTCCAAAGCGATGTCGAGCCTTGCACCGGCGCTCTGCCTGGGCATTGCAGCGCTGGTTTGCGCCCACCCGATCTCTGGGCAGGCCCAAGAGACCGGTGTGGTGTTGGGGGGCGATCGGGTGGAGATCAGCGCCGCTGAGCTTGTGTTGGGCGCTGAGGGCTGGCAGGCAAGCGGTCAGGTCAAGCTTGGGCGCGCCGACGAAGGCTGGTCACTCGACGCCGACCGGGCGGTGCTCCAAGGCGACATTCTGGAGCTTGAGGGCGTGCGCATGACGCGCGGCCAGGAGCGCTGGGAGATGGCCAGCCTGTGGCTGAATCTGACCAGCGGCGCACTGGAAGGACGGGCGCTGAAGCTCGAAGCCCCCACGTCTCCCGTTGGCTGGGTGAGCCTGCGCGCGGCGACGTTTGAACAGCGCGATGGGGTGCTGTCGATGCAGCGCGCCCGCTGGCGCACCTCGGCCACGAAGGGCAAAGGCCCCTGGCAAAGCGCCCAGGAAGTCCAGACCCGGGCGTTGTGGGCATTGGGGCCTGCCGACGGGGTGCTCAAGGCAGACATGCGCCTTGAGCCCACGGGCATTGGCCTCAGGCTGGGGGGCGTGCCGGTGGGCTGGACTCCGGGGGTGGAGACGCCGCTCGATGGCCGCCGCCTGGGGCTCTTGCCTCCGACGCTGGGCTGGCTTGATGGGCTGGGGCTCTTTGGGCATCTGCGGCTCTTTGCCCCGCTGGGTTCGAGCGCCGATCTGAGCCTTGGCGCCATGGGGGCCAGCGAAGGCATGGTGGGCGGCTCGCTGCGCTTGCGCCACACACAGCGCGCCGCCCTGGCCCCGATGCAGGGCAGCCTTGAGGTTCAGGGGCGCTTGGATGAGCCAGGGGTGATGGTGGGCGGCGCAGGTGCGCTCGACCCGGTCGTTTTGCCTGCGCTGCGCTACAGCGGCACGCTTTTGACCGATCGCCAGACGGGCACAGCGCTGCGAGCGCCGCTGGCGTTGAGGCTTGGCGCTGTGGGGCGCTCTGCAGTGGTCTTGGGACCAGATTCGGGGGCCTCGGGGTTGGATCTGGAGGTCGCGCTCTGGCAACCGCTGTCGGGCTCAGGCCCGCTTTGGAGAGACCGCACGACCTCGGCGGCCATCATATCGGGCAACTATCACCTCAGAGGCGCGCTGGGCGACTGGCTCAGGACCGACCTGGAGATGGGCGCGCTTCGCGTGGCCCCTTTGTCGGCCAGCGGCGCCCAGGCGCTCGATCCACAGCGCTCGGTGGGGCACCGCTTGATCCTGGGAACGGGCGCGGTGGCCCCTGTGACGCTCGGCCAGGTGGCCCGGCTGACGCTCCAGGGGCGTTTGAAGCTCGACGCAGACATTTTTGATGTGCCATTGGACCAGGACAACCCCTCGGACCATCTCGTCACCCCTCGACTGGGGACCCGTCAGCGCGCGGTGACGTTGGCGGGCGGTGTGCTGGAGTCGACGCTGGTGGGTCAACCTGCCCAGGGGTGGCGCCACAGCATCACAGCCACCGTTGGGGCCTGGTCGCTGCCAACGCGCCGCGCCTATGGGGACGTGGAGGTCTTTGGTCCCACCATTGGGATCAATGAGTTGTTGGCGTCGTCGGTCTTTTTTGCGGGGCTGAGCCAGCGCCTGGGGCGCGGCGGCGTTGGCGCGCTTCACCTGGATCTGGGCGCGCTGTATTTGAAGGACGTGCAGGGCTTTGTCTCCAATGACAACGATGTGGTGCATGTGGGCGCGATGGCGTTGTGGAAGGCCAGGACGTGGTCGGCGCAGGCGTGGGCGGACGTGGATCTGGGCGCGGGCGGCTTGTCTCAGGGACGAGCAGTGTTGCGATGGGGCGAACCAGGGCAACGCAGCGGACGGCTGGGGGTGACACACGTGGGTGCGGGGCCGAGGTTGACCGCCCTGCCCTGGCTGGCGCCCTCGGCGTCGTCGATGGTCGGCGTGCGCGCGGCGGCGTTGACGGACGCCATCACGGGCCTGGATGCAGGGGGCAGCGTGGCGCTATGGCCGGGCTCTGCGTGGCGCTTGCGGGCCTCGGCGCTGGTCCCGCTGTCTGGACAGGGGCTCTCGGTGGGTGACGGTGAGTGGTTGGGGGCGTTGGTGCTCGGCGAGGATGTGGGGCGGCTGACGTTGGAGTTGCAGGTGGCGCGCCGGGCGGCCACGGGCGGCTGGGATGTGCTCTTGATGGGGCGCGCCGGGTCGTTTTAGGTCCGCCGGGGGGTTGCGGACGGCCTCTTGGCTTGTTTGGACAGGAGATGGCGGCCGGTGTTTGGCTGGCGAGCGGTTGCATCCGCGGGTGGTGAGGGGGTAAGGGAGATGATCGGTTCATCCCACAAAGGGCCCCTGAACGAGAGGGTTTGGAGGGTGCAGGGGTGGGCATCGCGGGCGCTGCACAAGGTAACGTCGTCTATCTCAACAGAAGGCTTGCAAGGGCGCTCGATTGGTGCTAAACGATGGCGCCCCGATGGCAGGGGTTTAATAACCTGCCTCGGACTGATTCAAAAAAAGAAAAGTGACATTGAATCCTGTTGGTGTTTCAGAGGTTTCGAAAATGGAAAACGCACAACCCTTGAATGTGAAGCTCCGCACTGAGCTGGGCAAAGGCGCCAACCGCCGCCTGCGCGCCCAGGGCCTCCTGCCCGCCGTCTGCTACGGCTCGGGCAGCGAAGCGACCGCTCTGTCGGTGGACCCCAAAGAGCTGATGGAGCTGCTGAGCGGCGATTACGGCTTCAACGCCGTCTTCAAGCTCAATGTGGAAAACAGCGACATGGCTCCCGTGGTGCGGGTCAACGAGTACCAGCGTGACCCGGTCCGCCGCGAGCTGACCCACGTGGACTTCCAGATCCTCAGCGAAGACAAGGTCGTGACGGTGACGGTGCCGCTGCGCCTGACCGGCCGTCCCCAGGGCACCACCGTGGGTGGTAAGCTGCGTCAGATCCGCCACTCGCTGAAGATCAAGGCTCGCCCGGCGGCCATCCCTTCCGAGTTGGTTCTGGACGTGACCGAGTTGAAGGTCAACGCCTACAGCCGCGTGACGGAGATCCCGTTGCCCGAAGGTGTCGAAGTGATCTACGACACCAACTTCAGCGTGGCCACCGTCTTCCTGCCCCGCGGCGTGAAGGCGGCCGAGGAAGAAGAATAGCATCTGGCCTGAGGGGATTTGCTCAGGTCGGCGCGACGTGTCGCCCTTCGGTAGCTCCTCAAGGTGCCTTGGCCCCGAGCCAAGAGGGTCGTGTAAGGTGTTATGGCAAAGCAGCAATCCAGAAACCGCCTCGATGAGGGCGCGCTGATGCTGGTCGGGCTGGGCAACCCTGGCCCGAAGTACGATCTGACTCGCCATAACATCGGGTTCATGCTCATTGACCACCTGGCGTCACGCTGGGGGCTGCCGCTTAGCCGCGAGAAATTCAAGGCTCAGATGGGCAGTGGCCACAGCGTTGGCCGACGCGTCATCCTGCTCAAACCACAGACTTACATGAACCTCTCGGGCCAATCCGTCAGCCGAGCGGCGGAGTTTTTCAGCGTCGGCGTGGGCGCGACGATCGTGGTCCACGACGACATTGACCTGCCCTTTGGGGCAGTGCGGCTCAAATGTGGCGGTGGTGCCGGTGGGCACAACGGCCTTAAGAGCATCGACAGCCTGATGGGCAAGCGGGATTATTTCCGTTTGCGCATGGGTGTTGGTCGCCCCCAACACGGGGATGTCAGCCATTACGTCCTGCAGCGTTTCGACGCCATGGAGCAGGCCGAGATGGGTGATTTTCTCGATCGGGGTCAGGCGGCCATCGAGACGCTCGTCAGTGATGGATTGAAGCAAGCTCAGAACAAGCATCATGGCGCCAAAGGGCGTCAGGGCAAGGCATAGAGCCGAAGGACCACAAGCACACGAAAGCGAGAGGAGCGAAACTGTGAACGAAACTTTATTGATTGCGATGGGGCCTATTGCGGGCGTGCTGGCGCTCCTCTATGCCCTGTGGAAGGCCAGTTGGGTCAAAAAGCAGGATCCGGGCACCGAAGAGATGGTCAAGATCGCTGGCTACATTCAGGACGGCGCCATGGCGTTCCTGAGCAGCGAGTATAAGGTCCTGGCCATCTTTGTCGTGATCGTGGCGGCCTTGCTTGGCGTGGCCAACATGAGCGGTGAGGCCCAGAGCCCCATCATCGCCCTGTCCTTTGTGGTCGGCGCGGTGGCTTCGGGTCTGGCCGGTTACTTCGGCATGCGCGTGGCGACCAACTCCAACGTGCGCACCACCGCAGCGGCTCGCAACAGCCTCACCGAGGCTCTGCAGAACTCCCTCTCCGGCGGAGCGGCGACGGGGATGTCGCTCGGCGGCCCGGCCCTTTTGCGTCTGGGCGGCCTGCGGCTGCTCTACAGAACCGTCCTCTTCCCCGAG
>CAKZKQ010000638.1 GCA_937123825.1 uncultured Pseudomonadota bacterium
GCGAGCGAGTTCTGTGGCTCCTGGCGCCGTTAGGGCCGCCCAAAACCGCTATTGTGAGCGAAGTTCTGTGAGTTCTGGCGCCATCAGGGCCGTCCCAAACAGTGAGTGATGTGGTGGATGGCGTCAGTCAGGGCCGCCCCAAACAGGGAGTCACGTGGTTCCTGAGCCCATTAGGGCCGCCACAGCGATATGGCGAGCGGTGGCGGCTCCGAATCTCATCCCCAGGGCGCGGCGCGTCATTGGGGGTTTGCGGGGGGCGGCGTTGGCGACCGCCTGGATCCATTGGCCTGCGTTGGCGCGGCCGACGAGTCCGTCGAGGCAGAAGATGGCCAGATCGTGGATGCCTGCGGCGCGGGCGGCGGCAGCGTCGGCGGCCAGCTCTGCGGGGTCTTCATAGGCGGGTTCATCGCCGAGCTTGCCCACGCCGGTCACCCCCAGGGAGGCGTGGGCGCGCGGTCCAAAGTGACGCGCAAGGTGCCGAAAGAGCCGGTAGTGGATGGCGCGGGCGTCTTCGACCGAGAGCAGCCCGCGGGAGTACCCGGCGACCATGGAGCCATAGGCCATGATCCCGGCCCGGTCCCAGGACACCGGCGCCCAGGGGGCCTCAAAGAGGTCCTGCCACAATGGGCGGCCGTCGCGCAGATCGTGGGCGGCCATGGGCAGGGTCACCGCCAGGGTTTTTGCCCCAAAGCAGCGCACGCGCTCAAGGCCCTGGCGGCACACCTGCACCGAGCGTTCAAAGCGTTGGCTGTCCAGATTGCCTCTCAGGGTCCGCAACACTTGCCAGGGCGGGGCGCCTTCGCGCCTGAGGCCGTGGATTTGCTCCAGCGGGGGCTCCAAATCCACCGCCACCCAGGCGGGCGGTGCCTCCAGCGCCTTCAAATCCTCCAGCAGCGCCACCACGCGGTCAAAATACGCCTGCGCGTTGCGCTCTGAGGGCCAATAGCCCTGCGCGTCGGTCAGCAATGGCCAGATGCCGGGCTCCAGGCCGCGCTCCCGGACCAGACGCAGCCACCGTCCCAGGGCATCCAGGTCGGCCTCGGGTTTGACCGCCACCAACGGATGGAGGCGGCCCTGGTCGAGCAAATCCAGCACGTCTTTCTGGCACAGATCGGCCACATCGAGGTGTTCGCTCCATACGCGCAGCATATTGGCCCCCATCCACAGACAAGGCGCCCAGTATAGCGCCGGCACACCCCAAACCCCAGCCAGGGGCCTGCGCGGACACAAAAGGCCGCAACGCCCTCGTCAAAGCCGTTGCTCAAACCCTTGTCTCAGGCCCACTCGTATCCAACGCACGAACGCGCCCGCACAAGCCCCACTTATCGCATCATCCTCAGCAACAGTCTGTTGCAACGCCCACAATTCAAAATGGAAAGACTTTGCCGAGCCCGACCGTTACGGGGTTGAATTTGAGGATGCAGCGCATTCCCAAAACGACCCCAGGACCGACCAAACAACCAGTTGGTTGACGACCTCACACATCAGGACTAAATCCCTGATCGACAACCAACTGGTTGGTTGCCTTGCAGTTCAGAACGCAGCCCACAAAACGAGTCCATACCCAACACAGGCGCCCACAAACGCCTCTGGCATCGACCGGATGGACCCTTTTCCCTGGCTGCGCTGGCACAACGGAGGTCCCTTTTCCATGCTGCACACTCAGGCCACCATACACACAACCCAAACACACGCTCACCAGCCGCACGCTGCCGCCGACCACCACCGCTCATTCCTGATCGTCGCGGGCCCTGGACGCGCTCAGAACGCGGCCTTGACCTGCGCCAGCGTTCTGCAGCAAGGCGGCCACCGCGTGGACTTCTTCTGGACTGCCCAGCAGGCCCCCCGTCATCTGGCCTCGCACATCCGCCTGGGCCAGTACGACGTGACCGTTGCTTGCGGGGGCGACGGCACCCTGGGCATGGTCGCCAACGCCATCATGGCCGCCGGTGAGCACCGCAGCGCCATGGCCATCATCCCCGCGGGCACCGCCAACGACTTTGCGCGCAGCGTCGGCCTGTTGGACCTCTCCCCCAGAGAGCTGGCCACGTTGATGGCCCACGGCACCCCCCAGCCCATCGACCTGGGTCAGGTCAACGACCGGCTCTTTGTGAACTTTGCCAGCGGCGGCATCGGCGCCGAAATCACCACCAACACCCCCAAAGCCCTCAAGCGGGCGCTGGGCGGCGGCGCCTATCTGGCCACCGGCGTGGTCATGAGCCTGACCGGCGGCCCTCGGCAAGTCAGCCTGCGCGGCCCTGGCTTTCAATGGTCTGGGCCGGTGATTTACCTGGGCATCGGCAACGCGCGGCTGGCTGGCGGCGGCTTTGCGGTCTCCAAGCGCTTTGCCCTCAACGACCGGCTCCTGGACCTGACCGTGATCCCGGATCTGAGCGGCGCCCCGCTTTGGGACATGCTGGGCAAGCTGGTTCGGCACCGCGCCGTGCCCCAAAACTACGCCACCTTCAAACAACTGCCCTGGCTGGAGATCGACGCCCCCAACGGCCTGCAGGTCAACGCCGACGGCGAGCCGCTGACCAGCGATCATTTCCGCTTCGGCCTCCATGGACAACAACTGCCGGTCTTTTTGCCTGGCACCCACCGCTGCGACAGCCGGAGGTCCGCATGAACACAGACCAGAACGCAGCCAAAACGCGCAAAGTGCCCTGGCGCCTGATCTGGACTCTGGTCGGCGCGCTCTCGCTGGTCTGGCTCCTGGCCACGACCCCGCTTGAGGAGGCCTGGCAAGAGGCCAGCGCCATTGGAGCGGCCATGGCGCTGGTGGTCATGGTGGCGCCGCTGTGGTTTGCGGCCAACGCGGTAGCGCTGTGGCAACTGACCGGGCGGACCATCGGCCTTGGACACCTCTTCTACAACCAGATGGTCGGCGACGCGCTGGGCGCCATGTTGCCCGTGGCCGGGATCGGTGGCGAGCCTTTTAAGCTGGGGCACCTGCGCCGCTGGCTCTCGGTCGAAGAGGCCAGCCAGGCGCTGGTCTACGACCGCCTCCTGCACGCGCTCTCGGGCCTGCTCTATCTGGCGGGGCTCCTGGCGGTCTCGGCATGGTTGGTGGCCCTCCCCGCCCATTTGCTCACCGCCTTTGTGGGCGTGTCCGTTGCGCTGGTGGTGGTCAGCGGCGCGCTCTTGATGTTGACCCTCTCTTCGGCCCCCTCCAAGGCGCTTAAGGGCCTGTTGGGGCGCTTTAAACTCGTCGGGCGCCTCCAGGCGCTCCCCAAGCTGCCCGCCAGCACCCTGCTCAAGGCTCTGGGGGCCAAACTCGTCGGCCGCGTGGCCCACATGCCGGAGTTGTGGCTGATCGCGGTGCTGATGGGGATGGACGGCTCGCTGGGGCAGGTGGCGCTCATCGGCGCCATGCTCACGGGCAGCTCGCTGCTCTTTTTTGTGGTCCCGCAGGGCCTTGGCGTCAACGAGGCCGGCGTCACCGGCGCCTTCTCGTTGCTGGGCCTGGGCGCCCCCCAGGGGCTGGCCTTTGCGCTGGTGCGCCGCGCCCGCGTCCTCTTCTGGATCGGCGTCGGCGTGACCGTGGTCTCCCTGGGCCGCCTGCGCCCCGCCGCCCCCCAGGTCGCCATCACCGACGCCGCCACCACCGCCTCCATCCAGCGCGCCCTGGCCACGGTCAGGCACGGGGTGCCCCCTGCTGGCCTGCCCACCGGCCTCGGCACCGCGTCGCTGCGCTCTCCCACCCCAAGAACTTCGCTCCGGAGCACACCATGAACGACTTCAAGCGCACCCAGGTCCCCTCCAGCCTGCGCTCGACCCTCTGGCGCCGCGCGGTGGCCTCGTGGACCGACTTAAGCGTCGCGCGCCCCTGGCTCCCGCTGCTGATCGCCGCCGTGCTGACCGCGCTGAGCCTCCCCACCGCCCTGGGCCTGAAGCTCGACACCGACCTCAAGGCGCTCCTGCCCCAGGACCTGCCCGTGGTCGCCCACAGCGAAGCCGCCGAAGCCCGCGTCGGCGGCGTGGGCTACTTCAGCGTCCTGGTCGAGCACGACGACCAGGACACCTCCATCCGCTTTGTCGAAGCGCTGGCCGACCGCCTCGAAGCATCGCCCTACGTCCGCGCCGTCATCTACGACACCCCCGTGGACTTCCTGCAGGAACACCGGCTGCTCTTTGTCCAACAAGACAAGCTGGCCCAGCTCCATCAAGCCGTCGAGGACGAGCGTGCTCGCCTCAACCCCTTCTTTGTCGACCTGCGCACCGACGAAGAGCGCCAGCAGGCCAAAGCACGCACCAAAGCCCAACTCGACACCCTGCGACGGCGCAACCAGCGCCTGTCCACCACCGAGCGCTACCACACCAGCGACGACGGCCGCGTGGTCGCCATGCAAATCCGCCCCCGACAGGGCGCCACCAGCATCCGCCAGGCCCGCGACATGCAGCGCGCCATCGAGGCCGACATCGACCAGATCCGCGCCGAAGGCCAGTACCCCGCGCAGATGAAGGTCAACCTCAGCGGCTCACTGCGCGACAAGGTCGACGAGTACAGCGTCATCGTCTCCGATGTGGTCCAATCGGCCTGGATCTCCATCCTCCTGGTCCTGCTCACCCTGATGCTCATCTTCCGCCGCCCCGCGCGCCTGGTCGTCCTGATGGCCCCGCTGCTGGCGGGCATGATCTGGGCCTTTGGGCTCACCGGCGTGGTGGTCGGCTGGCTGAACCTGATCACCGCCACGCTCCTGGTGGTGCTCCTTGGCCTGGGCATCGACCACGGCATCCACCTGCTGGAGGGCTACCTCAAACACCGCGCCGCCGGACAGGACGTCCACCGCGCTCTGACCCAGACCCTCAACACCACCGGCATGGCCGTGCTCAGCTCGGGGCTGACCACCGCAGGCGGCACGCTGGCGATGATCTGGGCCGACTTCAAGGGCTTCTCGCAACTGGGGCTCATCTCCGGCCTGTCCATGCTGACCATCACCGCCGCCACCTTCATCACCATGCCCGCGCTGATCGTCCTGCTTGAGCGCCGGGGCCTGCTCAACTCGCCGGTCAAAGGCGCCAAACCGCCCACCAAAGGCTTCTGGAACCACTTTGGCGCCGCCCTGGGACGCTGGCCGGTCTGGGCCACGGCACTGGCCACCTCGCTGGTCCTGGGCATGGGCCTGCTGGGCGCCTCCCAGGTGGGCTTCAACGACGACTTCTCCACCCTCGTCGCGCGCCTCGACGACGCCCAGGCCCTGCGCGCCACCCAGCGCACCGTCTACCGCTCCTCGCTGACCCCCGGCGCCGTCTTCATCGCCCCCGACGACGCCACCGCCGACGCCATCGTCGCCGAACTCAAGGCGCGCAAGGCCGCCGACACCGACTCCCCCACCATCGACCGGATCATCTCGCTGCGCGACGTCATCCCCGCCGATCAAGACGCCCGGCTCGAACACATCCACGCCGCCAGCGCCCTGGTCACCAAAAGCATGCTCAAGCGCGTCGATGACCCCGACAAACGCCAACTCCTCCAGGAACTCCAGGCCGCCGGTGACCTCCAACCCATCACCTGGGACACCCTCCCGGCACAAATACGCGGCTTCTTCACCCCCCAGGATGGCTCCGACGACCGCATGGTCTTTGTCTTCCCCTCCGTCGAGCGCAAACGCGGCCGCGCCGCCCAACGCTTCGCCGCCGACGTCGCACCCATCACCATCGACGGCACCACCTACCACGCCACCGGCAACGCCCTGGTCCTGGCCGCCATGATCGACGTCGTCCTGGGCGAAGGCGCCCTGATCTTTGGTCTGGCGGTGCTGGTGATCATGATGCTGATGTGGACCCAGCTGCGCAGCCTCCGACACGTCCTGCTGGCCAGCGCCCCCCTGGGTCTGGGCCTTGGCCTGATGGCCGCCATGATGACCGCCGCCGACATCCAACTGAACTTCTACAACATGACCATCCTGGCGGCCATCGTGGGCATGGGCGTAGACTCCGGCATCCACCTCTACAGTCGCTGGCTTCAACACGGCGGCGCCGCCCGACCCGGCGCCGCAGCGCTCGCCCTGGCCGAGGTCGGCGCCCCCGTGACCGCCTCGGCGGTGACCACCTCGGTCGGCTACCTGACGCTGGCCTTCTCGTCACACCCAGGGCTGCAGAGCATTGGCCTGCTGGCCTTCATGGGACTGGCCGGGGCCTACCTGACCTCCGTCACCATACTGCCACTGATATTGGGAGCCATTGAGTATTCGCAACGGCCCTGACTCTCCCCAAACCCGTGGCTTCTCTCTTTTCTTTTTTGAATTGCTTGGGTTTTGCGTCGGGTTGGTGGTGGTTCAGTCTCGGTGGCTCAACAACGTCACTGCGGGAAAGATTACGTTCCCCAACGAAGCCACCTGCTGAGATCAACCGCCAGCCTCTCAACAACGTCACTTGCCAGAACCAACCGCAGTCTTCCCGACGGCGCTCCTGTGGCTTTACCCTTCGTTGGAGTCTTGGAGGCTCAGGCCGTGGGTGAGGATCCACTCGATGGCTTTGCGGTACTGGGCCTTGAACTCGGGCGAGTCGGCGGTGTTGCCCGTGCCCAGAACGGCAAACTGGGGCAGGAGCGTGGGGAAGGCGGCCAGCGCCACCAGTGCCATCACAACATAGGGGCGCAGCTCCTCGTCTTCGACCTTGTCAAAGCTCTGCGTCATCGCGCAGGTGTGCTCACGGCGAGCCTGCTCGGCAAGGATGCGATCAAAGCTCAGCCGCTCCCACAAGAGCAGACGGATGCCTTCGGGCTTTTCGTTGATCATCTCGCTGAGCCGGTCGATGATCGCCAGCGTGCTGTCGGGCAAATCGCTGAACTTCTCGCTTTGCTGCGTCAACATCCGACCAAAGACCATGTCGCTGAGCTTCTCCTTACCGCCGTAGTGGTGGTAGATGAGCTGCTTGTTGCAACCGGCGCGCTTGGCGATCCGATCCATCCTGGCTCCGGCAAAACCGTGCTCAGAAAACTCGACCACGGCCGCATCCAAAATGCGCTCCGGAGTGCTGGCGCTCTCGCCTTTTTTTGTCCGTGTGGCCACTTTCGCTCCCATCGATGACTCCCAAAACCAACATCGGCCCCCCAAAGACAAACACCCACACTTTCAGTCGGTGTCACCGTGGGAAACGCAATGCATTCAATGAACAGACCCCAGCGTCGCAGCACACGGCCCAGATTTCAACCCGAACGTGCACAGCAACAGTCAGACACAACCTAAGCACGAAGCCACACAATTCAACCAACTGGTTGGTCAACAATCTTCACGCTAAAAATCCCCGGTCAAACCACCCAGAGACACAATCTTGCCGCGCCTTAACGCCCCCAAAACCTTAAAACCCCCGTTCACAAGGGGATCGTCACACAAACGATGACTTGGCCCGCTTGTTGCCTTTGGACAAACCGGCACAAAGCCAACGGGGCACACCGCGCCCCCTTTTGCCCCTCACAACCACACACTTAAAGGAGGTGCCACCATGGCAGGATTCAGTGGACTCGAAACCGCGCTGATCGCAGCCGTGTTGATCATCATGACCGTCATCCCCGTCGGGATCAGCGCCTGGGTATGGTGGCGCGCCCGTCAGCGGCGCACCGGCTGATGCCACAACAAGGACCTAAAGCCAGAGGCAAGCCACCCCCATGACCCCTGTGAGCACGTACGCCAACGTCGAAATCACGGGGGTTTTGGCCTTCCAAACGCTCAGCGCTGTCCCAAAGGACTGCTTCAAACGCACCCCGCCCAGGTCCACGGCGTAGATCTCGTCCAAAATCAGGTGGATCAACACCCCACCGCCCCCGGCCAAACCCACCAACAAACGCTCGGACCACTCGTAGCGGAATGCCGCCAGATAGAGGCCCAACGTGTAGATGAG
Source organism: uncultured Pseudomonadota bacterium (assembly GCA_937123825.1). Lineage (GTDB taxonomy): Bacteria > Myxococcota_A > Bradymonadia > Bradymonadales > CAKZKQ01. Next base: position 7,846 of record CAKZKQ010000638.1, read on the forward strand.
CACCGCCGGCACCGAGTGAAAAATCCCCCGGTGGGTCGTCAAGCGCTTAAAGACCGGCAAGGCCACCATCACCAGAACCGAAATGCCGATCATCGTCCCCAACACCTCCACCCAGGGCCAGGGCAGCTTCTCGGTAAAGGCCATAAAACCCGCGCTGCACAAAGACGCCACCACCACCGCTCGAAAACCGGGCCACGGACCATGGTGGCCGTCCAGGCGCTTGAGCCGCCGCAGCAGTCCGTGAGGCATGTGATGACAGGGAATGACCGCCGCCAACGCTTGGATGTTTTCACCCGTGAGGTTGGCCAGCAAGAGGATCGGGGCCAGCGTGCTGCACAGCGCAGAGACTTCACCCAGACCAATGGCCACGTCGTGGTCCAGGTCGGGCAAAAGGCCGCCCACATAGGCCGCCGCGAAGGCCAACCCATAGGCCTCCACAGAAAAGGCCTCTGGCCAGAGGTTGTGGCCAAGCGCCACCGCCCCCACACCCACCAGCGCACCAGCCACGACGTGGGTGTTGTAATTGGCCAAGGTCAGTCTCCTCGCCGCAAACTACGGCAGCGGCACCGGCTGCGTGTAGGACGGAGTGCGGTCGGCCTGAAGATGAGCGCGGACCGTGATGGCCGCGTCGGCCGGCAGCGTCACCTGGGTCATGTCCACCACAAACGCGCCCGCCTCGGCGTCAAACTCGGCGTTGGCCGTGATGCCCGAGGACTCCCCATTGACCAAAAAGTCCATCACGATGCCCGCGCGCACGTTCTGAGGCGCGTCCACGCGCACGCTGTCGTCCATCAAGCGCCAACCCTGCTCGGGCCAGGCCCAACCGCGACCTTCTTCCTCCATATACGGCACCGCAGGCACCGTCAGGTTGGCCCGCAGCGTGTCCCCTTCCCTGGACAAGGCAAGCTGGGCACTGTCGGACTGCTCGATGGTGAAGGGCTCCGAGAGGATCTCGTAGGTCTGCTCGGCGGTGCCGTCCCAGTAAGGACCTGTGGCGCGCAGGCGGTAGGTCCCGGCGGGGAAGTCGGCGGGGATCTCCCAGTTGATGACCCACATGTGGTTGCGCTCCGGCAGGATCTCCTTGCTCATCGGGGGCGCGGGGCGGAAGGTGGTCAGCATGTGGTAGCGGGTGTTGTCGTAGGAGCGGCCCGGGATGCCGCTGGGGCTGGGCACGTCTTCAAAACCTTCGGTGCCGCTCTGGGCCTGAAGCACCACGTAGGGCGAACCCACCGTGGGATCACCGCCGCTAAAGCCCAAACGCACGTTCTCGGTGCGCTTGTAGGTCGCCGTGGTGGCCTCCTGCACGGTGCCGATCTCCAGGCTGCGCTCAAAGGCGCGCGGCTCCCACTCCTGACGCTCCAGCTCGATCACGCCGGACTCTTCGTGGAAAATGGGGCCATTGAAGCCCTCCAACATGTCGTCCACGACCTGCATCTGGCGATCCACGATGTAGCGCCCAAAAAACGGGCCCCAGAGGCTGCTGCTGCTCTCATAATCGCCCAGGTACCAGTCGTCGGGGTGGGTCAAATAGAGCAGGTGGTCCTGCGAGTAACCCCAGGCCATGACGTCCAGCGGCTTGTCCTCGGTGTTGCGCTCGGCCACCGAGTCGCGCAGGTACTTGATGACCGAATAGGCAGGCTCGCCCGGCAGCGTGACCAGGAAGAGGTCGTCAAGGCGAGCAACGGTGAGGTAGGCCTGGTGCACCTCGGAGTTGGGCAGCGGGGCGCCAAAGCTGTTGAGCAGGAACTCCAGCGAGAGGCACTGCTTGGGCTGGCCTTCGCTGCTGCCGCCGTCCTCACCGTTGGCGCACTGGAACGCGCCCCAATAATAAGGCTCGCCGTCGGCGTTCTTGAACTCGTCGCTGTCCTTGTAGCCCATCCAGTCGTAGCGCAGGTCCACGCGCCGTGAACGGACCGAGAGCGACATCGTGTCTTTGAACTCGATGGTCTTGTAGAGGTTGTAGATCTTGGGGGCGGCCTCCTGGCCGAGCATCTCGATCCGGGCCGGGGTCGGGTGGCCCTGGTGACCCCCAGCAGGGGCCGCGTCGCCGCCGCCGGACTGGATGAACATGCCCGCGATGGGCTGACCCTCTTTGGCGTAGAAATACTCCTCAAACTTCAACTCCAGACCGCCAGCCGAGTCCTCGGTCAGCAGGCTGTTGCCGCCGCCAAAGGCGGTCCCGTGCATGCCAAAGTTGATGATGGTCGCCATGGGCGTGCCGTCAGGGCGCTGGACGGCCAGCAGCGACAGACGCGGGTCTTTGGGGTAGAGGGGGTCGTTGATGTCGCGGCGGTCGCGGTAAATCCGGTCGTCGGGATCCCAATCGTCCTGGTAGGCAAAACCCCACTGGGCCGGGGCCAACTTGTCGATGCCGTCCTTGATGGCCTCGGTGAAGGCCTCAATGAGCAGCGCGATGACCTCTTCGTCGGGCGTGTCGATGCCGATCACCCCCAGCCCGTCAGGCAGACGCCAGTAGCGGGCGTGGGTGTGGTGGGAGTGGGTGGCGCCGGTCAAGACGCGGCCCTTCATGTCGATGCCGTACTTTTCCTGCAAGCGCGCCGCGATCCCGTCCGTAAACGAGTGCTCCGAACTCATCGTGGGCAGCTTCACCAAGGCCACGCGCTCGCCGTCGACCTCCATGACCATCGCCTTGATGCTCATGTGACCATAAAAGCCCATGCTGGATTTTAGCACGCCGCCCCAGTTGGATTTGGGGCCGCTGCGCGCACCATAACCGGCCATCGAGATCCCCACCGGACCATCCAGATAACCCAGCCCGATGCCCGCCTGAAGCTGACCTTCGGCTGCCGCGCGCTCCTCGCGCACGTGCGGAGGTGGATCACCGACCACATAGGGCTCATCGGCGTCCTCATCGGGCTCGTCGGTGTCTTCGGGCTCGTCGACATCCTCGGGATCCCCGGTGTCTTCGGGCTCGGTGGTGTCCTCATCCTGCCCGGCGTCGGGCGCAGGCTGATTGTTGTTATTGTTGTTGTCGTCTCCTCCGCAAGCCGACAAACACAGCATCAGCGCAAGCAAACATGCCCACAGCGTCCCCCTCGACATCCTCATGACTCCTCCAGCACTGCTCTCATCGGGCAAACTTCAACGCCCGTCATTCATTCAAAATAGACCGCCGGGCCCTCAGATTGGGGCTCCGTGACGAGGTCGGCGTCCATGTCATGCATTGTAGCAGCCCCGACCACCTGACGCGACCGCACCGCATCCAGGCCGCAAGATTCGCGCACGATCACGTCGGGGCGCTGCTTGACCGTGTCGTAGATCCGCCCCACGTACTCCCCCACCAACCCGATCGCCATCAAAATCAAGCTGCCAAAGGTCACAATGGCCAGCAGCAAGCTCATCCAGCCCGGGGCCATCTCGCGGACCCCCAGCGCCTGGAGCACAAAAGCGCGCCCGGCGTAGAGCAAAAACGGCAAGCTGCCCAGCACCGAAAAGAGGAAGGTCAGCCGCAGCGGGAAGGTCGAAAACGACAGCAACCCGTCCACCCCAAAGGCCAACATCTTGCGCAGCGAAAACTTGGTCTTACCCGCCACGCGCCGCTGGCGCTCATAAGACACCGTCGCGCGCTTAAAGCCGATCCACCCCACCATCCCCCGGATGTAGCGGTGGCGCTCGGGCATCCGCAACAAAACATTGAGCGCCCGGCGGTCCAGCAGACGAAAGTCCCCGCTGTCCAAAGGCGCATCGGTGTCGGCCATAAACGCCAACAACCGATAAAACGCGTACGCCGTCCAGCGCTTGAACCACGTCTCGCCGTGACGACGGGTCCGGATGGCAAAAACCACCTCGGCGCCGCCCTCCCAGGCCCGCAACATCCGCGTCACCACCTCCAGCGGGTCCTGCAAATCGCCATCCAAACACACGATCGCCTCGCCGCGCGCCTGCCGATAGCCCTCAAAAAGAGCGTTCTGGTGGCCAAAATTGCGCGAAAACGACACTCCGCGCACGTAAGACCGCCTGGCGGCGTAGCTGCGCACCATCGTCCAGGTCGCATCGGTCGAACCATCGTCGACCAGCACGACCTCAAAGCGCCAAGACTCCTGCTGCGCCTCAATGAAACCATCGAGGGCCTGTTCCAGGGCCTCAAAGCACTCTTCCTCGTTGTAGAGCGGGATGACCAGGCTGACCAGGGGACGGGTCGCCACTGCTGACCTCACAATGCTGACGGTTGGACCGCGCCGGCGTTGATCGCGCGCCTGACCCATAAGGCGTCCGCAGGGCGCATCAAAACGCGGTGTCGGACATCAAGCCACAGCGCGGCCCCACTGCGCAAGCCTTGACACAGACCATCCAAGGGTCAAACAACAACGGGTCGCAAACATCAGGGCCACCATCAAAGAAGTGCCAACCCATCACGCGCCCAGGCATCGGGGCGCATCAAGAAGGACGCCATGACCTACAAGACCCAAATCCCCTCTTGTGAAGACGACCTGACTTTTGACATCGTCGAGGACTCGCTCAACCGCCTCTGGTCGGTCATCAATGAGCTGTCCCACATTCGGCCCCCAACCAAGAAGTTCTTTCGGGTGTCGGTCTTTGGCTCGGCGCGCGTCAAGCCCGGTCATCAGGCCTACGAAGACGCCAAAGAGATCGCCCGAGCGCTGGCCGAAGCGGGCTGTGACATCGTCACTGGCGGCGGCCCTGGCGTGATGGAAGCCGCCAACGAGGGCGAAAACCTGGGCGACCCCGAGGGCAAAACCCGCTCCTTTGGGCTGCCCATCGAGCTGCCCTTTGAAGAGGATCCCAACCCCTTTGTGGAGAAGCTCTACGTGCACCGCACCTTCTTCTCCCGTCTGCACCAGTTTGTGCGCCTCTCCAGCGCCTTCGTGGTCCTCGACGGCGGCATCGGCACCACCCTGGAGTTGATGATCATCTGGCAGCTTTTGCAGGTCAAACACATCTCCAACGTGCCGCTGATCCTGGTCGGGCCGATGTGGAAAGGCTTGGTTCAGTGGGCCCAGGACAGCATGCTGCCCCACGAGCCCCCGCTGGCCAGCGCCAAAGACTTCAACATCCCCATCTGCGTCGACACCGCCGAGGAAGCCATCGCGCTGGTGCTCAAATACAAGGCCGAGCACGCCGAGGCCCTCAAAGCAGAAGACTGAACCCACACAAGGGCGCGATATGCGGCGAGCCTGCGAGCCCAGGCCGCTGCGCCACCCGTGGCCGCCCATTCAGGCGCGGTCGCCGGTCTTGGCCCACTTGCCGCGCTTGTAGACCCAGGCGCCCAGCACCGCCTTGAAGATGAACGAGAGCGGAAAGGCCAACCAGACCCCGTAGGCGCCCATTTCCAGCGGAAATCCCAGGATATAACTGCCCGGAATCTGCAAGACCATCGTCACAAAGACGTTGATGGACAGGCTAGTACGCGTCTCGCCGGCCCCCTGGAGCATGCCCACAAAGGCGATGTAGACGCCCACCAGCGGCATCCCGTAACCCAACACCCGCATCCAGACCACGGCCAGCTCGTGAAGCCGGGTGTCTGGGGCGACGTCGAAGATGCTGACGATGGGCGAGGCGGCCAGGATGATGATGGCGGCCAGGGTGGACATGATGGCGGTGCTGAGGATGATGGAGGCGCGCACGATGCGGCGCGTGCGCTCGATGTTGCCTGCACCAAGGGATTGGCCCACCAGGGCGCCGGTGGCCTGGGAGACGCTCATGCCGGGGACAAAGGCCAGCGCCTGAATGCGCAGCCCCACGCCGTGGGCGGCCACGGCCACCTCTTCGATGCGGCCCAGCATGCCGACGATGGCCATGAACGCAGCGTTGAGGATGACCATGTCGAAGGCCGCCGGGGTGCCGATGCGCACCAACGAAAGGCCAAGCTCGCGGTCCAGCTTGGAGGGGGTCAAGCGCAGCTTCAGGTTGGGGATCACGCCGCGCCACAGCAGACCCACAAAGAAGATCATGCCGATGGCCTGGGCCATGAGCGTGCCAAAGGCCGCGCCCTGCACGCCCAGCGACGGCAGACCGTAATTGCCCAGGATCAGGCCATAGTTGAAGATCACGTTCAGGACGTTGATGACCAGCGCCACCACAAAGGCCATCCGCGTGTTGCCCACCCCGCGCAGCACCGCGCCGTAGAGCACCACCAGGTAGTTGAAGACCGTCCCGGTCAGCAGCGGCCGCAAGTAATCCAGCGCCAGCGGCAGGGTGCGCTCCGAGGCCCCCAACGCCTGCAAGACCACCGGCGCCAGCAGGTTGCCCAGCACCGCCAACGCCACCGAGAGCAGGATGGTGTACATGGAGGACTGGTGCAGGATGTGGTTGACCCGGTCGTACTGGCGAGCCCCAAAGGCGCGGGCCACCTGGGCCACCGTGCCCACCGTCAGCCCGATCATGGCCACCATCAACAGGAAGATGACCTGGGTCGCAAAGCCCAGCGCCGTCAGCGCGTCCTCGGCCTGTGGCAAGCGGCCGCACATGGCCGTGTCGACCGCCAGCGCCAGGACATTGAGGACGTTGAGGCCGATGATCGGCGCTGCCAGCCCAAAAAGCTGCGAAAAAACCGGCTGCTGATCGGCAGCGCCGGGCTGTGGTGCTTGTGACAAGATCGGTTCTCCGGTGGGATGGACACAATCGACCCCGGCCACAAGAGGCCACAGACACACAACGCTGCTCGTTGGGGGTGGATTGGTTCAGAAGCCGGGTCGATCTGTGAAGGTGCGTCACAAAACCCGGCGCTGCGTGTTGTTTACGCACTGAGGCCATTAGGTCAAGCACCTGCAGCGCTCAAAAACCGCTCAAAACCCACTCGGTACCCACACACCCCATTCAAAACCACCGCCGCTGCCCCCACGGCTCTGACTGGCTCGCCGTCCAGCGCACTTTTTTGGCCAACGCTCCTTGCACAATACACAGAGCCAAATTAAATTCCGACCAGATGGTTTTAATTAATTTCGAACCCAATGACAGACAGGACAACATGATGCCCTACCCCCAATCCCCCCACCGCCCCGCCAACCGCCTGGCCGCCTTTGCCCTCATGTCCCTGCTCTCACTGACGGCAGCCTGCGTCTCACAACCCTCATCACAAGACACCAACCCCACCCCCGACAACACCGCCTCCAAGGACGCCCAACCCCAGACCCCCCTCCAGGGCGACAAGGCGGACGACACCTCCGATGTCTGCCTGGACAACGGCTGGTACGGCGACGGTGAATGCGACGTATTTTGCCCCGAGCCCGACCTTGAAGACTGCCAGGACGATCCTTGCCGGGTGCTTGGCAAATACAACAACGGCGCCTGTGACGACTGGTGCCCCGATGAAGACCTCATCTGCTACCGCGACATCCAGATGCCGTCCTGCTCCACCAACACCGACTGCCCCAGCGTCGATGGCCAGCAAACCTATTGCCACTTCACCACCGCACAGACCTGCAACGATGGCTTTGGCCAGCTTGACCACAACGGAGACGTTGAAGAGGGCGTTCAGGGCCAATGCCGCATCAAACCCGCCACGTGCGTCAACTACCCCAAACCCGTCTGCGGCTGCGACGGCCGCAGCCACATGAACGCCTGCCAGGCCGCCGCAGCTGGCACCAGCGTCCGCCACGAGGGCCACTGCACCAGCGACCTCAACCCCGACTGCGCCCGCAACGGCTGCCAGGAGTACGGCTCACAGGGCGCCTGCATCGAGGTCTGCGAGGCCAGCTTCCTCGATCCCAACGAATGCATCTGGCGCAAGACCTGCTCCGAAAACCCTCAAGAAGAAACTCGCCGTTGGCGCCATCTGCAATGAGCGCTGCCCAAACACAGGGTCTGGCCCAAAGCCAACAACCGGCGCCATATGGCATAGAGTGTCCAGGCAAGACCCAGCCTCAGGCAATGTCTCAACCAAAAACCACACGTCGCAACAAAACACACCGCCCTTTATGGCCTGCCTGATGCCTCCAAAGGCCTCAAAGACCCCACCACCGCCTCCTGGCATGCTGGCACACCCACTGCAAAGCCCTCTCCTCAAAGCGCAGGCGCTCCCCCAGCGCTCGCCCTTGCCACTTGAGGAGCCCCCTTGGCCCGACATGTCCTGGCCGTCACGCTTGTTTTGATTGCTTTGCTGGTCGCGACCCACGCCCAGGCCCAAACCGCCGCCGAACCGGGCCACCACACCATCGGCCTGCGCCTCATCAGCGGCGTGGCCCTGGGGCTGCCCCAAAACGAAGGGATCCTCGGCGTGGGCCTCTTGCTTGAAGAAGCGCTCTTTCACCACCACCTGGAGATTGAATTGGTCGGCCTCTACGCCCAGCACGGCGAGCACCAGACGATGGCCGGCGAGCTGGTCTTCAAGCTGCCGTGGGCGCTCAACGATGTGGTGGAGGTGTACGCGGGCGCTGGGGGCATCCTGGCCCAGCACAACCGGGGCGGCTTGACTGTCGATGTGGGCGGCCGTCTGTGGCTCTCACCGCACTTTGGCCTGGGCTTGGAGTTGGACCACATCCACTTTGTGGGCCACCACAGCGAGGACTCACTTGAGGCCGCCGCCGACATCATGGTTCGCTTCTGACCCTCAGACCAAACTCGCCGCAGCACAGCCAGGACTACGTATAAAACCCATCGACCTCGAACACCCGCGCTTTGGCGCCGCAAGCCAACAGTGACTGCTCCAGAAACCGCGCGCGCTCTTGTGAAAGGCCAGACATCACCGTTATGGGAACGCTCGCGATCACGTCCACGCACCACCGAACGCCCAACACCTGCCCGCTGCCTTCTCGCATGGCTCGAATCGTGTGTGTCCGGCTGGGCCCGGCCTCAATGAGCACCACGGCAAAGCTCGCTTTGGACCTGGATAGGACCTCTGTCCTGACAGGCTCGTTGCAAGGCACCACACACACCACACCTCCTGCCGCTTCAAGGCCCTCCTGGGCCTGCTCGGCGTCGCTTTGCCCACACGCCCTCAACACCAGGCACGGCACGGACTCAGACATCTGCTTACACTCTTTGAGGCCCAACCCTGTGCGTTCGCGCAGAACCTTGATCACTTTGATCCTATTGCCGCCACAAGCCATCAGGTGCACGTCATAGGCTTTGACCAATGCCCAGGCGGGGTGGACATGCTCTTGTCTGGACCCCCTCCGATGCCAGTGCGGGGGAGGCACGCGCAATTCATCCGGCCAACTGCGTTCCAACACAGGCAGCGCATAATCCAGGCACATCTCCAGTTGAGCGTTGGGCATGGGCGCATCAAAAAACGCGCACAACCGCGCCCACCCTTCCTGCGAGGGCGTTTCGTGGAGCACGGCGCGCAAGCTGGTGAGCTTTTCGTTGAGATCGTTCATGGCATCAAACTGCAGCGGTTCTGGACACCGCCCATGAGCCTCGACAACGGGCATGCATAGGACGACCTCCGTTCAAACACACGGAGAGATAAGTCTGCCAGACACCAAACAACAGCCCCAACCCTCCCGTTTTGCCCTCGCACACCACGGTCAAACACACCGCCTCGGCATTGGAGCGCTGTGTTTTGACACAGCCTTTTTCACACTCCCCAAACGCTTCAGCACAACATTCCAAACACGCCAACCACAGCGCTCTAAACACCACAACGGACACCAACCTCGCCTCCATGGGCCTTGCACAACCAAACAAGCAGGGTTCGGGGAGATGGCACGATCACTGCTCTTACAAGCGGCTGTCCCATGCGCAGCCGCAACCCACAAGGACCCTGTGGTGTTGCCGCCAACTTGCTTAAAAGCATTCACAGGGCTCCCTCCGCGGACCCTTTTGGAAAAGAGAATCGTCGCCATGAATTCACGCAAACTCATGTACCTGCCCGCTGGCATCTTCATCGGCTGCATTCTGGCCTTGACGGTCAGCTCCATGGCCGAAGACACCGAGCTGGACAGCGAGCCCAGGGTCTTTCCCTACAACGGTTATCTGGAATTCAACGGCGCGCCTCTCAACGGCCTTGTGGACTTGATGTTCACGGTCACTGACCAGGGCGAGTGCTCGTTTTCAGAGGAACACGACAACGTCTCGGTCTTTGCGGGGCGCTTTGTGACCAATATCGGCTCGGTCAACGGTGACGTGGACGGCTGCGTGTTTGACTCCGAGCAGGTCTACATCCAGGTGGCCGTGCGCAACGCCGACGAAGAAGGGGATTACACGGCGCTGGTGGGCCAGCAAAGGATCCACCCGGTGCCCTTTGCCTACTGGGCCGCCGAAGGCTCCGACATGAAGATCGACGGCGGCGCCACCATCGCTGGGGCCACGACCATTGGCGGCCCCACCACCATCAACAACACCCTGACGATCTCTGGGGACATCAACGACTCCAACGGCAGCGTCGTCATCAACGACGGCCTGACGGTCAACGGCGCCATTCAGCCCCGCGCGGGCAACAACGCCATCGACTGGGCCGACAACGTCTTTGGTGGCAGCGGTGACGACGCCTGGATCAAGTACTACCGCGACGGCAGCGGCGAAGACACCGCCCTGCAGATCGGCATCGACAACGACGGCGTGGACAACATCGAGTTCTACCAACAAGGCGCGGTGCGCATGAACATCGAAGGCGGCAACGTCGCCACCAGCGGCAACATCAACGTCGGCAACAACGCCAACGTCTCGGGCAACCTCAACGTCTCTGGCAACGTGGACATCGTGGGCAACGTTCAACTCGACGGCAGCCTGGTCAACACCAACTCCAACAGCGACGTCACCGTCAACGACAACCTCGACGTCAACAACAGCCTCAACGTCGATGGCAGCGCCAAGGTCGATGTCAACTTTGAGGTCGATGGCACCACCACCCTCGACGGCAACGTCAGCCTGAGCCGCTGCCGCATCTGCCTCTTCTACTCCGGCGACAACCTCGATAAGCGCGGCAAGGCCTGCATCAAGATGATCCCCGGTCAGGCCTCCATCCTCAACATGCGCGGCAACGACAACGACGATGACCACCTGGGCCTGGCCTTTGTCTGCGACAACGGCAACACCGAAGGCCTCGACGCCCCCAGCAACGACAACGACGGCGACGGTGTCTGGCCTGTCGCTGACCGCAACATCGTCAACTTCTGACCCCAACACCGCCAGCGGCCAAGCCAAACGCATAGGAGAAACACGCACGGCGCAGCGCTCGCCAAAGCGAACCCCAAACCCCATCAGGCAGTCACCCAACACGCTCGCCGTTGCCGCCCCACCGCCGCAACGGCGACCCACACAGACGCACCGCCATGGACCCGATAGACCTCTTTTTACACGTGCTCGACGCCCCCGACTTCTACCTGGATGACTCCAGCTACAAGTCCTCCTGGCGCTTCATCCAGGCCACCGACCACAAACTCGAAGACAGCGCCCTGACTGGCCTGCGGCAGTGGCTCGTGGTGCAACGAGGACTCTGGTCCGACGCGTCCATCGCAGACCTCCTTCAGGAACGCCTCCAAGCCAAACACCCCAACACAAGAATCAACGACAGGCTGCGTTTTGATGAGCTTGAGTGCTGCCTCAAATCCTTTAAAGAAATGCGCGCCCGGGTCGGCATGCGCACCATCGAGGGGGCCTACTGGTCGCTCGACCCACAAAACACCGAGACCAACCCCAACGCGCCCCCGCCTGCGCGCGACACCCTGCGCGACCTCAGCCGCGAAATGGAGTCCTCCATCACGCGCCTCAAAGACTGGCAGGTCCAATCCTGGCCCCGCATCCCCGCCCCGGGACACCACCAGGACAATGGCCTGACCCAGCCCATCCCCACCCTCCCGCCGCTTGGCAACGAGCACATCCACGAAGCCATGGACCGCGTCCACATGGCCTCGCAACACCTCCACATCGCCCTCGAACACCACCCCGTCATCAACGGACACAACCACCTGCGCGAACAATACGAGCACGCCGCCGACGCCATCAAAACCCTCTACCGCATGCTCAACAGTATCACCCCACAACACTCCTAATCCTTGTTTGGGGCGGCCCTAACGGCGTCAGGAACCACAGAACTCGCTCGCAATAGCGCTGCTATGGCTTCGCTCGTCCTGAGGTCCCTGCCATCCGTTATTGCT
>CAKZKQ010000639.1 GCA_937123825.1 uncultured Pseudomonadota bacterium
ATCGGACTCGCTACCAAGAGATCGTCCCAGTAAGCCAGTTTCCGGTCGTCTTGTTCCAAGACTCAACCGGCGGACACGTTCACGCTGCTGGGCACACGATGCTGCCTGAAACTGCCGCCGAGTTGTACAGCGATCTTCAACACAGGTTCGGGTTGTACGAACAAACTCGTGAGGCTCAACAGACGGGAGCCATTCGAGAACGCGGCTATTCCTGGGACGACGCGATCTCACCCACTATGCAGCTTTCCTCTGAAGACTGCCCAGATGGGTATTGCCCGGTCGAACCCAGCGACCGCTGGCGACCGTTTGATCGCGACACCGACCGCGATCGGCGCGTTGACCGTGACAGTGACGACCGCGGTGTCGGTGCCGCCGTTGCCGTCGGAGACGGTGTAGGCAAAGGTGTCGGTGCCGTTGAAGTTCTCGTTGGGGGTGTAGGTCAGCGTGCCATCCTGGTTGATGGTCACGGTGCCGTTCTGGGGCTGCACGATGCCCGAGACACCCAGCGTGTCGCCCTCAATGTCGGTGTCGTTGGCCAGGACGTCGATCGTGGCGGGGTTGTCCTCATCCACAGTGGCGGTGTCGCTGCCCGCGTCGGGGTCGTCGTTGGCCGGTGCGACGTTGACAGTGACGTTGCCAGTGGCGGTGCCGCCGTTGCCGTCGGAGACGGTGTAGGTGAAGGAGTCGGTCCCACTGAAGTTGGGATCGGGCGTGTAGGTCAGCGTGCCGTCCTGGTTGATGGTCACGGTGCCGTTGGGCGGCTGGGTGACGCTCTGGATGGAGAGCGGGTCGCCGTCAGGATCGGTGTCGTTGGCCAACGCGTCGATGACCAGGGGGATGTCCTCGGTGCCTTGGGGCGAGTCGGCGTTGACGATCGGATCAAGGTTGAGGGGGCACTGGTTGAGCGGATCGAGCGGGCAGCGGTCTTCGCCGTCCGGGATGCCGTCGTTGTCGCTGTCGGGGTCGGCGTAGTCAGGCAGGCCGTCGCAGTCGGTGTCCGGCGGCGGGGTGCTGAGCAGGTCGTCGCCGGCCTCTTCGCGGTCGGTCAAGCCGTCGTTGTCGCTGTCGAGGTCATTGAAGTTGGGGTTGTCGGCGTTGTCGCTGTTGCGAGGGAACCGAGGGTTGAGGACCTCATCGCGGTCCGAGATGGTGTCGTTGTCGCTGTCGGCGTCGTTGGGGTTGGTGCCGATGGCGTTTTCAACGGCGTTGGGCAGGCCGTCGCCGTCGTTGTCGGGGTCAAAGCCTTCGATGAGGATGTTGTCAAAGAAGGTGCCGGGGTTGCCCTCACCGCTGTCGAGGCTCAGCAGACCGGCCTGACCGGGTGGCAGGGGCTGCGGGTCGGCAAAGGTCAGCACGACGTCAGCGGGGCCGTTAAGGTCGCCGTTGTTGTCGGCGTCAAAGGAGCAGGTGACCTGGTTGCCGCGCACTTCCAGGCGGACGCGGTAGGTATTGTTGCTGACAAAGGAGCCGTTTTGCTGGGCCACGATGTAGTGGTTGTTGCACTGCACCTGGGAGTCCACGCGCGAGATGATGAAGCGAGGGCTGTTGGTGAAGTCACCGCCGTTGCCGTCGCAGTCAGGGGCGCGGTGGCGCGTCATCAAGCAGCTGTAGTAGGAGCCGTTGTTGTTGAAGCGCGCGACCAGGCCGATGGCGTCGTCGTCGGTGCTGCGGATGTCGGCCTCAATGGCGTAGTCCTGCCAGAGGGGGTGGCCGATGAGCAGGAAGTTTTCGTAGAGATCGGCGGGCTCACCAAAGGTGTTGCTGCCCGCTTCCATCTCATCGGTGATGGCCGAGACGCCGCCGTTGATGTCGGTGCGCCAGGGGTCGGTGTTGCCCAGGTTGGCGACCCAGCCGTTGCGCAGGGGGTCGATGCCGTAGGCGTTGTCGTCGCTGCAGTCAAAGTCGTCGGTGAAGTAGATGTTGCGCACCGTGACGATGATGCTGGCGGTGTCGCTGTTGCCGTCGTCGTCCGAGACGGTGTAGCTGAAGGTGTCCGTCCCCGCGAAGCCGTTGTTGGGGGTGTAGGTCAGCGTGCCGTCCTGGTTTTGGGAGACCGCGCCGTTGGCGGGCATCTGGATGTTGGTGATGGTCAGCACATCGCCGTCGATGTCGGTGTCGTTGGCCAGGGCATCAAAGGTGACCGACTGGCCAGGGCTGGTGTTGATCTCGTCGTCGCCCGCCACCGGAGGGTTGTTGTTGTTGGTGACGATGTCGAGGGTCTGATCGGGCAGGTCGGCGGGGGTGACGCAGATGCGCTGCGGCGGGATGTTTTGGACCGTGGAGGTGACCACGACGCAGACTTCCTGGTTGGGGCCGCCGGCCATGCCAAAGTGGACCATGCCGGGGTCCTGACCGCCGTGTCCGCGGCCGCCGTTGACTTCGCGCAGCCCAAGGGGCACGCCGCCGGGGGTCTCCAGCGCGATGACGGCGCCGATGTCGTAGCGGCGCACGCCCGGGGCGACCTGACGCCAGGCGCGGACAAAGAAGTAGTTGGCGTTGTTGACGTTGTTGCGCCAGAACTCGTTGGCGCCGTCCTGGTTGATGAGCAGGTCCAGGTCACCGTCGCCGTCAAAGTCGGCAAAGCCAGCGCCCTCACCATCGGCGTTGCCGGTGATGCCCATGTTGTTGTTGTTGAAGGTCAGCCCCAGGCCCTGGGCCAGGTTGTTCTCAAAGAGGAAGTCCGGGCCGTTGCTGGTCAAGAAGAGGTCGACGTCGCCGTCGTTGTCCACGTCACCGCAGACCACACCGTCGATGTTGACGTTTCCAGGCACGGCGGGCTGGTTCAGACCCGTGAAGAAGCCGTTGTTGTTGATGAAGATGCGGTTGACCGCCCCTTGTCCGCGCACGACGCCGCCGCCGTCGCTGTAGAAGAAGTCAAAGTCACCGTCGTTGTCGAAGTCGCAAAAGGCGATGCCGCCCTTGTTGGAGTTGGGGCCGGTGAAGTCTGGCAGGGTGTTGGGCGCGGCGAAGGTGCCGTTGCCCTGGTTGAGCCAGATGTCGTCGCCCACCAGCTTGCGGCCCATGATGTCGATGTCACCATCGCGGTCCATGTCCACAACCGCCGAATAATCACCCTCGCCGTTTCCACTCTGCGGCAACCCAAGCTGAGACGCCGGGATGAGCTGGAAGCCGCCCTCGGGCGCCTGGGTGTTTTGGAGGACGTAAAAACCGTTGGTGTGGTTGTCGATGACCATGTCAAGCCAACCATCGCGATCCCGGTCCAGGATGCCGATCCCCTCGGTGTTGATGGCCGGGTCGGTGTTGGTGTTCATGACCAGGTTGGGGCTTTGGTTTTCGGTGCCAAAGCTGTAGGGCGGCGTGGCGTTGGGACCCGTGTTGAGGTAGATCTCTACCAACGAGTTGCGGTTGCGGACCAGGTCCACATAGCCGTCGTTGTTGAAGTCGGCCAGGACCACGCTGCGCTCTGTGTTGGTGCGCAAAAGCCCTGCGGCGACCTGGCTGGTCACGTCTGAGAAGGTCGGGTTGGCACCGCCGCTGCTGTAGTAGATGCGGGTGTTGATGTTGCCGTCCTGGGTGTTGACCACCACGTCAATGGCACCATCGTTGTTCAAGTCACCCCAGGCGATGCCGCCGTCTTTGTTGCCGCCTGTTCCCAGACCGGCGCGTTGGGTGTCGTTGATAAAATCAGCCCACGCCTGCTGGGATGGACTCAAAATTACACACGCCAGCGCCAACGGGATCCAAACCGCGGCTCTATTGTGGTTTCGGTGCCTTAAGGGATTCATGAACGAACCTCTGTGTCGTTGTCCCATTCACGCTGTGGATGCGCTGTGGAGAGGTTTGGGACCTTCCGTGTTGGGAGTGGAGCTTGAAACTTCCCCAGCCAGGTTAAGAAGTTTCACATTGGGTGTATTTTTACTCTCTTTTTGGAAAAGAGTCCAGACGTTATCCATTCTCGTGCATTTTATGCTGAGGGACAATTGTGGCCACGCGTTCACCTTGAGAGGGTTTTCAGTTGTAAGTGTCTGTGGTTGGTCGTTGACTTGCCCGCGTGCTTTGGCGATTGATGGTGCTGTTTGAAATCGTCCAACGAGAGGAGAGACATGAAACGTTTGTCATTGATGATTGCCGGGGTCTTGTTGTTGAGCGTGTGGTCATCGTCCACGGCGTGGGCTGAAGACGGTGCTGAAGGGGCCAAAGAGGAGGCCGAGCCCGAGCCCGTTCTGGGAGGGTTTGTCTACGGCTCGGCGGCGTTTGCGGCCGGCCGGATCGGTGGCGTCAAGCAGTTGACCGATCCAGATGTGCTTGGTCCCGATGGTTTTCCGGGCAACCGCGCGTTGATGCTCGGCGGTGGAGGCCGGGCATTTTTTGATCGGGTCATGATCGGCGCCAGCGCTTTTGGGCTCTTTTTTGAGGATGCCAATACCGATTTGGGGACGGCCAAACAGAGTGGTTACGGCGGCGGCCTGACCTTTGGATACAGCTGGCACAAGGGCAACCGCCTTTTCTACCCCTACGTGGGTCTGGGCGGCGGTGAGTTGAGCATCGAGATCGTCAACAAGTCCGATCGCGTGATGAACTACGGAGATTTTCCGATCCCTGTGGGTGAGTCCAGGACGATCTCGGATGGGTACATCTACACGGAGCTGGGTCTGGGTTGGCAGTGGTTCTTGCCCGAGATGGACGGCGGCGGTGTGGTTGGTTTTGAAGTTGGCGCGCTGGCGTCGGTGGCTGGTGGCGAGTGGTCTGGTCCCAACAGTGAGCAGATCGAAGGCGCTGAGAAGGGCGGTTACAGCGGCCTTTATGTGCGCTTTACGGTCGGTGGCGGCGGCTTCTGGATGGAGTGATCGCCTTGATTTGAGCATTTTGCAGCGAAGAGGCCCCTTTGGGGGCGTCGAGTAATACCAAGATACAGACGTCCGACTGACTTTGTGACGTTTGGGGCGGCCCTGATGGCGTCAGACGCCACAGAACTCGCTTGCAATAGCG
>CAKZKQ010000640.1 GCA_937123825.1 uncultured Pseudomonadota bacterium
AAGGAGAACCCACTCACGGCCATCCCGAAGAGCCTCGACATGCTGCGCAAGGCATTCGCCTGAGTGGACCCTGCACAAGCATTGCGCCGCGGACTCGCCAAACCGCCCCTTCGCTTCTAACGTCAGCGCGTGGGTGTTTTCACATGGGTCGGCCATTCGGCCATCAGCTTCTTTGCCTACCTGGGCGAGATCGGCCAACTGGTCGCCTCGATCTGGGAGTCGCTGCTCCATGGACAGCGACGCCACCGCATGATGCTGCGGCAGATCGCGGAGATCGGTTACCGCTCTCAGCCCGTTGTCATCGTGACCGGTGCATTCACCGGCGCCGTCCTTGCCGCACAGTCACTGTTTCAGTTCAGCACGCTCGGCATGGAATCCGGTGCGGGCGCGCTGGTCAGCGTGGCCATGCTGCGGGAACTTGGCCCCTCCATCACGGCCCTCATGCTCGCCGGCCGTGTCGGAGCTGCCATGGCCGCGGAGATCGGAACCATGAAGGTCACTGAGCAGATCGACGCCCTCCGCTCGATGGGCGTCCACCCCATCGACTACCTCGTCACGCCCCGCATGGTCGCGATGTTCGTGGCCATGCCACTGCTCATTGCCGAGTCCGCCGCATTTGGAATCCTCTCATCCCTGATTATCGGAACCGGTCCATTCGGGGTCAACCCGGCCTACTGGATGAATCAGGTGAACAACCACACCGACCTGAGCGACGTGGCCATCGCCCTCGTCAAGGGCTCGGTGTTCGGCTTTCTCATCGTGCTGGTCTCCTGCCACCAGGGCCTGAAGGTGACCAATGGAGCCGTTGGGGTGGGCCGTGGCACCACCCGAGCCATGGTCTACTCCGCCCTTGCCCTCCTGGTCTTCAATTTCTTCCTCACCCTGCTTCTGAATCTCATCTTCCCGACCGGAGTCGGAAGATGAATCCTACTTGACATCGTTCGCGGATTTTGTTGATGCTCAACGGCTTCCCTCCCGATCATGTCTCTCCCCCCACACACGACCACCCTGATCCGGCTCGGCATTCTTGCCAGCCTGACCACCTCCCCCGGGTGGTGTGCGGAGCTGTCTGGAGAAGGAAGTCCCGAGGCCGTTCCCGAACCTGCCGTCCCGCTACTGGGGCTGCTTGGGCTCTGCCTCATCCTCCTGCGGCGCAACAAGCCATAGTTTGCCCGCAGGGTCTGCAACGACGGCCCCGACCTTCCCCCCGATCGGAGCCGCCGTTGCCAGGCCGGATGGGCTGCGCAGGCCCACGAAAGCCGGTGATTCCCGCGTGACAGATGCGCTTTGCGCTGCAATCGTCCGCCTGAACTTCCACCATGCCCATCCGTCAGAAAGCCATGAGATTCAGCCTGTTGCACCTAACAGCAGCCTCACTCCTCGCGATTCCCGCTTGGGCAGCCAATCCCCAAGCCATCTTTCAGGGGCTCGGAGACCTGAGTGGAGGCCAAATCGGATCGTCAGCAAACTCCGTATCTGCAGATGGTACAACCGTCATAGGCCAATCCAAATCTGCCAATGGTTCAGAAGCATACTATTGGATCGAGAGCTCGGGTATGACCGGGATCGGAGACCTAGCTGGCGGAATTTTCTCTTCTACTAGTCTAGGCTCGAATTCCAACGGCAGTTATCTCTGTGGATCCGGAACTGCCGGCGTTGTAAGTAATCCCATAAGTTTCGCCACTCGATGGGATCAGACCTCGGGGATGATCCCACTAGGGAGTCTGAACCCAGGCGGCTTCCAATATTCAACGGCTTCGGGAATAACCGCGGATGGCATGCAGGTGGTTGGCAACAGTTCCAGCCCTCAAGGGTTCCGAGCATTTCTTTGGACAGCCTCGGGCCCCACGGCAGGAAGCATGGTGTCTCTTGGTGCACTCAATCCCAATCCTACTCAATCCGGCGATAGAGTCGGCCGAACCTCAAGCGCTGCGGCTATCACTCCCTCGGGTAGCCACATCGTGGGCAACAGCGGATACACTGTCTCAACCGTTCAGACTATTCAGCCGCCTCCCATCATCATCCCAGCTGTCAATCCAGAGACGGGTGAACCAATCTACGACCAGAATGGCAATCCGACCTACGTTACGATCATTCCTGATCCTTACGATGTGGAAACAGTCATTGAGCAAGGCACCGAAGGCTTCGTCTACCTCGGCGCCACCGACGCCTGCCCCACCGGCGCCATCGAAATCAACGCCCAAAAACTCCTCAACAACACCGACACAGCGCTCAGCGTCCGCTTCTGCGCTGAGTGAGCGCGCGGTGCGCGCGCTCACGGTTCGGTTGCCGCGCTTCGCTTGGCTGCCCTTTCGGTTCGCGGCGCCGTCGCTTCGCTTGGCTTGCTTTTGGTTCGGTCGCCGGCGCTGCGCTTGCTCCCTTGTGGTGCGCGCGCTTCGCTTGCTTATGGCATTTGCGATGGGTGGGTTATTGGCTTCGCCGGTACGAGTGGGGCATTTCGTCGAAATTGCTTCGTTTTTTGGGGGTCGGATGGGAGGTGGTGGAGGCTTGAGGGGCTTTCCAAGAGGGTTTGCGGTGGGTGGTAGAGGTTTGGAGGGCTTTCCAAGGGGGTGTACGGCCTTGTTGGTGGAGCCTTTGAGACTTCCGAGATTGTGGGGCTGGCTTTGGGGCGAAGGTGGGCGGCGATAGCCCGCCCTACCGAGCGGCCCTGGAAGTTGAGGACCAACACCGACTGTGAACCTGTTTGGGCGAAGGCAGGCGGCGATAGCCCGCCTTGCCGAGCGGCCTTGCGAAGTAGAGGACCAACACCGTTGCCTCAACAAAGGTCGGCAGGAAGGCGAGCTTCGCCGCCTGACCTGCCCCCAATCAAGCCGGGCATACACGCCTGGGGGGAGCAATCAAGCTCATCAATCGACCAGCCGGACGACCCCACCACCCCAAACGAACCAATTTCGCCTACATGCCCAACTCGTACCAGCGGAGCCAAGAACCCACCCATCACAAATGCCATAAGGGAGCGCAGCGACCGCACCACAAGGGAGCGAACGCAGTGAGCGACCGAACCACAAGCGCAGCGCAGCAAGCGAACCAAAAGGAAGACGAGCGAAGCGAGGCGACCGAACTGCAGAGTGAGCGACCAGCTCACCCTGCAACGATCGTGGCAGAGTGAGCCACAAGCTCACTCCGCAACGATCGTCGCCACCTTGGTGTCGTTGTCGAGTTGGGAGGCGTTGCGGCGGTAGCGGGTGAGGGTGCGTTCGATGGTGATTTGTTGGCCTTGGGCCTGGCCTTCGCCGATGAGGACGGAGAGGGTGTCGCTGGGATCGAAGCTTTTGCGGTCGCCTTGGAGGTTTTTGACGGCGCTGAAGACGACGGTGTTTTCGCCTTTGACCAGGTGTTTGGTGATATTGAGGGTCAGAGGTTTGGTGGACTTGCTGGTGGCCCGGGTGACGAAGGTGCCGTTGATGTGGACGTCGATGATGTACTGGGTGGAGCCAGGGTTGGTCTGGTTGGAGATGAGCCAGTAGGTCTTGTCCAGCGGGGGGGCCTTGCGCTGCGCGGCGGCAGGCGGCGGGGCGTCGTCTTCAAAGTGGATTTTGATGCCGGGGACGGTGATGTGGACGTCGCCCTTTTCATCAAAACGGACTTTGGCGTCCGAGAAGTCCTGGTTGGTCATCCCGTCGACCTTGACGCCGTTGACAAAGACGTCGGCGGCATGGGCGACCATGGGGACGAGCAGGCCCAACATCAAGAGGATGGGGGCCACAGTGCGATGCAAGCGTGTGTTCTTGAACATGGCGGCAGTCGGGGTTGGTGTTGAAGTCAGGTGGTCTTTGGACAGATAGGGGTGCGTCTGTCTGTCGGTAAACCTGAGTGTATCGCGGTGCATGGAGTTCATGCACCCACATGAGTGTGTATCATTCTGCCATTGGGCCAGATGTCAAAAAAGTGTGCACACTTGTCCACCGCAGACACCCGAGCGCGTCCATCATATGGTCAGAAGGCCCTGCTTAGAGATGGGGATTGTGTTTGATGCGAGAAAGCAGCGTTGTTGGGTGAACGCAGTGGTTATCGCAGGTGACGTTGTTGAGTCACAACGACTGCATCACCGCCAGCCCCACACAAAGGCATGGGTTTGGGACGAGCGGTGAGGATTTATTGGGGGGAGAAAGCTGCCTCGACGAGCTGCGCCATGTCTTCGCGGGGCATCTCGGAGGTGACGCTGTAGGTGACGCCGTTGTCTTCGATGACGGCGACGTTGTAGCCGTTGGCGGTGTAGATCTGGCGTTGGGCGTGGTGGCGGACGCGCGGCGGGAGGCGGACGCGGCGGTCGCCGCCAACGAGCATGACGGAGATCTTGTTGCCGTCGACTTCGTAGACGACGTAGGCGGCTTGTTTTTCGCGCACGTGACTGAGTCTGGCGCCCAGGAGGCTGACGTCTTCGCGCCCGGTGCGCTCAAAGCGCGGCAGCCGGACGGGGAAGTCGACCTTGGGGCGCAGCCATGTGCGCACGCGGTCTCCGCTGGGGCCGATGACCTCGGGGGGGAGGTTGCGCCGGTGCCAACTGACGGAGGCTTCGACGATGGGCTGCATGTCGGCAGGCCGTCGGGTGCGGTCGGCGGGCGCAGAGACAAACTCGGCGGCCTGGCCCTGGTTCAGCGTCGGTGCCTCTTGTTGGGGTTCAGAGGCACCAAAGTTGAGCATGAGCGCCACCGCGGCGGCGGCAGCGACCATGGGTCCAAGCGCCCAAAGATAGCGGCGCGCGCCCTGACGCTCTTCAGGCAAGCTGGCGTCGTCATTGGCAGCCACGGAGGCGGCCGCAGCTTGGGCCTCAAGGGCCTCTTCTTGTTCTTCCTCTTGCTGGGCGTGCTGGGCGAGCGCGAGCGTCAGACGCTCGCGCAGGTCCTGCGGGGCCACATCTGGGGTGCAAGCAGCCTTGAAGTGCTGGCGCATCTGGGCGTGGTGACGCGCCCGACGCCGGCAATCCGGG
>CAKZKQ010000641.1 GCA_937123825.1 uncultured Pseudomonadota bacterium
TGCTGTGAGAACGCGCTTGATTTGTGACAGGCGGCTTTGTTGGGTGACCCAAGCAGTTAGGGTCAGGCGATTGTAGCGCTCACTAAGGGGTCACGTGGCTGGGGCCCCTGCCCCAGCCACGGAGAGACTCCGCTGGAGTCTCCAAGCCCCTTGTTCGCTTGGTGGCTTTGCTGGAGAACGCGGTTGGTTCACGCAGGCAGCTTTGATGAAAGGCTGGCGGTTGATTCGAGCAGGCAGCTTCGCAGGGGGAGCGTAATTTTTCCCGCAGGTGACTTTGTTGAAAGGGTGGCGTCTAACTGACGGGAAAGCTCCACAAACCCCCACCGCAGCCCATCCGACCTCCAAAAAACGAACCACTTTCGACGAAATGACGACACCAACCGGCGAAGCCAAGAACCCACCCATCGCAAATGCTACAAGGGAGCGCAGCGACCGAACCAAAAGCCTGCGAAGCAGGCGAACCACAAGGAAGCCAAGCGCAGCGCCGGCGACCGAACCACAAGCGCAGCGCCAGCAAGCGAACCGCTCTCAGCGCACCGCGCTGAGAGCTCACGGTGTGGAGCTTCGGGAGGCGCGGCGAGCGGCGCGGCCGGTGGCGTTGCCGCGAGAGGAGGAGCGGCGGCGCCGTTGGCTCTCGGAGAGGTTTCGGCTCAAATCGGCCAGGTTGGCGGCGGAGTCGCCGGAACCAGCAAAGGCCCGCATGGAGTCGGAGAGCGAGGCTTGTCGGGACAGAGACATGGAGCCTCGGCGTTGGGATGTGGTGGAGGGCGCTGCGCCTGCGCCGCTGGCCCATCGTTTGAGGCGCGAGAAGCCGTCATGGTGTGCGATGCCGTAGGCGATGAGTTTGACGCCCAGTGCCACGCCGCCAAGAGCGACGGCGGCCACGGGGAACGCGCCGCCAGTGGCGGCGGTCAAGCCGACGGCCACTGCGGTGCCGATGCCGAAGCTCAAGACGGCGCTGAAAACACGTCGGGCGGTGACGCGGGTTTGCACCGAGAAGCGGCTGCCAGGGTTGACGAAGCGCGAGGCCAGTGGCTCGGTGATGGCCATGACGCCAGCGGCGACCACGCCGCTGAGGCCACCGGATGCAAATCCAAAGACACCACCGATGATGGCTCCGCCAACGGCGGCCAACGCGGTTTGGGTTCCGGTGAGGGATTCGCCCAGGAAAGCTTGGTTTTCAACCTCATTGTCTCGCATAGATTGCGCCGCCCCAACGCCCGCGCCAAAGCCCGCGGCTGCAAAGGACCAACTGTTGATGGCCATCTCCATGCCCAGGACGGCAAAGGTGGCCACGACCGATTGGCCGTCGCCGTCGCGGAATGACGCGGGGTTGTTGATCATGCCGGCGTAGGCCGAGGTGACCTCAGCGGGATAGGACATGTGGGCGCTGCCCTGGCGGTCGTAGAGGGGGTCGGGAGAGAGCCAGCGACCAAGCTGAGGATCGAAGTGTCGGGCGTCAAAAGCCACCAGGGCTGCGCCATCGACCTGGACCTGACCGTTGAATCCGGCGGAGCGGGCCTGTTGGTTCTGGCGCTCCAGACCATAGGGGTAGTAAGTCCGTTGTTCAAGCAATTGGCCATCCTGATCGGTGGTGGCCATGACGTTGCTCTGGTGGTCGGCGTGGAAGAAGGTGGTCTGCCCTTCTCCCACCAACAGGCGCGCCACAGCGGCCTCCAGGAGCGCTCCAGGCGTATCGCGGCGCGCTTGCGGGTCTTCTTCAATGACCCCGGCGTCGGTGGCCTGGGACATCCAGGCGTCGGCGGCGTCGATTTGTTCGTCCTCGTTGAGGTCGGACATCACCATCGGCGCCAGGCCCATGAACTCAATCTCGGCCAGTCGACGCTCTCCGACATCGACTTGGATAACGGCGACGCCGTTGCGGACCTCGAACTGGTCGCTGATGGACCAGGTGGTGTGGTCGCCATGGCGAGTCAGGACGCGCCGGTTGCCGGGCCCATAGGCGTACTGGGTCAGTTGCTGGCCCAGTTCAACGCCGCCAACGCGTCCAAAGCAGTCCCACTGAATGGAGAGTTGGCCTTTGCGGGTCATGTTGCCAGCCTGATCGTAGGACATGTCCAGGCCGCCAGCGCGGGTGACGGCGTGGGGTCCAGCCCCAGCGCCGCCATAAGACAGTTCGCCAACGTGCGCGGGGCTGGCCTCACCCTGGCTGGAGGTCTTGGAGGTGAGGTTGTCGATAAGATCGTAGCGGTAGAGCAGCAGCTCATCAAAACCGTCACGGCCCTGGTCGAGGTGGGCCTGGGTCATGCGGTAGAGGGCGTCAAAGGTGTATTGGGTGTTGGCGCTGGGGCGCTGGGCGTTGACGGCGTTGTCCTGAAGCTCGGTCAGGTTGCCGACGCCATCAAAGGTCATCTGCCGGGAGACAAGGCGCTGGTTGTTGGGGGCGATGACGTCGATGTTGTTGATGCGCTCTTCGGCGTTGTAGGCAAAGGTCTCGGTGACGCCGTTGGAGAAGACAAAGGCTTCGGGGCGAGTGGCGGTGTCGTAGCCAACGCCCTCCAGGACGCCGGAGATGCCTTGTAGGCGCATGGCGGTGTCGTGCTCGAAATCGAGGGTTCGCCCGCCAGGGAAGGTCATCTGCGTGAGGTTGCCGATGTTGTCGTAGGACCAGCCAAAATCAAAGCGGGCGCCGCCGAGGGTGCGGGCACCAAAGCTGCGCTCGCGCCCGGGGGTGTAACCGTACCAGTAGGCGGCGGGTTGTCCATCGGCTTCGAAGTTGATCTCGACCAACTGCTCGCCGGTGTGGGTGCATTGCTCTTGTGGACAGTCACGGGGGATGTCGTAGCGGTAGTTGATCCGCGACATTTCGGGCATGGCCTCGTCCCAAACCGCGGTGCGGCGGCCGTAGCCGTCGTATTCGTAGCGGTAGACCATGCCTCGGGCGTCGGTACGGGAGGTGGGGCGGCCTTGATCGTCGTTTTCGTAGACGGTGGTGCCTCGGTCGGGGTCTTCGACGCGCACCAGGTGTCCGGCCAGGTTGTGGGTGTGGCGCACGGTGTTGCCGTCGGGGTCGGTGGTGCCTGCGAAGCGGTTGAGTTCGTCGTAGGCAAAGACAAAAGACTGGGACTCGACGGGGCTCAGCAGGCGGTGCGTGGCGGTGCGGCGGCCCAGGCCATCGTGATCATGGCGCGTAGGAGTGTCAAAGAAGGGGCTGTCGGGGTCGCTGTCTTCGGCGTCGTATTCGAGGGTGAAGAGCGGGCCATATTGGTAGCGGCGCACGCGCTGGACGTCATCGGTGACGTGGACCGAGCGCAGCGGGCGGCGCAGGGTGTCGACAAAGACCTCCTGGTAGGAGACCCCGGCGGGGGGTTCGGTGTCGCACGCTTCGGAGTCACTCTCATAGCGGCTGTAAACGCGGAAGGCCTGACCGCGGGTGTTGTAGCGGGTGAAGCCGCCCACAAGCCAGGTCTGGGGCCCCACCTGGCGGCGCTCCTGGAATTGACGGCCAAAGCCATCAAAGCAGCGCACGATCTTCAGGTCAAAGTCGCCGTTTCGCTCCGAGCGCTGCTCGATGGTGATGCGGCTGATGGGGTCGCCCAACTCATAAGTCAGGCGCTCGGAGGGCTGATCGATGCTGTCGGTGGGGAAGAACCGCTGGGCGACGCGCCCAAAGGCGTCGTAAATGATGGACTCGGCGTTGATCTGGGCCACGGGCTGGCCATCCTGGACGGCAAACCAGTGGGAGATCTCGGTGGGACGGTTCCAGGCCGGATCAAAACGCACGCGCTGGCGCAACCGATAAGGCTCGCCTTCGGGGGTTTTCATCAAGTACTCAAAGTGACGCGGCAAAAAGCCCAAATCGTCCCATTGCTGGACGTAGCGCCGGTCATCGTCGACCTCCAGATCGCCGTCGGCCAGGAGCACCTCTTCGACGCGGCCATCGGCGTTGACCCTTTGGCGAAGCTCATCGGCCCACCGATCCCCGTCAACTCTGACGCGTGTGCGGATCGGCACCCCGAGCGTGGCCTGCCCAAGCTCAAGGCCCACAAAGGGTTCGCCGTCGTAGTAAACCTCTTTTTCGTGAACAACGGGGCTGCCAGGGCGGCCAAACATGCGCAGTGAGTGCATTCGGTTGACAATCCAGCGCCCTTCGAGGTTGTTCTCGGGCTCCAGGTACTGCGTTTCGGTGTAAAGCTCATCGCCGACGCAGGTCTGACCGCAGGGTGAGCCAAAGACCTCGGGGTCGCGCTGACAGGGCTCGCACCCTTGACCGTCGCCGATGCTGATGACGCCAAGCTGGGCCACGCGCGAGACGTTGCCGTAACCGTCGTGCGAGAACTCCTGGCGAGACACCGCCTGCTCGGCTGCGTCGGCCCCTTCCCGGACGGTCTGCTCGACGGCGCTCTGGCACACGTAGCGCACGGGGGGCTGAAGATCGGGGGGGATTTGCGCCACCGGGCAATCTTCGTACTCAAAAATGGTGCTGCTCAGCAGCCGCTCGGCGCTGAATACCTCCTGAGAGAGCATCAGACCGGCGTGGTGCGGGTCGTCGTCGCCCAGGTTGTAAACCACGCGCGTGAGCCCATCCTCCATCGACTCATCGCCAGGGGTGGCAGACTCGACGCGCTCAAACCCACGAAAAGACTTCTCATCGCCGTCGTAAAAGCCGTTGTAGTAGCTCAGCTCGGTGACCTCGTGAAGGTCGTTGAGGGTGTCGTAGACATCCAGCCGTGTGACGACGGTCATGGGGTGGGGCAAGGGGGTGGTCCAGGGCTGACCGCGCTGGGCCGACAAGACGCGCTGCTCGACGCTGGTGCCATACTCAATCTCCTGCACCATGCCCAGGCCGTTGGTGATCTTGGAGATGAGGTTGGACTGGATGGGAAAAAGCTCAAGGTAGGCGGTGTTGCCGTTGAGATCGATCCAGACAATGTCGGTCGAACCCGAGCCGTTCATGTCGGCGTAGAGGACGGTCGTCTCTGCGTCGCGCACAGGCAACTCCACCCCCAGCGTAAAGCTGTTGAGCGTCACCTCCGGCGCAAACGACTCGCCGCTTTGCCCCAACGCATAGCTGATCTCGCCGGGCCGCACGACCACCAGATCTGCCAGCCCGTCGTTGTTGAGGTCTTCGATTTCGACAAAGGGACGGTCGTCTTCCTCAAAGGGCAAATCGTTGATGATCGCCGGCGCGGCCCAGCGCCCGTGCCCGAGGTTGAGTTGGTAGGTCAACGAGCCGATGCCAAGGCGCACCGGGTCGAGCAGCCCATCGCCGTTCATGTCGGCCAGATCCAGCGTGCCGCTGTCAAAGCCCTGCCCAATGTTCTCCACCTCAGGATCGAGCGCAAACCCGGCTTCGCCGAGGTTGCGAAAGATGGTGGTTTCGTTGTTGATCCCGGCGCCAACGGACTTGATGACGTCGATGCGTTTGTCGTTGTCGTAATCGATGAAGCGCACCGCCAACAAATCGCCGTCGCCAGGGTCAAGATCGTCGTCGATTTCGGCGGCCAGATCGGGCAGATCGCCGCTGTCCTCAAAGAGCAGCTCTTCCTCAATCCAGTCGCCAGAGCCGCCATTTCGCAGCACGCGCCCGGTGCGGGTGTTGAGCATGTCCGTAAAGCCATCCCCGTCCACATCGAGGACCTGAACGGTGCCCGCGCGCAGGTTGTGACCGCTGCTGGTCCCCAGCGCCGAGACGATCGGCCCCTGGAAGGACTGCTGGTCGGGGCCATCAAAGGTGTTGATGAAGAAGCGGTGGTTGACCTCATCGGTGCCGGTGTTGACCACATCGGGCAGCGCGTCGCCGTTGATGTCGATCAAGGTGGCGGTGCCCGCGCGCAGGTTGACGCCCAGGTTGCCCATCTGCACCAGGTAGGGGTCGTTGCAGTCGTCGCCTTCGCACACACCGCCCAGCGCCCTGGAGTACTCAAAGTCCAAGACCGCCGGATAGCGCTGGCCGTTTTGCCCAAAGCGCTCAAAACGCCTCAAGCGGCTGACCCCGCCCGAGGTCTCTTCGTCCTCGTAGGTCAACGCGTAGCTCTGCAGCGGGATCCCCGAAGAGAGGACCTCCACGCCCACCAAGCGCTCATCCAACTCGATCTCAAGGCCGGGGGCGGCGTCGATGATCGCGTCGCTGCGAGACTCGTAGGCAAACCGCGCCTCAAACCGGGGCTGGTTGTCTTCGTCAAAGACCCACTCAATGGCACGCAGCACCGGCACATCGCCCGCCCTGCGGTAACGGTAGCGGATCCGGTGGCCCCAAACATCAACGGTCTCCACCAGTCCGTAGTGGAACGTGCCCCCAAAACCCTCGATCCGCGAGTCGGCGGCGGTCACCCCCTGCGAGTCGGCGCCGTAGTAACTGATCCGGCCATCGGGCCACTCTGCGCGCCAATAGCCGCCCTGCCCTTCACCGCGCTCAAGCCAGGTGTAGCGCACAAACCCCCCTTCAAAGCGCGCGCGGTACGTGGGCGGGTCGCTCTGGGGGATGTGCACCAGCTCCAGCGAGCCGTTGGCCGCAAATCGGTCGCCCACCTCATACTCGGGCAGGCCTTTGTGGGTCATGCGCTCGATCGAGCCCATCGGCATGTGCCACCCCACACCCACCACCGAGTTGGGGTTGCCCGAGCTGTAGGTCAACGAGACCATCGGGGTCATGTCCGGAAACCCCGTGGGCAGCTCAATGGGCAGGCTATAATTCATCAGCCCCATGTTGGGGTCGATGTTGACGTTCTCTCCAACGCCCTCAAGGCTCCCAGCCCCTTCGGGCAGGCTGACCCGGTCTCCCGAGACGCCCGTCTGCGCCTGAGCCAGCCCAGATCCCCACCAAACGCAAAAAAGCACACCGAGCGCCGCCGAAGCGCGCCAGAACGAACGCCGCATGATCATATCCTGCAAGAAGAGCCAACAAACACAAAGGTGGCCAACGAGCCAAAACCACAACCGGTGGCATGGGCAAACCCAAGGGGTAAAGCGCTCCAGCGAAGGTGACAGGGCTGGAGGGGCCAGAGGTCCATGGGAAGACCGGTTTAAATCATGGGGGCCACAAGCACAGGATGCAAGGCTCTTCATGTCCTCTTTGCACCCCATCCACCCACCGTTGTGCATCCGCAAGCCCTCCACAGAGCCCAAAACCAGCAACCCAACCCTCCTCCACCACGCCAAGACACAAAAGCACCGCTTTGCGCTGCCACAAACCTCCTCAAAGGCCCACGCACACAGCAGCGCATACCTCAGACCCCGTGAGTCGCACAAACGGGCAAGAAAAAATCAAACCCACCGTCGATTCTTCTCCCCAACCGGTTGAACCTCGCCCTGGGCTTGTCAACCATCGCCCAAAAGGCCATTGTCACCTCCGCACGCATTTGCTCAACACGCCTCTCGCCTTGCCCAAATGCAGGCAGACCAAGGGTCTTCAGAGCGGCGCTGTGAATGGACAGGTCATGCCCAAAAAGGAAGAGCTCAAGGCCCTGGCAGCACAGTACGGATTGCCCTCGGAGGCGGTCGACCAGTTGGCACAGTTGATGGACGACCCACAACCTCCAGTTCCCGCGGCAGCGCTCACTGCTGGGACCGTCATTTTGCCCAGAACGCCAGCGCAGCCCGACTTTGAGCCCACTCTGGACTCCCTCGACGATCCCCAGGTGCCCTTTGGCGACAACACGCTGGACTCGGGGCACGGCGTCGAAGTGGCGGCCTTTGAACCCACGCTGGACTCGCTGGACAGCCCCGCCATCACCCCTGTCCCCAACCCTCCCACTGCTGCGCTCTCGCAGGAGGAGCCCTCTCCGGCGACATTGACCGCTCGGCTGGTTTTTGAGGCGAGGGACGTGTTTGGGCCCCAGGGACGCTACGAGGATCTTGGGCTCTTGGGTCATGGGGGGATGGGAGAGGTGCGGCAGGTCAAGGACAAGCGCCTTGGCCGCACGCTGGCGATGAAAATCATGCACGGTCAGATGCGGCGCTCCAAACGCGCGCTGGGCCGCTTCCTGGAAGAGGCCCAGATCGGCGCCCAACTCCAACACCCTGGCACCATCCCGGTCCACGACATGGGCAAGCTGCCCGATGGGAGCCTCTTTTTTACCATGCGCCAGATCCACGGCAAGGAGCTGCGCAACATGGTCTACGCCGTCCACCAGGCATCCAATGAAGGACGCTGGCAAGCGGCCCCATCAGGCTGGACCTTTCAACGGCTGGTCAACGCCTTCTGGCGCGTGTGCGAGACCATGGCCTACGCCCACACCCGAGGCATCATCCACCGCGACCTCAAACCGGCCAACATCATGGTCGGTCAGAACAACGAGGTCCTGGTGGTCGATTGGGGGCTGGCGCTGGCCATGGATCAATCCTATGAAGCGTCCGAAGCCCACACCATCAACACCCTGCGAACGCGCGGCGACATCGAGCAAACCAGCTTCGGCAAAATCAGCGGCACCCCCGCCTACATGCCCCCCGAGCAAGCCCACGGGCATCAAGACCAGATCGATGAACGCACCGATGTCTACTCCCTGGGCGCCATCCTCTACCACATCATGACTGGACAGCCACCCTACACCGGCGCCGGACCCATGGTGATCCTCAGCAAGCTCCTTAAAGGCCCACCACCGCCCCCCCAGGAGGTCACGGCGCTGCCTCTGCCGGCCGAGTTGGGCGAGATCTGCATGCGCGCTTTGCAACACAAACAGAGCGCCCGCTTTGCCAACGCGCGCGAGTTGGCCGATGCCGTCTCCACATGGCTCGAAGGGGTGAAGAAACGCCAGAAGGCCAACGCCCTGGTTCAGAGCGCCGCCCTGCACCAACGCCTGGCCCTGGCCATGCAGACCCAGGCGCAAGACGAAGAACACCGCGGCCAAACCCTGCTCCAGGCGCTGCCAGCCCACAGCGACGCCCACCAGAAAGCCGATGGGTGGGCACACCAGGACAAAGCACGGCAGCTTCGCCAACAAGCCGCCCTGGAACACATCAAAGCCGAGCAGATGCTGCGCGGCGCCCTGATCCACGCCCCCAATATGCCCGAGGCCCACACCGGTCTGGCCGAACACTACGAAACCATCCACCGCCAGTCCGAGCGCGACAAAGATCTGGCGTCGGCCCAACGCACCGAACTGCTCCTGCGCGAACACGTTCAGGCCCTGCCCGACAAACACCTGGCCCGGCAACGCCTTGAGCGCTACCTCCAGGGTACCGGCGCGCTGACCCTGGTGACCGAACCCGCTGGCGTTCGGGTGGCGCTCCATCGCATGGAGCTGCGCAATCGACGCCTCCAACCCATCTTTGTCCGCGATCTGGGCCAGACCCCGCTGCTCAAACTTGAGTTGGAGATGGGCAGCTACCTGCTGGTGCTGAGCAAAACCGGCTTTGAAGACGTCCATTACCCCATCAACATCGGTCGCATGGAGCACTGGGACGGCGTGGCGCCAAACCACAGCCAACCCACGCCCATCTGGATGCCCCCTACCGGGAGCCTCCAACCCAACGAACGCTATGTCCCCGCAGGATGGTTCACTGCTGGCGGCGACTCCAAAGCGCTCGGCGCGCTGACGCAGCGGCGTTTGTGGTGTGATGGGTTCATCATGGAGCAAGACCCTGTCACCAACCAACGCCTGCTGAACTTCCTCAACGCGCTGGTCGATGAAGGGCGCCCTGAAGAGGCCCTGCTCTATGTCCCGCGTGAGCGCGCCGCTTCCAACCAACGCGGCGCCGAACTCTACGGACAAGGCCCCGACGGGCACTTTGTTCTCCAAGCCGACGCCGACGGCGACATCTGGCACCCGCTCTACCCCGCCATCATGATCAACCACGACATCGCCCGCGCTTTTGCCCGCTGGCAAAACCAACACACCGGCCAGCGCTGGCGCCTGCCCATGGACCTGGAGTGGGAGAAAGCCGCGCGCGGCGTTGATGGCCGCTCCTACCCATGGGGCGACTGGCTTGACCCCTCCTGGTGCTGCATGCGCCACAGCCACAGCGGCCAACCCCTGCCCGCAACCGTCGAACAATACCCCGAAGACATCAGCCCATACGGCGTTCGGGGCATGGCCGGCAACGTCATGGACATGTGCCTCAACCACCCCCAGGAAGAAACCCCAGACAACGCCGCAGTGACACTGACCCAGGACATGCTAGACCCCAAACGCGCAGGCCTCTTTGTTTGCCGAGGCGGCGCCTGGCTCCACCCCGAACACCACTGCCGAAGTGCTCGCCGTCACGCCAATGTCCACACCGGCCGCCAATCCATCCTTGGCTTTCGGCTGGTCCGCAGCGTCCAAACCAAGCCGCACTGAAACCCCCAACAAACCCACCCCACCCATACACACCATGAAGACACCGCTGATCTTCATCCACGGTTTTAAGGGCTGCGCCCTCCAAGATCCTCAAAAGCGACGCCTATGGCTTGACGCACGGCACGTACTGACCGCGCTCGCCCCACCGCTGGCGCTGCCAATACACTGGGAACAACACTGTCAGGCACACGATCATCTTAAACCAGGTCCCCCGCTGACCCATGTCCTGGGCGTCAAAATCTACGGCCCGTTCTTGAAATGGGCCGCCACTTTGGAGCGCCCAGTGCACGTTTTTGCCTACGACTGGCGGCGCGATAACAACGAAACCACCGAACACTTCGAACGCTTTCTCGACACTGTCAGCCCCACAACCCCTGTGCAGGTCGTCGCCCACAGCATGGGCGGGCTCATCACGATGGTGGCCATGCGACGACGCCCCGAACGCTTCCACAGCGCCCTCTTTGCAGGCACGCCCTTTGGAGCTGGGCTGGTCATGCTCAAAGACATGCACGCAGGCCTCCCCATTGGCTTCAACCGCAGGATCATGAGCGCCGCCACCAACTTCTCGTTTGCCTCCGCCTTCACCTTCTACCCCACCGCACCCAACGATCACCGCCTGACCAACACCCAAGACCAGATCGTCACCCACGACTGGTACAACCCCGCCGACTGGGTTCGCCACGCCATGGGCCCCTTTGCCTCCCAGCGCGACACCCAGGGACAACTGCTCGAACACCTCTCGCGCAGCCTCCACGCCGCCAGACGCTTTCGCTACGGCTTTGAAGCCCCACAGCGCCAGGGCGAACGCCTTCCACCTCTTGCAGCCCTTGTCGGCGACAAACGCCCCACCGCCGACCGCATTATTAAAAACGGGCCTCGCTCCGTGCGCGGCTATGACTTTGACACCGCGCCGCGCAGCCCCGGCGATGGCATTGTCAGCCTCTACAGCGCCATGCCACCGCTTTGGACAAACCCCAAAGTCTTCACCTCACAGCGCCCACACTCACAACTGCTCAATGATCTGACCGCCGTGCGCCGAGCGCTTGAATCGCTGCCGTCGGTTTGAGAGAAAAACTGGCCTTGTAGAGGTGTCAGGTACCCCTACCAACCCCGCACTCACCGCGGTCGGATGAAGTGGTAGAGGTGTCAGGTACCTCTACCACCAACCCACACAACCAAAAAATCCCTGAGGCCACCCAAAGGTGCCCATCAGGGATCTTCACAACCGGTCACAGAAATGGAGCAAGGCAAACGCAAACGGCGCTGGCTGTCCAGCCAGTGCCAAGTGCTGCTTCAGCGACGGAAGTAAACGTTGTCCACAAAGACAGTGCTGTTGTTGCTGACAACAATGAGCTGGGCAATGCTGGTGCGGCCAGTCATGTTCACAAACGCGTCGAGTGGAATGTCGAAGGAGATCCACTGGCCGGTCACAATCGCCGGGTCCGTGTCCACAGAGAAGGCCAATTCGTGCTCAGAGTCATCGTTGATCTCATTCTCGTCGCCGCCGTTCTGGAAGACGCCGTTGGGGCCAAAGTCCACAAGCTTGATGTTGAAGGTGGCGCCATTGGGGGTCCAGATGTCCATCCGGAAGTGCGTCATTTCGGTGGCGTCCACCGGCGATGAGGTAAACTCAATGCCAGCAAAGACCAGGTTGGAGTAACGCTTGGTGTTGTCGTTGCCGATGGCAAAGTCTTCCACGTCTGCGCTGTCCCAAACCGCCGAGAAGGTGTCCACGGTGTTGTTCATGAAGGCATCGCTGAAGAGTGAAATCACGTCAGCAGGAGCGTCCTGAGGGGCAGGCGCGCCTTCTGCAGGGAGCATCGGCGCAGCGGCCTCCAACGTGATGGCGCCCGTCACGGACAATCCGGCCATGGTCGCGCTGATGACAGCGGTCCCGTTGCCGATGACGTTGATGGTGCCGTTGGGCTCCACCGTGGCCACGTCCTCATCGCTTGACGTGAAGTCAAAGTAGGACGGGGCCGTGGCGTACACGTTCGGAACGCCGTCGCGCATGATGACCACGGAGGTACCGGGCACCACGAAGCTGTCACCCATCGCGACCTGACGGGTCTCGGTGGCCATGGCAGGCATGAGGGTGCCAAGCTCTTCGGCGGGCAAGTTCACGTAGTGGATGTTGTCAAACCAGATGGTGTAGGCCCCCTCATCGGACCCCTCGGCAAAGTGGAAGAGGCCATCCTCGACCGTCAAACGCGCAGGGTTGGGAATCGGGATGGTGAACATCGCCCAATCCGTCGTCAGCGCAATCGCCGGGAACTCCACCTGGAAGACGTTGGAAACAGCGTTGTTGCCAAGGCCCGCCACGTTGAGCGTCCTGGCGTCCGAAGCCCGCGCCATGAAACGCACCGCGTTGAAGCCGCTCAGGTCCATCGGCTCGGCCGCCTTGAACGCACCGCCGGTGTACCCTCCTTCAGGCACCGTGACCGCCAACGACGTCTCACCCTCGCCGGGCATCACATCATCGACGTTCAAATCGTTGGTTGAGCCACCAAAGGCCTCAAAGGTCACGCCCGGGGCAAAGTCATCGCCGAAGATCACACCGGGGTCGCCGGGAGGCTCAACACCACCCTCGCCACGGAAGTAGATGTTGTCCACAAAGACCGTAGCGCCGGAACTGACGATGACAATCTGAGCGATGTTGGTGCGACCCGTCATGTTCACAAAGTCGTCCAGCGGAAGGTCAAAGGAGATCCACTGGCCGGTCACAATCGCGGGATCAGTCTCTGCGGTAAAGGCCAGCTCGTGCTCGGAGTCATCGTTGACCTCATTCTCGTCACCACCGTCCTGGAAGACACCGTTGGGGCCAAAGTCCACCAACTTGATGTTGAACGTCGTGGCATCGGGCGTCCAGATGTCCATCCGGAAGTGCGTCATGTCCGTCGCATCCACCGGCTCGGTCGTGAACTCAATGCCCGCAAAGGTCAGCGCAGAGTAGTGCTTGGTGTTGTCCTCACCAATGGCAAAGTCCGCCACTTCCGCGTTGTCCCACACCGCCGAGAAGGTATCGACCGGCACATCGTCAAAAGCATCGCTGAAGAGCGAGATGACATCGGCAGGGTCATCCTCCGGCGCAGGCGCTGGCGCGCCAGGGGTCATCACCGGCGGCTCTTCTTCGCCACGGCGGAAGTAGATGTTGTCCACAAAGACCGTGCTGCTGTCGCTGACAACGATGAGCTGGGCAAGGCTGGTGCGACCAGTCAACCCCGCAAAGTCACTCAATGGAATGTCAAAGGAGATCCACTGGCCGTTGACGATGGCCGGGTCCGTCTCTGCCGTGTAGGCCAATTCAAACTCGGAGTCGTCGTTGACCTCGTTCTCGTCACCACCATCCTGGAAAACGCCGTTGGGACCAAAGTCCACCAGCTTGATGTTGAAAGTGGCGGCGTTGGGCGTCCAGATGTCCATTCGGAAGTGCGTCATCTCGGTGGCATCGATCGGCTCCGAGGTAAACTCAATGCCCGCAAAGAGCAGGTTGGAGTAACGCTTGGTGTTGTCATCGCCAATGGCGAAGTCCTCCACATCCGCGTTGTCCCACTCCGCCGAGAACGTGTCCACAGGCTCGTTCACAAAGGCATCGCTGAAGAGCGA
The DNA here is from genome assembly GCA_937123825.1 of uncultured Pseudomonadota bacterium. GTDB lineage: Bacteria > Myxococcota_A > Bradymonadia > Bradymonadales > CAKZKQ01. Next base: position 13,848 of record CAKZKQ010000641.1, read on the forward strand.
AATGACGTCCGCAGGATCGTCCTGAGGCACCGGGGCAGGCTCCCCGGGCAGCGCCGCTTCACCGGCCTCCAACGTAATCGCGCCAGCCGACTCCGCGCCCGCCAACGTCGCGGTGATGATCGCGGTGCCGTTGCCGTCCACGCTGACTGTGCCGTCGGCGCCGACCGTGGCCACATCTTCATCGCTGGAGTTGAAGTCAAAGTAGGACGGGGCCGTGCCATAAACGCTCGGAACGCCGTCGCGCATGATGGTCACCGAAGTGCCGGGGACCACAAAGCTGTCGCCGATGGCAGCCTGACGGGTCTCGGTGGCCATGGCAGGCATCAACACACCCAGTTCTTCGGCGGGCAAGTTCACGTAGTGGATGTTGTCAAACCAGATGGTGTAGGCCCCCTCATCGGACCCCTCGGCAAAGTGGAAGAGGCCATCCTCGACCGTCAAACGCGCAGGGTTGGGAATCGGGATGGTGAACATCGCCCAATCCGTCGTCAGCGCAATCGCCGGGAACTCCACCTGGAAGACGTTGGAAGCGGCGTTGTTGCCAAAACCCGCCACGTTGAGCGTCCTGGCATCTGAAGCCCGCGCCATGAAACGCACCGCGTTGAAGCCGCTCAGGTCCATTGGCTCAGCCGCCTTAAATGCACCGCCAGTGTAACCCGCGTCGGGCACCGTGATGGAAAGCGCAGCGGCTCCTTCACCAGGCATCATGGCGTCAATGGCCAGATCGTTGGTCGAGCCGCCAAAGGCCTCAAAGGTCACGCCCGGAGCAAAGTCATCGCCAAAGACCACACCGGGGTCGCCGGGAGGATCAATGTCGCCTTCACCGCGGAAGTAGATGTTGTCCACAAAGACCGTGGCGCCGGAGCTGATGATGACAATCTGGGCGATGTTGGTGCGACCCGTCATGTTCACAAACGCATCAAGCGGAATGTCGAAGGAGATCCACTGACCGTTGACGATGGCTGGATCGGTATCGGCAGTGAAGGCCAACTCGTGCTCGGAGTCGTCGTTGACCTCGTTCTCGTCGCCGCCGTCCTGGAAAACGCCGTTGGGACCAAAGTCCACAAGCTTGATGTTGAAGGTGGCGGCATCGGGGCTCCAAATGTCCATCCGGAAGTGCGTCATGTTGGTCGCATCCACCGGCTCAGTGGTCATCTCAATGCCCGTAAAGCCAAGGCCCGAGTAACGCTTAATGTTGTCATCGCCGATGGCGAAGTCTTCCACCTGCGCGTTGCCCCAAACTGTCGAAAAGACGTCCACCAACACGTTGTCAAACGCATCGCTGAAGAGCGAAATCACATCCGCAGGGTCGTCCTGAGGCGCAGGCGCCGACTCTTCAGGCACCATCGCAAGGGCGGCCTCGACCGTGATGGCGCCAGCGGCAGGCAAACCAGCCATCGTCGCCTCAATCACCGCAGTGCCAAGGCCAACAATGCTGACGGTGCCGTTGGGCTCCACAGTCGCCACGTCCTCATCGCTTGACGTGAAGTCAAAGTAGGACGGAGCGGTGGCATAAACGCTCGGAACACCGTCGCGCATGATGGTCACCGAAGTGCCGGGAATCACGAAGCTGTCACCCATCGCGACCTGGCGAGTCTCGGTGGCCATGGCAGGCATGAGGGTGCCAAGCTCTTCGGCGGGCAAGTTCACGTAGTGGATGTTGTCAAACCAGATGGTGTAGGCCCCCTCATCGGACCCCTCGGCAAAGTGGAAGAGGCCATCCTCGACCGTCAAACGCGCAGGGTTGGGAATCGGGATGGTGAACATCGCCCAATCCGTCGTCAGCGCAATCGCCGGGAACTCCACCTGGAAGACGTTGGAA
>CAKZKQ010000642.1 GCA_937123825.1 uncultured Pseudomonadota bacterium
CACCCCCCTTCAGTACGCTTGGCGCTTGTTTTGATGGAGGCCAGATCCGCTCCCGAGTTAGGTTCACTCATGCCGATGCAGAACGTGCATTCGCCGCGCGTGATCGCCGGCAGGACCTCCTGCTTGATGTGCTCGGGCGCGTATTTCAGCAGCACCGGCCCGCTCTGGCGGTCGGCGGTGAAATGGGCGGCGGTGGGGGCGTTGGTGTTGTCGTAGGCTTCGGTGGCCGGAGCCTGGGCGATCTGGTCCAACGTAGGGACTCGCCGGGGTCCTCGGTTGATGCGGGCCTTGAGGTCGGTGCCCTGGCCGTGTGCCAGCAGGGCTTTGCGGGCCTCCTGGGCGTCGGCGTGGCGGTCTGTGGCGCTGGCGGCGGTGCATTTTCGGTAGAAGTCGTCGAGCCAGGCGGGGATCTGGGGATATTTTTCGCGCATGGACTCGCGCTCGGCGCCGGTCCACAGCAACTGGGCCTGGTAGGCTTCGAGTGGGTCCTTGTGGTTGAGCGGGAAGGGCAGCTTGCCGGTGAGCATCTGGTGCATGAGCATGCCTGCGGCGAAGATGTCGGCGCGAGGGTCGAGGGTCTGGCCGCGAAGTTGCTCTGGGGAGGCGTATCCGAGGGTGACGTTGACGATGCCGGGGGCGGTCAACTGGACGCCGCCGATGATCTTGGCGATGCCAAAGTCGAGGATCTTGAGCTTGCCCTCGGGGGTGATGATGAGGTTGGCCGGTTTGAGGTCGCGGTGGATGATCTCGTGGTTGTGGGCGTAGCTCAGGGCGTCAAAGAGTTGCGCCATCAGGCCCACGACCTCGTCGGGTTCCAGCGCCCCGTCTTTGAGCATGGTCTCGATTTCCTGGCCTTCGACAAACTCCAGCACGAGGTAGTGGGTGTTGTCATGGGGGCCAAAGTGGTAGACCTGGGGGATGGCCGGGTGTTGGAGCCTGGCCAGGATGAGCGCCTCCTGGAAGAAGCGGCGCACGACGGTGTCGTCGGAGACGAGCCGTTCATGCAGGATTTTGAGCGCCACGCGCTTGCCGTTGGGGTCGTACGCCTCAAAAACGGTCCCAAAGCCGCCTTCGCCCAGCTTTCGCTTCAGTTCATAGCCGTCGAAGGTCTCGGGGGTGGCTTGGTCTGACATGGCGCCTCAATGCTCTCTGCCCTTGGTGGGCGGTCTTGCAGTGTAGATCGTCCCGGTTGCCCTGGTTTGAGTTAAGCAGCGTTCCACGACGTTTAAAGGCTGTCAAACCACTGCGCCACAAGTGCCATAGGGTGCGAATGTATCGTCTGTTCAAGGGGGTCGGTTCTTGCGATGAGGGGCGGTTTGTGCTGTGATGAGGTCTGTCCTTGAAGGCGATGGACACAGGGGCACGCCAGCCCTGCTGGGGTCGGTCAAAGAGAGAGCAGTCATCGGTATCGCCACGGCAACACGCGCCGTAGGCCACGCTTGTCCAGGTCACACTTCATGAGTTCCACCAGAATGCGGATCCGCCGCCTGCCCGAGGGATTGATCCTCGACGGGCGCTATCAAGTCTCCCACTTTATCGGTGCGGGTGGCTTTGCGGCAGTCTATGCAGGCAAGCAGCTCAACATCGAGCGTCCGGTGGCGATCAAGGTCCTGAACCTCTTTGAGTCCGAAAAAGACGCCGACAAAAAGCGCACCGAGGCTGCCAAGCAGCGCTTCATCCGTGAAGCCAAGGTCATGGCCAGCATCATGCACCCCTCGGTGGTCAGCGTGCACGACTTTGGCTTCATCGCCGAGCCCTACCAGCCCTACATCGTCATGGAGCTGCTGGGCGGCCACAACCTTCAAACCGAGCTGCAGGAGAAGGGTCCGATGGACCCTGCCCGCGCGCTGCCCCTCTTCAAGCGCTGCCTGGACGCTCTGGGCGAAGGCCACAAAAAGGGCATCATCCACCGCGACCTCAAGCCCGCCAACATCTTCCTGGTCGAGCCGCACTCGCCCCAGGAAGACATCCGCCTCTTGGATTACGGCATCGCGGCCATCGCCAACGCGGGCAAGGATTCGCGCCTGACCTCTTCGGGTCAGATCATCGGCACCTACCGCTATCTGTCGCCCGAGTACATCCGTGGTCGCACCGCGCTGCCCGCGTTGGACGTCTACCAGATGGCGCTGATTTTGGTGGAGATGCTCACCGGTGAGCCCGTGGTCGAGGGCGGCAACCAGTTCTCCACGCTGATGTTCCACATTGAAGGGCGCTTGCAAATCCCGGCGCCGCTGGTGGAGTGCGCGCTTGGCCCAGTGCTGCTGACGGCCTTGTCCGCCGATCACAACCAGCGCTTTGCCGACGCCTACGCCTTCCGCGAAGCGCTCGACACGATCACGCCCGAGTCCATCCCCGCTTATGAAGAGGGTTGGGAGATGATCTCGGTCAAAGACGCGGGGGCCAAGCGGGTTGCTGTGCCATCGCGTCCGCAGCGTTTGATCACCGCCGTGGGCGATCCGGGCGCGTTGGAGGTGTCGTTGACCAACATGACGCCTTTGCCCCGCGCCCCTCAGACCGAGCCCCCCGCGCCCGTTAACATCCCAGGGCCCGTGACGCCCGACGCGGCGCCGATCCCTGAAGACATCGGCACGGCTGCGACGATGCCCGCGATGTCTGCCCTGGAAAAGCCCTCCAGACCTCCCAGCGGCGACGTCAAACTCCCGTCACCGTCTGTTGAAGCCCCGGCCAAAGACGCTGGAGACGCGCTGCAGAACCGGCTCTTCATTGGTTTTGTGGTGTTGGGCGTGTTGGGATTGCTGGGCGCGCTCTTCTGGATGATGCAGTAGAAACGCGCCAAAACCCATTTTGTTAAAGCACATCAATCAACATCCCAAACCACGTCCCAGACCTCTGCGTTGTTGGGCCGGGTGACGTCAAAGTCGTCCGCTTGCCACAAGATGGGCTGATTTGGCTGGGGGTTTGTGACCGTGAAGGTGTCTGAGGGCATGGCCAGACGCATCAGCCCGGACGGAGAGCACTGGGT
>CAKZKQ010000643.1 GCA_937123825.1 uncultured Pseudomonadota bacterium
ATCCTCCACCAAACGCCAGCCAGCAGGCGAGCTACCGCCGCCTACTGGCCCCCAACCCCCTTGGAAAACCTCCCAAATCCCTCCAAACCCTTGGAAAGCCCAACAAGCCGCAACCACCACGCATCCGGCCCCCAAAAACGAACCACTTTCGCCGAAATGTCCCACTCTTACCGGCGAAGCCAAGAACCCACCCATCACAAATGCCATAAGGGAGCGCAGCGACCGCACCACAAGGAAGCCAAGCGAAGCGCGGCGACCGAACCACAAGCGCAGCGCAGCAAGCGAACCGAAAGCGCAGCGCCAGCAAGCGAACCGCTCCCAAACGAGCGCAGTGAGTGAAGGGAGCCCAAGGGGGTGTCAAAAAGGACATCTGCTGCTCGGTGGTGAAATGAGCTAGGTTGTGTTTGAGAGAACTGAGGGTGGAGGCGTCAAAGGCTTCTTTGACTATCCCAGCACAAGACATTGGTGCGTGCCCGTGGTGGCGCGCGCCACACTGGCGCCTCCACCCTTTGTTTTCAGCATCTTGGTTTGTGTGTGTGAGCGCGTGATGGATGGGGCTGTTCCGGGGCACTTGAGGGTGTTTTGGGGCGGCCTTTTGGCGTTTTTGGGGGGTTGTGGGGTGGTGTGATTGGAGAACTGGATTCAGTTGTCCGAATCTAATCATTGTAAGAATGGGAAGATTGGGGCGGCCAAGTTGCTTTTGCCCATAGGCTGTCATAGGGTATTTCCACTGGGACTGGCACACCCTAAAGTACGCAGTATCTGCCGTAGGCATCGATAAACAGGACGTCCGGACGTTTCTGGGCGTTGGTTGAGGGCTCGCCGTGTGGTGCGCCCATTGAATTCTTCTTGGAAGGAATATGCTCATGCAGGGACACCTGAACCCCATTGCGCGGTTTTCTCGCTCCTGTCTGCTTGGACTCCTGATGGTCTCGACGATGGGGCTGTACGGGTGTCCGAGTCAGGCTGGCAGCGAAAACACGATCATCAAAAAGAACTGTGCGGAGAAGCCTTTTAAGACCACGACGCTTCAGAAGAGCGTGCGGTCGAGCGTGGTGCGGATCATCGCGGGGGGCACGGGCAGTGGCACGGGGTTTGTGCTCAAGAACGGTGATGGTGGCGACGGCGAGCTTTATTTTGCGACCAACTACCATGTGGTGGCGGCGGCGGACTCGTTTGAGGCCGAGTGGGAGAACGGCGACAACACGACGGTGCGGATTGTGGATTTGGAGGTGGTCAAGGTCAACCCCAAAGAAGACCTGGCGTTGCTCAAGACCTCCAGCCTGGGTCGCAAGGTGCCGGGCTTGAACCTCAACTCCAAGGCGGTCAGCGTGGGCCAGGAGGTGGCGGCCTTTGGCTTCCCCTTTGTGACGGCCTCTGACTTTACGTTGACGGTCGAGGGCGGCGAGATCACCGCCGAGAAGCGCACGATCGACAACCGTGAGTTCATTCAGTCCAACGCCAACATCAACCCGGGCAACTCGGGTGGGCCGGTGGTGGACGCGTGCGGTCATGTGGTGGGGATCGCCACGGGCAAGGCGCGCGAGCAGGAGCGCATCAGCCTGATTGTGCCGGTGGCGCGTCTGATTGAGCTGTACCGGGACTACAAGGCACCGCGCAAGACGCCCGAAGAGGAGATCGAGGCGCGGATCCAGGCGTTCTTTGACGCGGTCAACTTTGAGCAGGCGTACGACGCGGCCGGGTTCATGTCGCGCGGTTTCTTGCGCGGTCAGGTGCAGCCGGTCTTTGAGCAGTCGTTGGACGATTCGAGCCGCAAACTTGATGAGGCCAAGAAGGTGTTGGCGGAGAAGGGTTACAACTGGGACAGCCTCAACTTCGAGCAGCAGCTTGAGATCATGGAGCAGATTTTGAGTCAGGAGGAGTTCTTCCCGATTCAGTTGTTGCTCTTGATCGAGTCGGGCCAGATGAACGTCTACCAGGGTCTGCGTGCCTACTTTGCGATCTTCATCAACCGGATCTTTGATCCCGTCGATTCTTCCCGCGTGGTGCGTTACGACTCGGTGTCACCGGAGGCGGCAACGCTGCGGATCGAGGCCAAGGGTCCCAACGGGGTGCGCCGCTACATCTTCAACATGAAGTACGAGTGGGGCGACTGGGTGATTGACGGGATTGAGGCTCTCTGAGCCGACACCGATTTGCAGCGGCCCTCTTTATGGGGGGTCGTGTGTTGTTGAAGCCGCCTTTTGGGCGGCTTTTGTTGTTTTTGGGGGCGTTTTGGGGTTGGGAGGGGATGGGTCATACCACAATGGAGTCGGACGTCTGCATTTTGGTATCAGGGTTTGGAGGGGCGGATTTTGAGTTTGAGGTGAGTCCAGGAGCCGTCGGCGTTGAGTCGGACGACGTTGCCGTGGACGAGGCCGACGGGTCGGCCTCCGGCGTCGACGCTGAGCATCTGGAGGTCTTTGGGGGCTTTGTTGTTCAGGAGGGTGCCTTTGGAGCCTTGGAGTTTCCAGAGGTTTTGGTGTTGGAGGATGTAGGTGGTGTCGTTGAGTTGGGCTGACTGGAAGGTGCCCCCGAATTGTTGTGGGTTGGGGGAGCCGATGGGGAAGACGGCGCCGGTGGGTGAGACGGCGCAGATTTGGATGGCGTTTTCGTATTCGACGCAGACATCGACGCCGTAGGCCCAGCCTTGTGCGCCTGGTGCAAAGAGTGCGGTGTCCAGTGGCCAGGGTACGCTGTGTTCTTTGGGGTGTTGTGGGTTGAGCAGGGTGCGGTCCTGTCCGCCGCCGCCGCAGCCGGATTCATGGGCGGAGATGATTTGGATTTGTCCGGCGGCGTCGGCAGAGACCTGTGTGTCGGTGTCGCCCAGGGAAGTGTAGGCATGGGTCCAGGTTTTGCCGTGGTCAGTGGAGATGGAGATGGCAGGGCCGTAGGGGTCGCCATCGGGGGCGACGGCGTCAATTTCGCCGATGTGGACGAGGCGCTGTGGTTGGGCGATGAGGGCGACGGTGTTGAGGACAAAGGGCAGGGCCTGGGTGTGGTGTTGTCCTTGTTGGGTGAAGCGGTGCAGGACGTTGTGGCCGTCGATGATCAGGAGGTTGTTTTGGTGGTCCCAGGTGGCGGTCTGGACGTTGAGCGGGCGTTGTTTGAGGACGGCGGTGGTGTGGTGTCCGCCGTTGTGGCTGACGTAGAGGCCCTGGTGGTCCCAGGTGGCCATGAGGTCGGTGTGGTGTGGCGAGACGAGGACGCCTTTCCAGGGGCCATTGCTGGCGTGTGCCAGTGAGGCGGTCAGGCAGATGGACAGTGCGAGGAGTGTGGCGGTGAGGGTGGCGATGCGCATGATGGCGGCTCCTTGAACGTGGCGGTGTGGGTGTCCGCGGTGTGTGTTCAGGGGCTATAGCCAGGAGCGTGCCAACGCGACGGATGCCGTGTTGGCGGCATCGGGTGGCGTGGAGTATGGTTTTGCGCTTGGAATCGTGTATTTGATTCTGCTTTATGTGTGGTTTGCGGTGCCCTTCAGATCCAGGCGCTGCCACCGGCGACGCGCAAGGGGCGGCGCTCAAGGCCAGCGCGGCGGCGGCCAATGTTGATGGGGCGAGGGGGTTCGGGGCTTTGGACGCCGATGGCGGCGGTGGGGCAGGCGGTGACGCAGAGTTGGCAGCCGTCGCAGGCGTTGTAGTCGACCACGAAGGGCTGGGTGCGCTGGCGAGGGACGCCGTCGTCGCCGACCACAGCCAGCACCGTGCGGATGGCCAGGACATTGCGGGGGCAGGCCATGACGCAGTCCCCATCGCCGGTGCAGCGGTCTCGGTCGATGGTCAAGGTGGGGGCGGGCTGAAGGGGACTTTTTCTGGCATACATGGCTTCACTCCTCGTGCTTCATCGTGGCCTGCACAAGATCTAGCACCGGAGTGTTAAGCAAGTGTTAAGGAACTCTAAAAAAGAGTGAGCACTTTTTTATTAAGCGAACGCTAAACAAAGGCGCGTTAGGGTGTTTTAAGTCCGTGTTGGCGGTGGTTGGTGGGATTTTGAGGGTTGTGTCTTTGTTGTGTCAACAAAGTTGGGCTTCTTTAAAGGGCCCGATTTGCTTTGCAAAGGGCCCCTTTGTAAAGGCCGTCAAACCATCTCAATGGGTGCCTTGGTCACAGGTGGAACTTGAGCCTGGTTCCCAAAGTTGAGACCCTTGGTCAAAGGATTCCACAGGCCACATGTCTATGTGGCGATGGGCTCAATGAGGGGAGCGAGCGGCGTTTGTTGGATCAGAGCGTGGATTTGGTGGGCAGAGAGGCGCTTCTGGATGGCTTGGAGCGTTTGTTTGAGGGCGCTGGGGCCTTGGTGACGGTGCACGGCGCGCCCGGTGTGGGCAAGAGCGCGTTGGCGCGTTTCTGGCTGGCCCGCGCTGAAACCCGCGCCGAAACACAGGCGCTGCGCGTGGATTTGTCTGGTCTTCACAATCCCCAGGAGGCCATGGCCCGGCTGGTGCAGGCTGCGGGGGCAAAAATGCCCGAGGATGATCGCCCCGCCGCAATGATGGAGCGGCTGCTGCTGGTCTGCGACCGAGTGCCGCGTTTGTGGCTCATTGAGCATCTCGACCAACTGGCCGAGCCGCTTGCCCCCTGGTTGTCCCAACTCCACCGCCGCTTGGACGGTGTGTCTTGGCTCATTACCAGCCGCCAGTTGCTGCACGTGCGCCAGGAGCAAGTCCTCCATGTGGGTCCGTTGGCGTGGGGAATGGAGACGCCCGAGGCGTGCGCCAGCGGTGTGCTCTTTTGCCGCCGAGCGCGTTTGGGGCCGGGTCAGCTTGGGGAGCCAGAGCGCCGTGCGTTGGGGAGGATCCTGGATGCCACAGGCGGTGTCCCGTTGGCCATTGAGTTGGCAGCGGCCAAACACCGCTATGCAGGGCTTGAGGGCTTGGCGCAGGAGCTTGACCAGGGGGTCATGGGCTTGAGGGCGAAATGGCGAGATGGTGTGGCGCGCCATCAAAGCCTGCGCGCGGCCTTGGAGTCTTCATGGGGTGGGCTCAGCGCCTCGGAGCAACACGCGCTGGCGGCGTTGAGCGTCTTTGAGGGGCCGTTTGAGCGCAAGGCGGCCCTGGCCGTGATGGGCGATGGCGTCGATGGGGCTGCGCTCATGGAGTCGCTGTGTGATCAGGCGATGTTGCAGTTGCGCGATGATGGTTTGAACGTCTGGTGCTCGCTTTTGGCGCCCATCCGCGCGTTTGCCGTGGAGCACAGGTCGCCCGAGGTGACGGCGGCTGCGATGGTCCAAAAGGCGCGCTTTATGACCCACGATGCCCAGGCGCTCTTTGATGATCAGCGCCGGGAGCCTCGCAAGAGCGCCTGGCACCACAGCCGCCGCCCGCACCTGGAGTCCATCTGGCGCACTTACCAGGGCGCCGAGGGAGCCAGGGAGGCCAAATGGGTTTTGTGCGCCGCGCTGTTGTTGTGCAGGCTCTATGCGGATGTGGGCCCCATCGGTAAGGGCATCGAGGTGCTCACCGCCGCAGTGGCCCAAAGTGAGCCATACGATGCGCCAGAGATTGTGGCGTTGAGGTTGCGGGCCAAGATGGCCATTGCCCGGATGGACGAGCGGCGAAGCGGCTTTGAGGCGCACCACCGCGCTGCTCTGGAGGAAGTCATTGATGCGGCGGCCGGGCGCGATGACGCTTTGGAGTGCAACGCGCGCTACGCGCTGGCCTTTGCCCTCCACCACCGCAACAACCCCGAGTGTGAGTCGCTCTTTGAGCAGGTCCTGGGGCTGGCCTCTGGACCCACGCTGCCCGTGGCCGGTCATGCGTTGCGGTGGCTTGCCGAACGCGCCAGAGGCGACGACATCGGCCGCGCCCGGCGCTTGCTCCAGCGGGCCTGCGTCATCTTTGAGCAAAGCTCAGATCTTTATGGCATGGCCCTGGCACACACAGAGCTGGGTCTTTTGCTGGTCTTCAACGCAGAGCACGCCCAGGGCATCGAGCTGCTGGAGGCCGCCATCGATTCGGCCAAGGCGCTGGGCATCCAGTCGATGCTTCTCTACGTCCGCCGCTTTTGGGCGCGCGCGATGATAGAGACCGGTGCTTTGGAGGAGGCCGAGTCGGCCTTGGCCACCCTCTTGGGGCAGGAGT
>CAKZKQ010000644.1 GCA_937123825.1 uncultured Pseudomonadota bacterium
GGGGGGGCGGCAAAGGGGGGGGGGGGGGGGGCGGGGCGAGCGGCTGGGGGGAGGAAAGTGGGCAGCAGGATTTGTTCGAGGTCGAAGAAGAACTCGTCGCGGGTGGGCAGGTCGTCGGCGCGCTCGATGGGCCAGAACCACAGGGCGCACCAGTAGTCCATGACCAGCCGCAGGCGACGGTAGGGGCCGGAGTTGCCGTCGCCCTTGTTGAGGATCTGGCGGTCCCAGATCAGGTCTTTGTCGCGGTTGGTGGTGGGGCGCTGGTTGAGGTCGCCAAAGCTGTAGCCGTAGATCTGGATGGGGTCGGCGGTCTGCTGGCGCGTGGTGGCCAGGATCTCGACGTGCAGCGCCCACAGTTCGTCGATGGCCTGCGAGAGGGCCTCCAACTGCTCCAACTCGTAGGCGTCCAGCGGAGCGCAGAAGGCTTTGCGCCAGGCGTCGATGGCGGCGATCTGCTCGGCGGCCAGCCCTGGTTTGCCTTTTTTGCCTTTGACGACGGCGTCTTTGTAGAGCGACATCCCGGCGTCGGGCAAGAGAAAGTGGTAGACGCTGCCTTTGGGGCGCTCGGTGCCCAGCGGGACGCGCGTGGGGACCTGCGAGAGCCACATCTGGGCCTTTTGGCGGGCTTTGAGGTGCTTGGCCTCAAAAACCTGACGCCGCGCGCCCACCAGCGAGTTGCCCGCCGCCAACTGCATGCCAAACCAGGGCACAAAGGCGTCTCGGTCGGTGGAGAAGACGCTATTGAGCCACAGCGAGATCCCGCCAAGCTCCACCGCCACGGGGTTGAGGTCGACGCCGTAGACGCTGTTGTCGGCCAGATACATCTTCACGCGCTGGCGCTCGTAGGCGTAGCGGTCGTGGGGGATGCCTCGGGCGGCCTGGGTCAGCCGCGCGCGCTCCTGGGGGTCCTGGCAGTCCTCCAGCGCGGCCAGGGACTCGGCCTTGATCTCGGCCTGACGCACGCGCAGGTAGATGTCAGAGAGTTGGTTGATGGCCTCGTTCAAGAAGGCCGCCGAGCCCATGGCGGGCTCGCAGACGGTCAAGTGGAGCAACTGGTGGCCGGTGTACTTGATCTGGCCGTCGTCGTCTTCCAGCAGCGCCTTGAGGGCGTACTTGACCACGCAGCGCGTCAGCACCTCGGGGGTGTAGTAGGAGGCGCTGGTTTCGCGGTCGCGCCCAGAGAGGCGGTAGATGAAGGTGCCCTTGGGGTAGCGCTTGTGGCCACCTTTGGCGTCCAGAACGCGCTCGCGCTCGTCGTAGCGGGCCAGATCGTCCTGGGGGACAAAGTAGGCGGTCTCCAGCACGTCGTGGTGGCTGACCCCGGCGGGTTTAACCTCGTAGAGGTCGGTGTGGGCAAAAAATCCCCGGTAGGAGAGCAGCGCCTCGTAGACGGCCCCAAGCTGGTTGATGCCAAGCTGGGCGTAGGAGATCCGGCCCCGGCGCGACTTACGGCCTTTGGCGGGGCGAGTGAGGCTCATGAGGCGAATGACACGCTGGAGGACGTGGTTGGGGAAGGTGACGCGCTCCAAGAGGCTGACCTTGTCGGGGTCAAAGAGGTCGGCCTTGAGCGGCCAGACCCGGAAGGTGTCGTGGAGGGAGGCGGCGTCGAGTTGGGTTTGGCTGTCGTCGACGTCAATGACCACGGTGCGGGGCTTGCCTTTGCGGACGGGGCCGGTGGCGTCGGGGTAGTCGTAGTATTCGCCAAAGATGAGGCCAAAGAGCAGGCGCAGGGAGCGGTCGATGTAGGCGCCGTTGCGGGCCTCTTCGGTCTGGAGGTCGACCATTTCAAGGTCGCGCAGGGACTCCAGGCTGTAGCCGCTGGCGTAGACGTCGGACTTCATGGGGACGTAGCCCAGCTCGGGGCGCGCCTCGACGTAGAAGAGAAAAAGCAGGCGGTACATGTAGCGCAGGCACTCGGTGGTCAACTGCGCGGCCTTTTGGGGGCTGTAGAGGTCCTTTTGGCTGACGACTTTGTGATCCAGCAAGAGCCGGGCGGCGTGGTTGCCCAGCAGCTCGACAGCCTCGCGCAGGGCGTACTTCAGGTCGGTCGACACCCCAAAGGCGTGCTTGTGGGAGTTGTCGTCGAGGGTCTCCAGCAGCGAGACGCCCTCGGCGGGGACCACGCTGTGGCGGTCCAGCAGCGCGGCGGTGGCCTTAAGCCCGTCTTCCTCGGGCCGCCCCAGCAATTCCTCCCAGTCAAAACGCAGCAGCCGCTTCTCCGCCCATTTCCCTCGCTCCAGCAAAAGCGACTCGCCCTGCCCCATCAAAATCACAAAACGGGGGGCGTCGTCGGCGCCAAAGACCTCCTGGCCGATGATCTCTTCCAGGGGGCGCGCCAGCCACTGCGGCGAGGGCTCGGGGGTGAGCGGGCTGGGGGAGTGTCCGGCGTGGGCCAGCAGGTTGAGGGAGGGCGAGCACTGGAGGGGGGTGGGGGCGTCGTCGGTGGGGGTGTCGGTCCAGGCGGGGATGCACCAGACGGCGCCCTGGCCGTCGCGTTGGGCGACGCTCAGGATGGGCAGCGGGCCGTTTTCAAGCTCGCGGGCGGTCCACTCGACGGGGTAGTCCAGCGCCCGCAGGGTGCCTTCCCAGAGGGCGACCTGGGCCTCCAGGCGCGCGGCGGCGCCTCGGGGGGGCTGCTTGAGCAGGCGGAAGAAGGCCGACGAGAGGTCGCGCAGCGCCTTGACCGGGGCGCGGTTTTGCTGGCCCCAGCGCGCCCAGACGTCCTTGAGGTCGCCGGACATGACGGCGCTGAGGTAGTGCTGGGTGTAGAACTCGTTGCTGTTCTCAATGCCGATGAAGCTCATGGGCTCAGGCTCCGGTGGGGCGGACAGAGGGGACCAGGGCGGCGATGACCTGGATGAAGGGTTCGGGCTCGGTGGTCATGGTGTCTTTGACCCAGCGCTGGTGCTCGGCAAAGATCCGCTCAAAGCGCTCGACGTCGCGCCGGGCCTTGTCGGCAGCGCGGGTGCTGGACCCGACGCGGGCCTGGAGGGCGGCCAGCTTCTGGGTGCGCAGCTGGGCCAGCCGCTCGGTGTGGTGGGCCAACTGCCCCTCCAGCGTGCTGGCAAAGCCCTGCTGGCGCTGAACCATCTGCTGACGCGCCTCTTTGACGGCCTCTGGGATGAGGGCCTGGAGGGTGTTTATCTGGGCTTCGAGCGCCTGCGGGTCAAGCTCGCGGCTGACCAACTCGTCGGCGCCCAGACCCACGGCGCGCACAAAGTCCTGAAAGTCTTCGACGCGGGCCACCTGCGGGCCGTCAAACCAGACCGCGTACCACTGGTGCAGGACGGGTTGGCTGCGGCGGTTGGGGACCAGGGCGGACATGACCATGACCGACTGACCCGGCCCCAGGCCCTGGTCCAGGTGGAGCAACGGCGCACTGTGACGCCCCAACGCCCCGCTCATGTGGTCGGCCACCCAGCCCATCACCGGGTGCAGCGGCCACAGGTAGTGCAGCGCGGGCCACTGGCCCTCCTGACCGCGGGTGCGCTTGATGTCCTCTTGAATTTTGTCGGGATCGGCGCAGAGCAACAAGAGGTCGTCGGCAGGGATGACCTCGCGGTCCACGGCCCGCACCAGGCGGCGGCGCAGGTTGGGGGTCAGTGTCAACTCCACGCGCCGCTGGGACGGATCGGCGTCAAAAGACACCGCCTTGTGCTGACGCATCAACCCAAGGGCCTGGACCAGATAGTCGTAGTCGGACTCAAAGAGCGACACCCTGCTGGCGGTCTCGACCACCGCCCCCGCGTCCACCGCCCCGCCCTGCCCTGCGCCCTCCTGGCCGTCCTCCTCAAAGAGCGACCCAAAGAGGTCCGAGGTGTCCACGTCCCCCTCATCGTCCTCGCCAAAGAGGGCGTCATTAAAGAGGTCGCTCATAAAGTCGTCCACGTCGCCCGAGGCCATCGCGGCGGCGGTCATCTCCTCTTGCTCCTCGACGGTGTGCCCGCCAAAGGCGCACGGGTCGCCGATGTTCTTCTGGACCTGCTCGTCCTTCTCGATGAGCACGTCGAGCACGCGCTTGTCGCCCTCGATCTTGTCATTGTCCGAGGTCGTCAGCAGGTAGACCAGGTGGGGCCGGTGGGTTTGGCCGTAGCGGTCGACGCGCCCGTTGCGCTGCTGGAAGACCATCAGCGACCAGGGGATGTCAAAGTGGATCATCTTGTGGGAGAGGTAGTGGAGGTTGATCCCCTCCGAGGCCACGTCCGAGGCCACCAAGATCCTGACCTTGGCCTTGTCGCGCCCAAAGGCCTCCACCACCTGCTGCTGCTCCACGTCGCTCATCGAGCCGTCCAGCGCCAAGATCTGGTCCTTGCCCACATCCTGACGCCCATAACCGCCCCACCTCAGCCCCAAAAACGCGCTCAAGTGCTCGCCCAGGAACTTCAGCGTCTCAATCCGCTCGGTAAAGATCACCAAACGGTCATCCTTTCGGCTGGCCTTCCACTTAAAGCGCTTCTTGATGACCGCCAACAACTCCTGAAACTTGGCAAAGTCCTCGGCCTGGACGGCCTCCAGGCGCTCCAAAAACGCCTCCAGCGCCGCCGCATCGGCCCGCATGGCCTGCGCCGTGGCTCCGCCGCCACCTGCGCCGGACGGCTCTTGCTCGCGGCGCTCGATCCGCTTGGCCAGCTTGCGCAGGCGCTCGCGGACGGTCTGGGCGCAGGCTGCGGGGCTGGAGAGCAGCGCCTTCTCCAGAGCGGTCTTAAAGAGGTGCTGGCCGCCGCGCTGGTCCAGGGCCTTGAAGTCCAGGGAGGCGAAGGCGGCGTAGGCGGCCTCTTCGGGTGCGCTGGCCTGGGCGTAGACCTTCTCGATGACGCGCTCGGGAAAGTTGCGGGCCAGCTCGTGCACGACGTCCTTCTTAAAACGGCGCACAAAGAGGTGGGCGACCTCCTGGGGCTTGTAACGCTCTTCGTCGGCGATGGCCGTGGGGTCGAGCATGTTCATCAGGCTGGCAAACGAGCGGGCGCGGCCATCGTGGGGCGTGGCCGAGAGCATCAGCAGCGCGTCCGAGCGCGTCGCCAGCAAGTCCGCCAGCCGCGCGCGCTGCGAGCGCCGCCCCTTGCCTCGGTGGGCCACGTTGTGGGCCTCGTCGATGACGATCACATCCCAGCGCGCCTGCTCCAGGTGGCGCGCAAAGGCGTTGTTCTGCTTGAGGGTGTCGATGGAGATGATGGCGCGGTCAAAATGGTGAAAGGGGTTGTGGTGCGTAGGGATCTGGGCCCGAATCCGCTGCAACCCCACCGAGTCCAGCCGCACCAGCCCAATCCCAAAGCGCCCCCAGAACTCCTTCTGGAGTTGACCGAGCATGCTCTTGACGCCCACCACCAAGATCCGCCGCCCCCGGCCTCTGGCGATCAGCTCCGAGAGCACGATCCCCGCCTCCAGCGTCTTACCGAGCCCCACAGCGTCGGCGATCAACATCCTCTGCCGGGGTTGGGCCAGGATCTGCGCCGCCGGGCGCAGTTGGTAGTCCATGACGTCCATGGCGGCGCGGTGGCCGATGTGCAAACGGTTGTCCGTGGGGGCGATTCGCCGCAGCATGCTCTCCATGTAAAGGAGCGAGAGCCGGTAGCCCCCCGAGGTGTCGGGCACGATCCGCGTCTCTTCGGGGCGCAAAACCCGCACGTCGCGCTCGTATTCGGTCAGGAAGGTCGCGGCCTTGTCCCGCACAAGCTCCGAAAGTCCCACCACACGCAGCGCCTTGCCGCCGCTGGAGGTGTCGTCCACGCGCTCCACGCGCCACACCTCATCCCGGACCTCCACATGCGCCCCCGGCGCAAACTGTGCCTCAGCCACCGTCACCCTCCGCCCACAACAATCCTGAAAACAACCGCCACAGTCATACCTTTAAACCTGCCCTCTCTTCAAGAACAAGATTTCAAGGCCCATACAGACTTCTGGCCAGGGGCAGTTGTTTTGGGTGGGCGGGGAGGTCAGTTCAGACTCAATCTGAGCGCAGCGTGTCTCAACAGGCCAAAGGATGGTTTGGGTTAAGGGTGACTTTCAGCTTTCCCAAGTTCTTGCACAACCCAGTTCTGAAGACCATCTCGCTCATGTTGGGGGAGCTCGCATTCATTGTTGACTTCAAGCAACATTTTTCTGATCTCCCTCACCCTGACACGGATTCGTGGAAAGCCATCCACCCCCGGTCCGTTGCGGAGGGCTTGTACGGTTGCAGTCGCCAAGCGCTCGACTTCCTCTTCGCTATGGAGGTGCAAGAGGTAATGGTGATGTTTGATGCAATCAAAGGATTGACGAGCGTCTGATTGTTCCACCTTGAAGCCATGCTTTTTGAGCCATTCAAGTGGAAAAGCCAAAAAGTCCCGTTGGTCTAAACGCTTGGCTTTGGCCGCAACGCCCACCAGAACAAACCTCCGAACATCGGGTCTGACATCCCATAAAGATGTCTTTCCCTGATCTTTCTCGCGCGGTCGCAGGTTCTTCTTCAGCGCATTGATAAGTTCATGATCTGAGCGCTCAAGGCGCTTGAGCGGATTTGGGTTGACCCCAAACCTGGCAAGGAGGAGCATCATGCATACTCCCCACGGCGCTCAAGCTCATCCTCCGCAGCTTCTCTGACCACAACGTCTTTGTCATTGAGGAAGAGTTTTAAAGTCGACACAACTTCTCCCCTCTCAACACGCCCAAGTCCGTACACAACCCCCTCTCGGATCATGGGGTCATCATGGCGAACCATATTTCGAAATTGGTTGCTGAGTGTTCGATTTCCCTGGAGGAGCCGCTCTACATGGGCTTGGGTGACCAAAGATGCCGCCAACAAACGCAAGTCACGGATGTCTTCATCACCCAACGCAAAGTCAGCGGTCAGCACAGGGTGAAGGCGAACGGTATGCAACGCTGCATCGCGAAGCACATCGGCTTCGGAAGGGTCATCGCAGCAAAAGTATTCATTGAGTTGTTTGATAAAGAGCTTCGTAACTGCTGCTTGATCAAGCACTGCGACACGCTCTTCGGCGCGAACAGACGCTTGTGTTTCTCCTACAGCGCAAATGGCGGCATTTATGGGGCTGAAATCAACAGATTGAGCAGCAACTGGCGCAGCAATGGCCATGGTGGTGACCGCAGCTGCAAAGGTCTTGCGTGATTGACTGAGAGCCCCCCTGAGAGCCTCATACTCAACACTTCCCCCTTGATTGGCATGAGTCATCTTATCAATGGGGTTGGTCAACTGCCCGCCGTAACTGTGTCGAACCTCATTCATTTCAAAGCCTCCTCCAACTCTTGTGTGACGCTGCTACTATTCACAGAGTAGAGTTCCTTCATAAGCCCTAGCAGATATCCCAACGGCAGACTGATACTCACCACAGGCTCCACGTCCTGTGGTGTCAAATCGTCTTGGGCCGTCTGCCGTTCATGCACTGTAAATGGCGCAATGTAATAGAAGAGAATCTCAGCATCCTCAAGGGCTCGACCAGATATCAATACCGTCGCTGACACATGAGCCAGTCTCTCCATGGGGGGCTGCTTGACGCTATCAGTGCTCCCAAGACATGCCTCCACCCCGTGCTTTTGCGCAAACTCTTGCGTGCTGTTGTAAAACCTCAATGTCCCCGGCTCGTGGAGCCAACGCAATACATTGGATTTGGCGACATGGACGATCATGCCAGCAACAAGCGCAGGACAATTTTGACCTGTAGCAATACCTTGTTGACCAAACACAAAACGAACATGACCATTGTCAATATCGACAGCGACCCAATCCGCAGTCATCTTTTGGATGGGTCTACCCGGGAGTTGGAAAGAGTGTATCCGGGGTTTTGAGCGCTCTTGCCTTCGCTTATCTGCCCGATTTGGCTTACGGCGTTGTGTTGTCATTTACTCACCTTGTCCAACAACATCCCATTGCTTGGTTCTTGTAACTCGCCATCCATCAAGGCGCAACACCCAAATCAAGGCAAAGCCCGACCCTGCTGCCCCAATCGCCAAATATAGCAGCAATCCTTAACGTCACCGCTGCTTTCCTCCTCCATAAACCCCAATGCAAACACATTCGTTTCCGAAAGCGACAATGGGCGCGCTCATTCTCTGCGGTGCAGCATACCAGCGCAACGCCGCTGTGGCCCAACGCCTGACCCACACAAGATCTGCACCTTTAAAGGCGGCTCCAGCAAACCGCATGGCGTTGCCAGCGCCCTGCAACTGCTCAACCAGCGTTTCACAGCACCACTGTCAGCGGCCGCTGGCACCCACTGGCCGTACGCTGGCAACGCTGCCCCAGCGCGCTGGCGTGCTCCACACTGACGCTGGCAGCGTCAGTGTTCCCGTGGACTCGACCCTCAAGCCATAAGGCCTCTCCTTATTGCGAAAAGAGGATTGACACCTGCATAATGCCATCGCATATTCAACCTTGCTGTTTTGCAGTGGTCCCCCAAATGAGTCACCCCCGCGATGGGGGTGGTCAGCGAAAGAGTTGGCGCAGCAGGCCAGTGGGCTCTGTTGGGCAAGGTGGAGTTTTGTCATGGGATTTGAACCAACGCAGGAAGAGATGGAGGTTCTGGCGACGCTGCGACCAGACGAGGATGTGGAGCGCCTGGCGGCACGGGTGGAGCGTCTGGAGGCGGTGTTGGCGCAACGGGCTCCCGAGGTCCTGGTGCCTGCGCAGTCGCTGGCGGACACACTGACCGAGTTGAAGGACGTCATCTTGTTGGTGCTGCGTCACGCTCAGGCGCTCCAGCGCGTGGGTTATGATCAGGCCGAGCAAGACCAGCTTGTGGACGCCGTGGTGACGGCGATGACCTTCAACGAACTCTTTGCGGGGCGCATGCGCGGCGGCGGGTTTCGGACTTTGACGGTGGAGCAGGTCGTGGAGGCCAGCAGGCCATGGCGAGCGCGCTTGTCCAAGGCGGCAGGGCAGGCGTTCTTTTTTGAGCCTGCGCTCAAAGCGGTCTTTGAGAACGTCAACACCTCGCGCACGGTGGAAGAGGAAGTGTCGGACTTGCGCACGCTCTTGCTGGCAGCGCGAGAGAACACCCAAGCGCTCCAGCGCGTGGGCTATGATCCGGCTCAGTTGCATAAGGGCGAGCGTCTGCTGGCGGACGCAGAGGGCCGGGACAACGTGGCCATTTTGGGGATCCGCAGCCAAAGTGACCTGAAGCTCAAGCGGGATCGCCACCTGACCCTGGCGGTCAACCTGGGTCGCTATGCCAGAGCGGCAGGGCTCAACGCCTTGCAGGACGATCCCACAGGGACGGCGGACTTTGAGCGCGTCACCTTCCGCAACGCGCTGCGCCGTCTGCGCGGCGCGGGCCGCTCGACCAGTTCGCCCCAAACCGATGAAAACGCCCCCAACACACCACCCACTTCATAAAAAAGAGAGGGTCTTTCTCAAACACTGCTTGGCCTCCAGTTGCGGAGATAGAGCAGCGCGTTATGGAACAAGGCCCAAAACATCACACAGCACACCGCTTTCCTGGCACCGTGACACCACAGTCGCTCGTGAACGTAGACAAGGAGAATCAGCGGCGTTTTTTGGCTTTGCCTTTCTTCTTCTTGCGGTCGCGCTTGGGACGCATGGTGCCAAACTTGAGGGGGCCTCGCGCCGCGAGCGCCTTGCGCCAGAGGATGATGCGTTTGAAGACCTCATGCCGATCCCAAAACGCCATCGGTGCAATGAGCCACCGCGGCTCTTTGAAGTACGCGTGGTATCCTCTGATCTCCTCCAAGAGGCTGTCCAAATCATCAAATTGCCCATCGGTGAACTGCGACATGTGCTTATTCAACGCAGCACCATGGGTTTGAGCCAGGACATCAAGAAACTCAGGATACTGTGACCAATCATCATGCAAGTGGTGCTGGATCAGGTCGGCCGCCTCGGAAAACTTCTCGGCGTCCCCCTCCAGAAAACGCACCAGCCCAACCAAGGATGGGTTGAAGCTCATGCCGGCGGTGGGGTGAGAGACCGCTGCGAGCGTGGGCGTTGGTGGCAACTTCACGTTTGTGCCCATGATCTCCTTGGCACCTTTGGCGATATCGGCAGAGGGAGCGACGACCAGCGGTGCTCCAAAGAGCTTAAGGAACTTCTGATGGTGTTCGGCGGCCAGATCCAACGCCCACTGTGCAAATTCAGGGTTGGCGTGATTGTAGAAGGGGTGCCTCAGCACAATCTTCTCACACACATCCAAAGCTTCATCCCAATCATCGAGCGGGCGTTGGAGCCCTGAAGGCACCCACAACTGCGTGTCCAGCAGGGGCAAGAGCCGAGTGACCACAAATTTGTGGTTGAGGCTCTCCATCCCACCGGACTCACTGGAGGCCGCGCCCAACACAACCACACGGTGCATCATGTCCACCATGGAGAACATATCGACCAACGTCACCCCTGCGACAGTGGTGTGGCCGCCGATGAACATGACGCCATAGGCTTCTTTGTGCCAAGCATCAAACGTGCGGCGCATGGTGTCGTTGAGCGCCGCCTCGTCATTGGCCATGTCCAAAGCGTGGTAAGGACCAAGCTTGCGGTCCTCAAAGATTTTTCTTTCGGTGAGCATGACCAATCTGGTGCGACCAGGCCAACGCCCGTGCTCATCCAGAAAATGGTCTGCAAAGACACTGTGAACGTATTGAACCAGAATCTCCTTGGCCTTGTGGTGGGCACGGAGCGTATGATTCAAGCGACTGGCCTGGGGAACGGCGATATTCTCCATAAAACGGAAACCTCCTAGAACACAGGGCATAGCAAACCCAGCCCGCCAGAACAATCCCTCTGTCTCATAAAACAAATATTGACCTGATGCGCTGCGCCCACAACGCATCCAAATGCAGGTCAAAGTCGCTCGCCCGCAGCCCTCTCGGGCCGCGACATCAAAACCCGATGGTGCGGTAGCTGATGGTCTGGCTGGCGGGTTCGCCGTTTTCGGCGCCCACGGCGGTCGCCAACTCCACCGTGCAGACCCCTTCGGTGGCCTCGACCTTGATGCCGTCGAGCACAACCTGGGATGAATCCGTGGGCAAGTTGACCGCAGGGGGCAACTCGGCGCCGGGCGAACACGCCTCAGGGGTCGAGGTGCTGACGGCAAACCAGTTGGGTTCTGCGTTTGTGCACAGCCGCTCGCCCCCAAAATGCAGCCCCTTGCTGACAATGGGGATGAGCATGGCGTAGAGCTCGTCGATCATCTCCAACTCGTAGCTGCGCAGCGACATGTAGGCGTAATTGTCCCCGTCGGCGCGCTGGGCCAGAAGCGCCATGGACGGCACGTCGAGGGATTCGGGGCGCACCACCGCCATCTCGACCTGCTCGGCCATCTGGGCGGCTTCGACGTTCACGGTTCCGGTGGCGTCTTCGGCCAGCCACAGGTCCTCAAAAGACAACCCGTCGCCGCCCTCATCAAGCTGCACCAACGACCCCGGCTCGGTGACGCTCACCGTCACCTCCACCGCCCGGCCCGGCGCCGCATTGACGGGCACAAACGGCTGGCCCTGGGCGTCGATCGGCGTCGGCGTCAAGGTCCCCAGGCGCGCTCCAGCCGCCGCCCGGCGCTGCGACACCTCGGCGCCGCACGGCAACGACGCGGTCAAATCCACCCCAGCGATGGTCTTCACCTCCACCGGCAGCCTCAAAGACACCCGCACGCCGCTCTGCGACGCCGCTTGCAGACACGCCCTGGCGGCCTCGGGCGCCGCCTCGATCTGCGCCGCGTCCACCTGCGCAAAGAGCACCCAGCCCAGCTCCAACGCGCCCTGCCCCGGCTCAAAACCGCCAAGACGCACGCTCAGATCCTCCACGGTGGCCTCAAACCCTGCTCCCTGGGGCGCGGCGCTCAAACCCTCGACCCGAAACGACGGCACCGACACGCCGCACACCGCCGCTTGCTCGGGCGATGCGCTCCAGTCGGGCAAGGTCAGCGCCAATCCGTCGCTCAAACCCGGCCCCAACCCCACCACCAAGGGCGCCAACTCCAGGGACACCGCCAGGTTGTCGGGATCGGTCACCTGCGCCAGCACCGCCGGCGACACCTCCAGCGCCGCCTCGCTGGCCGGCACCACGGGCATCACCACCACATCGAGCGGCTGCTCCTCTTGCTCCTGATCTTCTTCGACATCGGGAGAAGGCGTCGCGTCCGGGGCCTCTTGCTGCTGGCCGTCGTCCTGACACGCCACCAGCGACAGCGCCGCCACACAACCCGCAACCACACTCCAAGCTGGCCGTCTCATCTTTGATCCACTCCCCCAAATATTGCCGTCAGCGCCCAGCGGGGACTCCAAACCACCGCCAACGCCCACGCGCTGCCCCAAGAGCCATCAAGAGGTTAAGACATACGCACCCCGAAGAGAACTTAAACCACGTCTTAAACCGTGCCGTTGGCGACAAGATACAGGATCGCATGCAGCCACCATAAAGGCCCGAGCCCCACGACTTGATGCCCAGAGACGTTTCCTGCACCCTCACCATAAGTCGAACCTCAGAGCAGATGCTCCCACCCATTCCTTCTTTCAACCCCACAAACCACAGGGCACACCCATGGACGTGATCGTCATCGGCGCAGGCATCGCAGGGCTCTCAACGGCGTGGTGGCTGGCGCAGCGCACCGGCGTCAACGTGCGCGTGCTGGAGCGATTTGAACTGGGACACGAGCGGGGCAGCTCGCACGGCACCTCCCGGATCAGCCGCACGACCTACGTGGACGCCCAGTATGTGCGCATGATGCGGCATGCATTGGAGCACTGCTGGCCGCGCCTGGAGGCCGACGCCGGGGTTCAACTGCACTTCCCCGTCGAGGGCTGCTTCTTTGGCCCGCGCGACGGGCTCATCCAGCGCTACGCCCAGGCCGTCGCCCAGGCCGACCCACGGGTCCAGGCGCTGTCCCCCACCCAAGCCCGCGCCCGCTTTGCCGCCATGCACTTTGAAGACGACGACCTGGTCCTGGCCGATCCGAGCGCCTCGGTCGTGGCCGCAGACCACACCTTGCGTGCCCTGGCCCGGCAAATCCAACGCCACGGCGGCCACATCCAAGAGCACGCCCAGGTCACCGCCATCACCCCCGCCCCCAACGCCGTCCACATCACTCTGGCCGACGGCACCACCCTCCACGCCGACAAAGTCGTGGTCACCGCTGGGGCCTGGAGCGCCCGGCTTGTCCCCGCGCTCAACCCCATCCTGTGCGTCAAGCGTCAGACCGTGGGCTACTTCAAGCTACGCGACCCCGCCGCAGGCCGCATCGACCGCTTCCCCGTCTGGATCCACCTGGGCCATGACTTCAACGACGTCCACTACGGCCTGCCCGAGTTTGGCCAGCCCGGCGTCAAAGCCGCCCACCACGCCACCGCAGGCCAACCCGACGACCCCGACGCCGCCCCCGACGACCCCATCGAGGCCCTGGAGCGGCTGCGGCGCTTTGTCCGCTGGCGCTTTGCCGTCGATGTGATAGGCGAGCACCGCGTCGAGCGCTGCCTCTACACCAACACCCCCGACGAAGGCGTCATCTGGGCGCCCTCCCCCCGCGACCCCAGGATCATCATCGGCACCGGACACAGCGGCCACGGCTTCAAACTCGGCCCCCTGGCTGGCCAAGTCCTGGCAGACCTGGCCGTCGACGGCCACACCCAGGCCCCCACGCCCCCGGTCGATTGGCTCTCGGATCCACCACCCCAAAATCCATGATACCCACCTCGCGATCGGGTCCAAGGACACGCATTGGGGTGCCTCAAAGCGCTTTTTTCGCGGGGTTTGGGTGATATGGCACAATTCTGGGTGCACTGTGACGGTGCGCGCTCAGATCCCTACCCTTCACAAGCGCTTTGTTTTATCCTACGTCGCTGACTGATGGCATGGGTGAACTGTGCTCCATCGGTCGCAGGTCCTGGCCACCCCAGGATCCTGTTGTGCGGCATTGTCCAAAGCCCGCACCCCCTTGACCGATGGATCTTGACAGCGCGCCTCTCAGAGACCGGGCGCCCCTTAAGGAGTAGTATTGATGATGAAGCAGAGATGGATGTTGCGGGTGGGGCTCCTGGCCGCTGCCCGCCTGGCAGGCTGTGTCGACGCCAAAGCGGAGGATCCTGGCGCCGACACCCCCAACAACATGGCCAACAACGACGCCCCTCCCGCGGGCTGCGCCAGCGACTTCGCTTGCGACCCCAACAACGTGTGCGTCGATGGCCAGTGTGTGCCCGGTCAGTGCAACCGCGAGCGCAACTGCCCGCGCGGCGAGACCTGTGACCTGAACACCTTCACCGGCTCGGGCAGCGACGGCCCGGGCTGCGCCAACGACAACGACTGCAGCGGCGTGGCCATCTGCACCGGCGGCCAGTGCGTCGAGGTTGACTGCATCGACGACACCGACTGCGGCCCCAACGAAGAGTGCTCGGCCCAGAACCGCTGCATCGGTCAGGTCGCCGAGTGCGTCGACGCCGACAACGACGGCTTTGGCCAGGGCTGCGACGCGGGCCCCGACTGCGACGACACCAACCCCGACGCCAACCCTGACGTGCAGGAAGACGCCAACACGCGCTGCGATGACGGCGTCGACAACGACTGCAACGGCATGGACGCCCGCTGCGGCGCCGTGGACGGCGACAACGACGGCTCGCCGGCCGGAGAGGACTGCGACGACGCGGACCCCGCCGTAAACCCCAACGCCGCCGAAGTGCCCTACAACGGCAAAGACGACGACTGCAACCCCGAAACCCGCGACGATGACCTCGACGGCGACGGCTACCCCAACGCCGAGGACTGCGACGACCGCAACGTCGAGATCAACCCCGAAGCGCGCGACATCCCCGGCAACGGCATCGACGAAGACTGCGACGGCATGGACCGCATGCCCAGCGGCACCGACGGCGACGGCGACGGCTTCACCGAAGCCCAGGGCGACTGCGACGACAACAACGCCAGCATCAACCCCGACGCCGACGAAGTGCCCTACAACGGCCAGGACGACGACTGCGACCCCAACACGCCCGACAACGACATCGACAACGATGGCTTTGAGGCGCCCGCCGACTGTGACGACAACGATCCCAACACCAACCCTGGTGCCGAAGAGATCTACTACAACGGCCGCAACGACGACTGCAACGACGAGACCGACGACAGCGACCAGGACGGCGACGGCTTTGACGGCACCGAAGCGGGCGGCAACGACTGCAACGACCAGGCCGCCAGCATCAACCCCAGCGCCGAAGAGATCCCCTACAACAACCAGGACGACGACTGCAACGGCGCCACCCGCGACAACGACCTCGACGGCGACGGCTTCGACAACGGTCCCGACTGCGATGACAACAACAGCAACGTCAACCCCGACGTGACCGAGAACGCCGAGACCAACTGCAGCGACGGCGTCGACAACGACTGCGTCGGCGGCGACATCGAGTGCGACGCCAACGCCCCCGACCGCGACAACGACGGCTTCCCCGATGACCAGGACTGCGAGCCCGACAACCCCAACGTCCCCGGCCCCGAGGAAATCCCCGGCAACAACATCGACGACGACTGTGACCCCAACACCCCCGACGAGCCCTGCCAGGATGACGCCTTTGACAACGTCAACCCCAACAACAGCCCCGACGAGGCCACCGGCATCGAAGACGGCAACACCCTGCGCGGCCAGTTCGGCGCCCTGATCGCCTGCAACCGCGAAGAAGACTGGTACCAGATCGACGTGGCCGAAGGCGACGGCATCGAAGCCGACATCTCCTTCAACACCGCCGACGGCGACGTTGACATGGAACTCTTCAAAGAGATCAACGGCGAGCTGGTCTTTGTCGACAGCAGCAACGGCATCGGCGACACCGAGACCGTCTACGAGCGCCGCGCCACCGCCGACGCCACCTACTTCGTCAAGGTCTTCCGCTTCACCCGCGGCGCCGGCCGCTCGCCCTACTCCATGACCGTCAACGTCTTCAACCAGTGTACCGACGACAACACCAACTTCAGCGGCGAGCACAACGACACGCCCGACGAAGCCAAGCAGTTCCCCGGCATCTCCGAGTCTCGCCAGATCTGCGACTTTGACGACGACTGGTACACCTTCACCGTCACCCAGCAGACCAACGTCCGCCTGGACTTGCTCTTTGTCGATGACGAAGGCGACCTCGACATGGCCATCTTCCGCGACGGCGAGACCAACTCCCTGGCCCGCGCCACCTCCACCAGCGACAACGAGGTCATCGAGCGCAGCCTCGCCCCTGGCACCTACAACGTCCAGGTCTTTGGCTTCGGCGGCGCCCAGAACAACTACCGCCTCTTCCGCACCAGCGGCGAGACCGACACCGTCCGTCAGGAGTTCAACAACGACCGCCCTGTGCCTGACTTCAACGCCGGCGTCCCCGGCGAGCTGGAGATCGACCTGGTCTTCAACACCCCGCCCGGCGCCATCATCCGCAACCTGCGCGTGCGCGACCTGGACATCAACCACGACTTCCTGCGCGACCTGGTCGTGACGGCGCTGTGGGACGGCGAGGTGATTGACATCCTGTGGAACCGCGAAGGCGACGAGCAAGGCAACGACGGCGGCCTCGACGATGACTTCCTGCCCTTCACCGGCGGCGACATCAACTTCGACAACCGCGACTACCCGGCCTTCTCTGGCCTGCCCGCCAACGGCACCTTCACGCTGCGCATCGAGGACCTGGCCGCCGGCGCCGACGGCGAACTGACCAACCTCGACGTTCAGGTCGAGTACCTCATCCCCTGACGCACAACCCCGCACAAAGAGGGCGCCCACGCGGCGCCCCACCCCCCACGCCGCTGACATCCCATCAGCGGCGTTTTTATTTGCTCAAAACATCAAAAAGAGGCGATCAGACCTTGGCGCCGCAGGCCGGACAGCGCTTGACGTAGCGGCCCATGCTGCCGCCCCAACCGCACGAGCACTGCACCACGCGGACGTGGTTGTCGCGGCCGCGTTTGGCAAAGAACTTGTCGGCCACCACCCAGACCACAACCAACGCCAGCGCGGCCAGGAGCACTTCAAGGTAGGTGAAGCCCCAAAAGGCCTCGAACATCAAAAATGGGGCCCTGCGGTAAATGTAGATCAACACGGCAAACCTCCCACCTCGCTCTAAAGTGCTTCCATGCCCCAAAAACGGCGGGGCAAGAGCTTGACCCACCTGCTTGGACCACCACCCAAAGGCCAAGTTAAAAGTTAACCTCTGCTCTTGCCCAGGTGTCTTTTTGGCACAGGCACCGGCCTGATGTGGGGATGGTCGTCCATCAAGATTGACCTCACCCACACGCGCTGTCAAAACTCCCCCCGTGACGCCGCACTGCACCGATTGCGGCCACCGGAATCCTTCCAAGGAGCCCACAGATGCATTTGCCACGCCCCCAGCGCCTTGCAGGCCCACACATTCTGGCCGCTGCGCTGCTTATGGTCATCTGGCTGGCGAGCCCTGCAACCGCGCAGACTGAGCCCTCGTGCCCGCATACGTCGACGCTCAAGGATCTGCAATACACCCAAAACAAAGGGCCTGAAGCGCAAGAACAACGCCTGGACCTCTATCATCCAAAGGACAACTCCAGCGCGGCGTGGCCTTTGGTGGTTTATGTGCATGGTGGGGGCTGGAAGGCAGGCGATAAAGCCAGGATGGGGGACAAGGTCAGTTGGCTGACACAGCAGGGCTTTGTGGTCGCCAGCGTCAACTACCGGCTCTCCCCGCTCAAATACAAGCCTGAGGACGCCGGCGCGGTGCGCTTCCCGGTGCATCCACAGGACGTGGCCGCGGCGCTGGGCTGGCTGCACACCCACGCACGGCGATACTGCATCGATCCGGCGCGCATTGTGCTGATGGGGCACTCGGCAGGGGCGTCGATCGTCTCCCAACTGGGCACCGACCCGTCCTATCTGGCTGCCCACGGCCTGGGGCTCGACGCGGTGCGCTGTGTGATTTCCAACGACACCGGCGGCTACGACATCCCCCGTTACCTTGGCCACACCACCCAAATGGCCCGAAAGCTCTACACCAACGCCTTTGGGCCCGACCCGCAGGTCTGGCGCAAGGCTTCACCGCAGACCCACGTCAAATCGGGCCGCCCCCACCCCAACTTTCTCATCATCACACGGGGCAGCCGCCACCGCCGGACCATCGCGCAGGACTTTGCCGACGCGCTCCAGGGCGCCGGGGCCACCGCCACGGTCCACAACGCCGGCAAGCTCTCCCACCGCGAGGTCAACCAGACACTGGGCCAACCCGGCGGGCCGCTCAACACCCTCTTCGAAGGCTTTTTGAAGTCCTGCGCCGCTCCCTGAGCACACCACCGACCAAGTTCTGCTTTTTGGCAGATTTGACCTGCAAGGTCGGGCACAGCGGTGTTCTTTCGCGGTGGCATCATGGATTTGTCATGCATTTGTCATATATTGTGATCACAGCCAGGGCCCGACTCCCTCTTCAGTGGTTGTTTTGAGCGTGACAAACCGTGGGTTTGGAGCGCTCTTTGTGGACTTGCCTGACAACCCAGGCACACCACCGCTGAACCTGTCATCGGTGCCCACATCTGCGATGAGGACGATGATGACTCGCACAGCCCGATTGAGACTCTTACCGGTGTTGGCGGCGTTGCTGATGATGGCAACGGCAGCGTGCGGCAGCGGCAACCCGACCCTGCCCGCCGAAGAAGCCAACAACGAGGCCAACAATGACCCGGGCGACACGGGGCCTCCCGTGGAGGACACGGTTGATGAGCCCGATGTGCCGCCCAGGCCCGATGTGCCCAACCCCGACGTGACCGAGCGTCTGGGCGAAGGGCAGGCCCGCGTGGGGTTCATTGAGGATGAGAGCGCGCTGATTGGCGGCCCAAAAGCCGATGGGCGTCTGGGCGACTTGAAGATCTACAACAACCACAGCGCCTTCATCATCGAGACCGTGGGGCGGGCGGCGGCGGGGTACCGCTTTTGGGGCGGCAACGTGGTCGACGCCGACGTCATTCGCCCTGAGGGGCAGGCGGGCAATGACCTCTTTGGAGAGCTTGGCCACAGCTGGAACCTGGAGATCTTTGAGCCCCGGGACGTCTACCTTGTGGACAACGGCACCGAGAGCGGCACGGCCCATGTGCGCTTTACGGGCGTCAACGCGCCTTTTGCCTGGGCAGACAGCTTCATCCGCCCGCTGCTCAACCCCTCTCCGGTCGATCTGGAGGTGACCTACGACTACATGCTGGGCGCCCAGGACACGGCGCTGCGCCACAGCGTCACGGTCACCAACATCAGCGACGAGGCGGCGATGGTCGACTTTCCGCTGCTGATGTCCAACCAGGGCGACGGCGTGCGTCATTGGCAGCCGGTCAAGGGCTTTGAGATCTCGCAGGGCGCCATCGACCGGCTGGTGTTGGCAGGCCGCGGCCCTTCTTACGAGTGGAATGCCCAGGACGTGGGGTTGAGCCTGCTGATTGAGTACAGCAACGTCGAGGTCATCAACCAAGCCGGGTTCATCCTTGAGCCGGGGCAGTCATTGACGCGCCACTACACCCTCTCGGTCAGCGAGCGCGGCCCGGCGGGGTTGGCGGCGCTGCGCGTCGACATGTCCCAGACACCGGCCACGGTGGGCACGCTGCGCGGCACGGTCGAGCTTCCCCCCAGCGCCCAGGCGGCCTTGACCCACGTGGTGGTATGGGACGGCGACGACAAACCGGTCAGCTACAGCCCGGTGGGGGCCGACGGGGACTTTGAGTTTGTGTTGGAGCCGGGCCAATGGCGCGTGCAGGCCTTTGCCACGGATCACGCCCCGAGCGCCATCGAGTCGGTGTCTTTGGAGGCTGGCGCCGAACAGGACGCGTCGTTGACGGTCCCTGCGCCGGCTCAAATCACCATCAGCGTCAAAAACAGCCAGGACCAGCCCGAACCGGCTCGGATCGTGGCGGTCGTGCCCCAGGACGACGCGCAGACCCCGGCGCCCTACGCCCCTGACGCGGCCAGACCCGACAGCGGCGGCGCGTGGCGTTGGACCGGCGCGGGCAACGGCGGCAAAATCAGCGCGGTGGGCATGGCGGTCGATGGCACGGTGACCTTGACCGTGCCTGCGGGGCGTTACGACATCAGCGCCAGCCGGGGCTTTGCCTACGAGATCGACCAGACCAGCGTCGAGGTGACCGAGGGCGAGACGCTCCAGTTGGACATGACCATCAACAAGGTGGTCGATACGACTGGCTGGCTTTCGTCGGACTTCCACATTCACGCGCTGCGCAGCCCGGACAGCGACACCCCCTACGTGACCCGCATCCATCAGGCCATCACCACCAACCTGGACATCCCCATCTTGACCGAGCACGTGGCGCTGGATGGTTTGCAGCGCACCGCCGATGCGCACGACCTGGGGGATCGCATCATTGGCCCTGACGGCCAGGAGGTGACCACCTTTGAGTACGGGCACTTCAACGCCTTCCCGCTGCTCTACAAGCCCGGCACCACCAACACCGGCGGCGTCTTCCCCTACGATAAGAAGCCAGCCGAGCTTTTTGAGGCCATCCGCAACCAGAACCCCGAAGACGAGGTCATTCAGATCAACCACCCGCGCGGCTCCAGCCTGGGCGCCTACTTCTCCTACGTGGGCTACGACCCGGCCACCGGCGAGGTCGAAAACAATGAGCATTGGAGCACCAACTGGGACTCCATCGAGGTCTTCAACGGGCGCTGCCGGGGTCTGGGCGACAACGACGTCCTGGACGACTGGATTTCAATGACCAACAACGGCCTGCTGCGCACTTTGGGCTCGGGCTCGGACTCCCACCGCGAGAACGATCCCATCGGCATGCCCCGCAACTGGATCAAGATTGACGAGCAGGCGCTGCGCCAGAACCATCAGCTCCTGGTCGAGGCCGTCCGTGGCCGCCGCCTCTTTGTCTCCTGCGGCCCCTTTGTGACCTTTGAGACCGCCGATGGTCAGGTGGGCCTGGGCGGCCGCACGGGGGTCAACGAAGACGGCCAGGTGAGTTTCAGCGTCGAGGTCCAGGCCCCAGACTGGCTTGAGCTGGACGAGGTCCGCCTGATCCGCAATGGCCAGCCCATCGACAGTGCGCTCATCGACAACAACCAAAGCGGCGTTCGGCTCACCACCACCTTCACCGACGAGCCCCAGGCCGATGCGTGGTACGCCATCGAGGTCGTCGGCTCGGGCTCCACGCTCCCGGTTCACCCGGCGGGGCCGCCCTACGCCTTCACCAACCCCATTGAGGTCGACGGCGACGGCGACGGCCAGTGGACCCCTCCCGGCTTGCCCTGAGCGCCCTGCCTTCAAGTCATAAGGCCCACTGCGCGCCGCAATCGCATCCCAAAGCCCTCCAAAAGCATCGCTTCGGTCAGGGCCAGGGTGCGCCTGCAGAGCGCAAACGCTCACAGATGGGCTTTGGCCAGCCACCCAAAGATGACCACCGCGCTCAGAGCGCGTCTGGCGGCATGCTTTTGCGCTCCCCTGCCAAAGTGCCGCCGAAGTGATCTGGCAATCGGGAGTTGACCATGATTCGCATTGAAGAGACCCTCACCACCGACCAGCCCCTGGAGGCGGTCTACAACTATGTGGCCGAGTTTGCCCACATCGCCCAGTGGGATCCGGGGGTGGTGTCCAGCATCAAACGCCAGCCCGGCCCGCTGCGCCAGGGCGACCTCTACGACATCACCGTGCGCTTTGGGCTAAGGCGCATCCCCATGGTTTATGAAGCGTTGACCGTCGAACCAAACAAGCGCGTCATCCTGCGCGGAGAGTCGAGCACGTCGGTGGCCACCGACGACATCCTCTTTGAGACCACACCCACAGGGCAAACCCGGCTCCGCTGGCGCGCCGACTTGTCGCTCCTGGGCGTGGGGGCCGCCGCAGAGCCCCTCTTCAAACCGCTCTTTGTCCGCCTGGGCAAAAAGACCATCAAGGCACTCGGGGGTCGCCTTCGCCAAGGGCTGAACACTGCGCAAAGTGCGGCGACTCGCTCGGGGGTGGCGCCATGAGCCTCAAGCGCTCGCTGTGGAAGGCGGCGGCTGCGTCAATGGACGCGGCGGTGGCCCCCTCGTTTGGCGCGCCGGGGTACCACGCGCGGCGGAGGCTCTGGCCGGACCCGGAGTTGAAGGTGAACCTCGAAGGGCGGACCTTTGTGGTGACGGGCGCCAACGCAGGGCTGGGTCTGGCGACGACGCGCGGTCTGGTGGCGCGCGCAGGCGCGGTTGTGATGGCCTGCCGCAGCGTCGAGCGCGCCCAGACCGCCCGAGATGCGCTCTTGAAGCAGCACCCACGCGCCAAGCTGGAGATTGAGCAGGTCGATATGGGGGATCTGGCCAGCGTCGGCGCGCTGGGACGCCGTTTGGCTGGGCGGCGCCTGGACGGGCTCATCCACAACGCCGGGATGTTGGTCCACGAACGGCTCTTTTCGCCCCAGAAGATCGAGTTGACCTTTGCGGTCCACGTCCTGGGGCCTTTTTTGCTGACGCGGCTGCTCGCAGGCGGCCTCGACGGCGGCGGGCGGCTGATTTTTGTCTCCTCGGGCGGGATGTATACACAAAAACTGGAGTTGGAGACGCTGACCACCGGGCTGCGCCGCTTTGACGGCCCCAAGGTCTACGCCCAGTCCAAACGCGCTCAAGTGATTTTGGCAAGGCGCTGGTCCCGGGTGCTTGAAGGCCGCGGCATTGCCGTCAGCGCCATGCACCCGGGGTGGGCCGACACCCAGGGGGTCCGCACCGCTCTGCCGG
Source organism: uncultured Pseudomonadota bacterium (assembly GCA_937123825.1). GTDB lineage: Bacteria > Myxococcota_A > Bradymonadia > Bradymonadales > CAKZKQ01. Next base: position 22,629 of record CAKZKQ010000644.1, read on the forward strand.
GCTTCCACAAAGCCACCGGCAACCTGCTGCGCACTGCGGCGCAAGGGGCCGACACCATCGTCTGGCTGGCGGCCTCCCCTCAGGCCGCCGGGGCACGCGGCGAGTTCTATTTTGACCGCGAGGCCCGCTCTGCACACGCGCCAATGGCGCGCACGCGCAGTTCCAACGCCGACCAGGAGCGCCTGTGGTCCCTCTGCATGGACCACACCGAGCCCTGGCTTGCGCCCACCTGACCCAAGACATCAACGGCGCAAAAGCGTGCCCTTGGCACATGCCCAAAACTGGTCACATGCTGCTCACAAAAGAGAGCTTGGACAACACGCCAAGAGAACCCAACTCAAGGGGCACAGGAGATTGAGCAGGGGTTGATGGGCGTATGGATTTTCAACACGGGACGCCCATGAAACCACCGGGTTTCAAGCAGCACCGCGTTGGAACGCCCACAGAACTGAATCGCCGGGTCATCCATCGCATCGCAGGCTCAAAATGCGCCACAGCCCGAACCAAAGCCATTGTCCACAACGATTGCATCGCGCAACACACCGGACAATCACACGCCTTGGACTCACCGCACTCCAGGCGGCGTCTGACCAAGGCGCCGTGTAACCTCCGGAGTGCGAAAAACACGAAGAAGGTTCGCAAACAAACTGAACAAAATCACAGACCTTTGTTGTTTTGTGGTTGCCACTGACGCCAACGCCCGTTACCATCCCGCCGACCATCAACCAACCTCCATCTGGAGAGGATTTTTGTGACCATTGAGGGCGCCCTTGTGTGCGCGTGGGTTTGCAAAACGCCAGCGTTGGGTGGTGGATCTGGGCAAAAGCAGCAACGGGCCGCATCGGGAAAGGAGAGAAGCATGACAAAGAACACCACACACCAGCGGCTTTCGCGCGCATGGGTGTACGGCGCATTGTGCGCGGCGCTGGGGATCTTCACAGGGTCGCAGGTCAGCGCCCAGGACGCCGCCCCGGCACCGGACCCCGACGCTCCGCCGCCCGTGCTGGTCACGTTGCCCATGGTCAACGCCCCCATCAACCAGGAGCCGGTTGGTTTTATGGATTCGGGGGGCTTTGAGGGCGTCCTGATGAACGACCAGAACACCGTCAAGGATCTGGACTCGGGCAAGGTGCTCTTTGCGCCCAAAGACCCCAACGAAGGCTACGAGCCGCGCTTTAGCCAGTGCCACGTCGGCTCGGCGCCCTACATCGGCTGCGGTCTGGTCAGCTCCAAGATCAACACCAAGACCGTCAAGGTCACCAGCCAGGTCGGCGGCCGCACGGTCAAGGTCGACAAGGTCCTGACCTGGGAACACCACCGCATCGGCTACGTCGACAGCGACGGCAAATACGTCGAAATGGTCGCCCGTCAGGACTCGGTCCCCTCGGCCAACGACCCCAGCGTCGGCACGCGCCACAGGCTTGAGGTCCTGGGGCACTTTGTGACCCCTCAGAACACGCCCCACCTCTTCTTCCGGGTGACCAAGACCACCACGCGCCGCAAAGGCGACGGTTACGAAAGCGAGACGGTCTCTCAGACGGTGTATTGGGACGGTCAGAAGGCCCAGCCCTTTGCCTTTGGGGCTGGTCAGGATGACATCGACGCCGTGCAGCGCAACAGCGGATCGGGCGCCGGACACCCCACCCGCACCAACCCCATGCTCCAATTTGCCATGCTGGGCGACAAGCTCTGCATGGCCTACGCCACCGACGTGCGCCTGGGGCCGATTGTGCTGGAGTGTGTGGGCGACAAGCCCGTCTCCGAAGAACTCTTCCAGAAGGATCCCAAACAGGCCGCCGCGCAGACGGGCGCCACCGTGGTGCAGATCGCCGAAGAGGCCATGTACGACTTCCGCTTCAAGCAGGGCCCTGACGGCTGGCTCTACCTCTTCTACCACGACCCCACCGAAGAGTCGGCCATGGTCAGCACCAGCCGCGACGGCAAGACCTGGACGCCCCAGACGCTCGACTCCAAAGAGAGCGGCTGGCAGTTGGACGCGGCAGTGGGCAAGGATCAGGTCTACCTGCTCTACTACTACTTCCGAAACTCCTTCAACAAAGGCCTGCGCATCGCGGCCTTCAAAGGCGGCAAGGTCTCCCAAAGCCCCCAGACCGTCGTGCGGGACGCCGAGATCAACACGGGCTGGTATCCCTTCCTGGGCGTCTCCTCGAGCGACCGCCTGTGGATGACCTACTGGGACAACGTCCTTGAGGAGCACCGCACCTGGTCCCAACTCAAGAGCACCCAGGACTTGAGCCAGCACGTCGTCAAGAACACCGGCGGTTGGGAGGACAACTACAAGTACTGGTACCTCCAGGCGGGCGTGGGCGGCTGGTTCACCGCCTGGCAGCTCTTTGACTTCGTGCCCAGCACCGCAGACACCGACGACATCGAGATTGGAGACACCACCTACCAACTCAACAACGCCTTCTTGACCACTGTGAGCTTTGAAGGCGAGTTTTTTGGGTACTCGCTGGGCCTGTCGTACGCGCGTTCGATCTTGAAGGACGCCGAAGGGGCGCTCAAAGAGCAGTTTGGCGATGAGGCCGTGGACTTCTTCAGTGGTCAACTCAAGATCGACAAGGTCTTCCCCGGCCACGACATCAAGGTCCAGTTCACCACTGGCCGCTATCAGGGGTTGGCCGAGCCGGGTCAGAACGTCAACTTTGATCGCCCCGGCGGCGGCGGCTTCAGCGATGACAACTTCCTGACCCTCGACACCCAGTACGTCGACGCACAGGCGCTCTTTCTCAACAAATGGCGCATCAAGTACGGCTTGGCGCTGACCACCTACGAGATCCCCATGGCGCTGCACACCTGGCACGCCGCCGAAGGCGAAGAGCAATACGCCTTCACGGGGACCTTCCTGCGTCAGACCAGCAACACCAACATCAAGGCGCTGGTGGGCTACTCCACGCTCGACTACGTCAGCAAGTACGAAAACCGCTACAACGGCTTCATCTTTGACGCCTACATCGACGGCGGCATCAGCCTGCTCTCCTTTGATCCCATCGAGCTGCCCGGCGTGGATCAGGCCGAAGACAGCACCTTCACGCTGGATCTGCGCGCCTCGGTCAACATCGGCTGGCTCTACTTCAAGCGCTGGTACAACACCCTGGGCTTTGGCTTCTACGTGCAACCGGCCTACATGATCGAGGGCACCTTCACCGGTCTGCCCACTCGCCCCGGCGACCGCGATCTGAGCGAAGAGAACGCCGACGACAGCCCCGACACCAGCATCTCTCCCGGCATCGGCACGCTGCGCCACGGCCCTCGGCTCGACCTGGGCCTGGTGTGGTGAAAACCCCCATCGCCAACGCCTCCCCGTTGGCGATGGACACCATCAAACTGCGCTCAAATCCCCCTCTCCACCTCCCCACCCCCCTATACCAAGCCCCACACCACACCCGTGATTGAAATCACTGGCGCATTTTAAAACCCTTTGATATTTGATCATCCCACAACTGTTCCGATAAGGTCAGTGGACAGGCGTCTACAGCACATCGGGAGACCATCATCACACCCCATTGTCGGTGTGAACGCTCCCACCCAAACAACCCGGAGCCCTCTTAAAAGAGCCCGATGACCCTCCACCCGCACGACATCATTCGAGCACTGTCCCATGCAGCCATTCTGGTGGACGCAGATGGGCAAATAGAGGCGTTCAACAGCGCCGCCAGCGATCTGCTCGGAGGGGCGCTGAGCGCCGGTGTGATGTGGGGTCAGCTGCCCTTGCCCAGCCATGTTCGGGTGGAGACGGCCGTGTTGACAGGGGGCATCAAGCTCTTGCACCTCAAGACGCCAGAGGACGCCGCGCCGCGCTGGACCCGGATGCTCCAGCAAGCCCTCCACCACAGCAACGACGCCGTGTCGTTGACCAACAATGAGATGTACTTTGAGTACGTCAACGCCGCCTGGGAAAAGATCACCGGCTACGACCGCCACGAAGCGCTCGGGCGTCAGCCCAGAGATCTGCTGCGCTCTGACAAGCACACCACCTCATACTACCGCGACATTGTGAAGACCGCGGCCCAGGGCGGACTTTGGGAAGGGGTCGTGACCAGCCGCCGCAAGGACGGCGCCGACATCAGCACCGCGCTGCGCGTCTGTGGCCCGCGCGATCAAGACGACAAGCAACTTGGCTTTGTGGCCATCCGACGCGACTTGAGCGATCAGGAGCGCCGCGCCCAGTTGGAGCGCAGGCTGCGCCACGCCGAGCGCATGGCCGCGGTGGGTCAACTGGCCGCCGGGGTCGCCCATGAGATCAACAACCCCCTGACCTACATCATCGCCAACCTCTGGTATCTGGCAGAGCACGACTTCCGCAAGGCGCGGTCCGACGCCGAAGCCCAGGAGATGGCCACGATCCTCAAAGACACCATCGACGGCGCCCACCGCATCGCCTCCATCGTCGGTGATCTGAAGGTCTTTGCGCGGCACGGCGACAACCAAACCCTCCAACCCACCTCCCTGGTCAACGTCTGCCACAGCGCCATCAAGCTGGCCCAGAACCAACTCCAGCACAGCGCCCGGCTGGTGCTCAACCTTCAGCGCGCCAACGCCCTGGCCAGCGAAGAGCGCCTGGTCCAGGTCGTGCTCAACCTCCTGGTCAATGCCGCCCAGGCCGTCACCGCTGCCGCAGCATCCGACGACCACGCCATCCTCGTCGATGTGTTCAGAGACGGCGACCAGTCTGTCATCAGCGTCAGAGACACCGGCTGCGGCATGGATCCTCAGACCCTCAACCGGATCTTTGAACCCTTCTTCACCACCAAACCCATGAGCGGCACTGGCCTTGGCCTCTCGGTGAGCCTGGGGCTGGTCCAGGAGATGGGGGGTCGCATCGACGTCGCCTCCGATCCAGGCAAGGGCTCAACCTTTCGGGTGGTGTTGCCCGCCATAGACACCCCCGCCCCCCACCCCCCCCTCACCACCCCCTCCCTACCCGCTCGCCCCAGCTTGCGCATCCTCGTCATTGACGATGAAGAGCGCATTGGTCAGAGCCTCAAGCGCCACCTGCGCCGCGACGAGGTCCTCATCGCCACCAGCGGCAACGAGGCGCTGGGGTTCATGCAGGACGACGGCGAGTTTGATGTCATCCTCTGTGACGTCATGATGCCCGACATGAATGGCCTTGAAGTGCACCAGGAAGCCTTGGCACGCTTTCCCTGGCTCAGCCAGCGCTTTGCCTTCATGACCGGGGGCACCTTTCAGGCCCATGTCACCCAGGGACTGAAACACAGCAAAGCGCAGTGCTTTGCCAAACCCCTCGACTTCGCCGCGCTGCAAAGCTGGCTCAAGGCCATCACGCCGCGCTGAATCTGAACAAAAGACCATCATGCAAGACCGGATCCGCTCTGGTATGAATGGCGTGTGCCCTCGTTGATGGGGACAAAACCCCCCAGCATCTGCGCTTCCAAAAAACTGGAAGCTTTCATATCCAAACCAAAAGTAGCAAGTAGAACTTTTAACACGCCAGTAAAACCTCCAAGCAACGCCTGGATCTCACCTCAAACGGCGGCCAAAGCTCCCAAGCGCCTGGCAGTCGCCTTCAGGTTCTGTCTGAGCACATGCTTTGCTCAGCTTGTGGCCAGAAAAACGCGCCCATTTATCACCATGGCCCTTGCGGATCCTGCAAAAGCCACCACCTCTTGAGCCATTCACCTGTCAAGCGAGTCCCAAACAACACCACATGGGTCCGCTCCAGGTTCACGCTGTCTTTTGCCCACACGGCAAAACCCAGCGTTTGAGCCCCACCAGACAGGTCTGGCACAGCGCAAGCTCCACCCACCACCCACGGAGCCGCAAGGACACAGGCACAAACACTCGCCGCAAAGGGCCTGACCAAACCTCAGCCCGCGGGCGTATGCATTTGACCCACCGTCCCTGAAGGCCTCCCAAAACCCCAACCAAGCCCCTCACCATTGGTCGGTCAGGGTTGCCTGGTGAGCGCCTCCAGCGCGGTCTGTGGACTGCCCTGCGGGCTGCACCGGTGGCCCCACGCGCCGACCAAGCCCCACCTCTGCCCACCAAGCAGACACGCACACAAAGCGGAGCCCGGCCATGCAAGTCGTCCAACTTCAAGACGTCACCTACAACCACCCAGGGGAAGATCCCGTCGTCCAAAACCTCTCGTTGAAGATCAACAAAGGCCAACGCCTGGGTCTGATAGGCGCCAATGGCTGCGGCAAGACCACTGTGTTGAACCTCATCATGGACAAGCTGGAGCCGTCATCCGGGCGCGTTCAAAAGCCTCCGGATGTGCGCATTGGTTTTGTGCCCCAGCACCTGGATTTCGAGCCGGGGCAGAGCATTTTTGACTGCGTGATGGCGCCCTACAAAGACACCATCAACGCCCTGCGTCAGGCCGAAGAGGCGCTGGCAGACACCGACGACATGGAGCGGGCCCTGAAGCGCTACGAACGGGCGCGCGAGGCCTACGATCTCATCGACGGGGACCAGCTTGTGGCCTCGGCCCAGGCCATGTTGGACATGCTGGGGTTGCCGGGCCGCGCCGAAGACCCGGTGGAGCACCTCAGCGGCGGCGAGCAGAGCACGGTGGCGCTTGCCAGGGCGTTGTTGGGCGGACCCGAGCTGTTGATCCTCGATGAGCCTGGCAACCACCTCGACCACAAGGGGCTGGCGTGGTTGGAGGATTTTCTGCGCCGGTTTCGGGGGGCGGTGTTGATCGTCTCCCACAACCGTTACCTGCTTGACCGCGTGGTTCAGGCGGTGCTGCACATGGAGAACGGTCAGGTCAAACTCTACGACGGGGGCTATTCGGCGTTTCGCGCCGCCCACCTGCGCGACCGCATGGCCCAGCAAGCCGATTATGTGGCCAACCAAAAGCGCCTGGGCCAGCTTGAAGCGCTGGTCAAGCGCTTTGCGGAGCTGGCGCGGCGCCACGCAGACCCGGCCTGGGGCAAACGCCTGCGCGCGCGGCGCTCGCAGTTGGCCCGCGAAAAGTCACAGGCCGTCGACCGCCCCGATCTGCAAGACCGCTCCATGCGGCTGAGCTTTGACGCGGCGGGTTCCAAGGCCGACATCGCGCTGCGGGTTGAGGACTTCAGCGTAGCATTCGAACAAGAGGCTCAGACGCGGGTGCTCTTTGATGGCGCATCGATGCAGATGGGCGCCGGGGAGCGAGTGGCGTTGGTCGGCGCCAACGGCTCGGGCAAGTCCACGCTGATGCGCGCGGTGGCCACCGAAGGCGCCTGGGACCACCCCCATCTGCAGGTGGGCCCGAGCATGGTCGTCGGCTGGGGCTCACAACACCAGGAATCACTGCGCGATGAGCACACCATCCTGGAAGCCATCATCGACGCGGCCTCCATCAGCCGGGATGGGGCTTTTGCGATCCTGTCGCGCTTCATGTTCTCGTGGGCCGACTGCGAAAAAACCGTCGGCTCACTCAGCGGCGGCGAGCGCAACCGCCTGCAGTTGGCCTGGCTCATGGTCCAGAACCCCAATTTTTTGCTCCTTGATGAGCCCACCAACCACCTCGACATCCCCGCCCGCGAGGCAATCGAGGAGGCGCTGGAGCACTTTGATGGGACGGTGCTGGTCATCTCGCACGACCGATACTTCCTGGACAAGATCGCCACGCGCGTCGTCGAGGTCGATGAAGGACAGTTGGTCAGCTACCCGGGCAACTTCTCGGACTACTGGTTTGAGCGCCAGCAAACGCAGGCAGCCACCACTGGCCGCGTCCAAAAACGCCGCCAGGAGCGCCAGGGCAAGGGGCAGAGCGCCGACGCCAAGGCCTCCAACCTCGAAGCCCGCATCGCGCAGGCCGAGGAAGAGAAGGCTCGACTTGAGGCCCGCGCCAAGACCGCCGCTCAGAAGCGCGATCATCAGACCGGGCGCGACCTGGCCAACAAGCTGGTCAAGCTGCAACGCCGCATTGATGATCTCTACGAAGCCTGGCTTGAGTCATCTTGACTGCGGTGATACCAGACACAGCCACGTGATGATGTTGTACGGCGGTGGTGGTGACACCATCGATGGGAATTGACGGGGTGCATCGAATGCAAAAAACAATGGGACTTTGGGCGTTGGCGCTCTTGCTCTGCGGCGCCGCGCTGGCATGTGACGACACCAACGCAGGCAGCGCCCAGGAGAACGAACCCGACACGATGGACGCCGGTGACTCCTCCGACACCAACTCGCCGCTCGACACCCAGGATGAGGACAGCGGCGAAGAGGACGCCCAGGACATCGCCGACGACACTCTGGACGACGGTTTGGACGCGGCGCAAGAGGACGCCGTCGAAGACGCAGACCCTGCCGACACGGAAGGCATGGATGCCGACGAAGACGAGCCGCAAGACCCTCTTAGCGTTTGCGGCGACGGGGTCCCGCAGGGCGACGAGGCCTGCGACGACGGCAACACCGACGACAATGACTATTGCAGCGCCGATTGCACCGCCATCACCGGTTCATGCGGCGACGGCATCCCCCAAAACAATGAAGCCTGCGACGATGGCAACACTGATGGCGGCGATTACTGCAGCCCCGATTGTGGTGCCGTCACCGGCTCGTGCGGCGATGGCACGCCCCAGGCCAATGAAGCCTGCGACGACGGCAACACCAACGACAACGACTATTGCAGCGCTGATTGCACCGCCATCAGCGGACGCTGCGGCGATGCGACTGTGCAAGGCAATGAGTCCTGTGACGACGGCGTCACCGACGACTGCCAAAACACCCACAACGGCGGCGATGGCGATTGTGTGGCCCAGGGCACATGCTCGCCGGGTTTTGTGCTTGATGGCCAGGGTCAGTGCGTGGGCAACCCCACGGGGCTCAGCACCCCGTGCAGCAACGGCGAGGGGTGGACGGTCTGGCGTTTTCACTACGATGATGGCTCGACCAGCGCGCGGATCGACGTTTGGGACGCATCTTGTGAGTATTCTTTTGCGCCCAACAGCGCATGCAATGTCCGGGATGTATACCCTGGGTTTGGCGAGGTGGATCGCACGCGCGAAGGGTTCCCGATTGTCACCACGCGGGAGTATCTGCGGATCCGTTTCAGCGTGGCGGGGTTGCGGTTTTCGCAGGCCAGCCTGCACGTCAAAGCGCGCTCCATCAACGGCTCATCGAGCTTCAGGGCGTGGTCACCGCTCTACGGCGAGGTGTTTGGAGGACCAGTGGACGGCGACTTTGTCTATGATTGGTATGCGGTGGATTGGAGCAACTTCTTGAGCCCCACCGACAGTCCGTCACTGACCGCCGTGCAGCTTTACGCCGCGCAAAGCTCGGGGCGGATGGCGATCGAGTCCATGGAGCTTTGCGTTCAATAGACTCACGTGACCTTTAAGCAGCCCTGATCTGTCGCTCGACAACGGTTTTGGGAGTCGGGGAAGACGGTGCGGGCTCTTTTGTGAAGCGCGCTCGAAAGCCAACACGCCTTTGTGTTGGCTTTTTTGTGCCGTCAAAGGCTCTGTGCGCAGTTCAGATCATCCCAAAGCACATTTTAAATGCCTTCTTTGCGTGGTCATCCATCGAGGTGCCAGCCGTCGGCCAGGCTGTGAGGTCCTTTGACGGGGCGAGCCCAGCGACGGGAGCGATGGCGATGGAGGTGTTCGTACATGGTGAGGAAGATGTGTGCGCCCAGCTCGAGGCCTTGTTGGATTTGGTAGGCGTGGCGCGGGTGGCGCTGCCAGGCTTGGTAGAGGGGCGCGTAGAAGCCTTCGGCGTGTTCGATGTCGAGGGTCTCGTGGGTGGCGTAGTGGATGATCTCGTCGGGGCCAAGCCAGCCGCGTGAGAGGATGCTGTGTCCGATGTCGGCGGAGATGGTCGAGAAGAGATCTTCGATGATGCCCAGGGTGGCCTGCGCGGTGTAGAGGTCGTCCAGCATGCACACCCCGGCGAGCACGGTGTTGAAGGCCCGGACCTCGGGCCATTCGGCGCGGGATTCGATGTGGTTGTGGTTGACGCCGAGGCGTTCGAGCAGTTGGAGGAAGGTGCGTTCGTGGGAGACGGAGAGGTTGCCTTCGCCGTGCTCTTCAAAGACGTTTTCGAGCAGGGCGGTGCGGTGTTCGTTGCGGCCCATGCGCCCGGCCAGGACCATCATGGGTCGGGAGAAGAAGACGACGGCGAAGAGGAACTGGATTTGGGTTTCGATGAAATCCTCACGGCTGAAGGAGCCCTCGCGCAGGGTTTTGAGGTACGGGTTCTGGAGGACGTCCAGGCGCGCTTTGAGGTTGGTGATGGCGCTCTTCATGGGGGGATGTTGGGGGGTCATGGGGATCAAATCTCCGAGGTGGCAAGGTGGATCCAGGAGGCCTGCCGGATGATGTGGGGCAGGCTGAGGATGTAGATGGTGCAGACCGAGTCGGGGGTCAGGCCTTGGCCTTTGAGCCAGCGCTGGTGGTCCTTGAGGCGGTCGTCGATGGCAAAAGCGGCGGTGGTGTGTTCTTGTCCGGTGTCCAGCAGGCGCTGACCGCTGCGCTGGAGGTAATGGCCCCAGGTGGGGTGCCAACACGCGGGGCCTTGGCTGAGGTGGGTCATGGACCAGGGCTGCCCGGTGGAGATGCGGCGCAGATCTTTGCGGCCGTGGGTGCTCTCCAGGCCTGCGGGTTGGTTGTAGGCGGCGACGCTCAGATCCAGACCGGTGTGCATCTGGGGCGGCGGCGGGCAGTGGGTGGGGTCGAGGCCGGCGAGCATTTGCGGGTTGGTGAAGTAGAGGTTGAGATGGGCGGCCGGGGCAAAGAGGGCGCCGGGGTGGAGGCGGCGCTTGCGCACGCTGTGCATGACGTCGCCCTGGCGCCCGCGCATGGCGGCGCCGTAGACCAGCGTCCAGCCCCACAGGCGCTCATCGACGGCCAGTCGCCCCAGCGCCGTCATCCAGAAACGACGCGTCAGCGCGCCGCCCCGGTGTTTGGGGGCGATCTTGTAGTCGCACATGTAAAAGGTGTCGATGGGGCGGCTGGCCAGCAGCGCCCGGCGGCGCACGGCCACCATGTTGCCCACCACCTCAGCGGCGCCCTCACCAGCACCTTCGCCCAGCGCCACCAGAAAGTGGGCCTGCCCCAGGGTCGAAAAGAAGGGGTGATAATCGGGGCCATGGTCGATGTAGAACTGGTCTTCGCCGTCGGCCAATGGATAGAGGATGTCTCGCTCCAGCGCCCGCAGCCCTGCCGCGTATGGCTGGAGCCCTTTGGAGTCCAGGTGCAGCATGCGGTATGAACCCACGTTCACACCTCCGTGCGGCGGCGCGCCACTTCAATGCGGTTGTAGAAGAGGCTGCGGTCCATGCTCAGGAGGGACTGGCCAAGGCGATCGTCAAACTCAAAGTGGGGCTCAAAAAAGGGGCGTAGGTCGCGGGTGTTGTTCAGTTGGCGCAGCAAGACCACAGCGCCGGGGTGCGCGCGCTCTTTAAGCGCACCGGCCCAGCGCGCCACGAGGGCGTCGTCGGACCAGTCAAAGATGTTGGACAGGCTGAAGAGATCAAAGCCGTCCAGGCCCGGCACGTCGGGCAACTCGGCCTGATGGAGCGTCAACTCCGCGCGCTTCTGGGCAAAGATGTACCCGGGCGCATCCCGGCGCAGGTAACGCCCCAGCAAGACGTGCTGCAAAAATGGGTTTCGAGCGGCGTTGGGCATGGAGAGGCCGCGCTCAAAGGCTTGCCTGAAGTAGGCCGGATAAGAGCCCGGCGCAGCGTGCTGCACGGCGTCGGGACCAAACATGGTCAGCAAGAGCGGGTCCGAAAAGGCCAACTCAAAGGCCGTGGGCCAGTATCGGGCGCCAAACCAACCCTGGCACATGCTGCGGCGCACATCAGCGCCCGTGCCGGGCTCAAAAAAGGCCTCCAACGCCGCCAAAGGCGCCACAAACTCTGCGATCAAGCCCCGCAGCGTCCGAAAGAGCCCCTCAAACTCACCGTCCTGGTTCAGCCCAATCGGCGCCATCAGAGACCGCTCGCGACCGGCCTCCACGGCATCCATTTTGGAACGAACGTGCGCCAACTGGCAGGGGTTGAGGTCAAATGCCTCCACCGCCACGCGTTGGCACTCGCCCAGCGCCAGGCTCAGCGCCGTGCACCCGCCCGAGGCCACCACCAACGCCCGACGCAATCCAAATCGCCCCACCAGGTGGGTCTCGATCCAGGGGTCTTCGCGCACAACGGCAAACTTCAAACGCCAGGGCTCGGCCATGGATGCAGGTCGCAGCAAAGCGGTCGTCAAGGGGCAGCCTCCTCTATAATGTCAGCCAATGACACAAAACATGTCAGCCAATGACACAAAGATTAGGACATGCCGCGCACCGCGCAAGGGGCGACCATGACGATTTCTTAAGAGGGTGGTGTTCTCAAGTTTTGACAAAGCAAGAAATGGAAAAGGGACGACGTGGTGGTGAGCCAAGCGTCATCCCTCTTCAAGTGTTCCCGCGGTGGTGCGAGGATCCGTGTAACAGAACCACGTCGGGTCTGGAGCGAGCGTCAGCCGCGCCGCAAAGGCGTTGTCGCTGATGTCCACTCCAGACCCGCGAACCACCGCGGGGCGACGGCCAGGTTGAACCCGCACGGGGCCTGGGTGTTCGGGCTCAGGCTCCACGTTGGAGCCCCCCATCCGTCTGTCCCCTTGCTATAGCCAGAGCCGTGCCAACCCGGATTTTTTCTTTCCACCCCCGACAACACGGCATACCCCGTGGACGCCCCCAAAAGGTGTATCCATTCGTTTACACCCCTGGCTGTCAACCGGCATTCACACCCCGGTTTTCGCCATGAAAGTTTGAATGCATAGAATATTTTTACAGCCATAACGTCACAACGGGCGGGCCTGCAAATCTGTATTTGATGATCGGTATGATCAGGAGGTCGGCCACATGGAAGCCATGGCAATACTCTTTGGACTGATGGCCAGCGGCGCGCTGGGGGTCTTGTTGACGGTCGCAGCACTGCAAGCGCTCTTAAAATTCATGCCGCGACGTGCCGCCGTGCGCATCAAAGCCACCTAATGCCAAAATGCAGACATCCAACTGACTTTGTGGCGGCCCTGATGGCCCCAAAGCAAGCCTTTCGTCTGCGTTTTGTTATCAAGCCGCCGCGCTCCACGTTTCCTCAACCCACCCCCCACACAAGGAGCCAGCCATGAACGCCACGCGCGCCAACGCTCGCCTCACCATCGCCGCCACCACCACCGCGCTGGTCATGCTCCTGCTGCCGGGCCTTGGCGCCGCACAACACAACCCCCGCACCGGCGTCGACATGCGCCGACCACCGATCGTCAAACCCAGGCTCCCCAAAGGCGACCTCCAACACGGCCTGGACAAAGCCCGCAGCGCGCGCGCCAAGGCCAGGGTCAAAAAAGCCCGCGACCGCCGCGCTCGCACCGAAGATGACCTCACCACCAACGGGCGCATCCCCCTAAAGTTTGATCCCAGGCGCTGCGCCACGCCCGCCGAGTTGAACCGCGCCGAGGCTGCCTACAAGGCCGAAGCCCACAAACACGCCCAACACCAGGCCAAAATCCAACGCCTGCACCAAATCGCCGTGGACACCGACGACGCAGCCCTGCTCCAACAAGCCCTGCGTCTGGCCGATCAGGAGTCCATGCGCCACCACAAAGCCCTCAAAAGCATGCTCAAGTACTGCAAAAACGCCCCCGCGCCGCCCCAAGACCTGGATTGACCCAGGACCACCCACCGCGCTACAACATCACCACCCACACAACCCCAACCGCTTCTGGGCCCTGCTCCACAGCACGCCGTCAGACACGGCCTGGTGTTGAGTCGATCGTTTCCGACAAACACCGGCCATGGCTCCCCAAACGGCTGTGCCCGCTGCCCACCCCAGGAGCGCCATGAGCGTCACCGCCCTTCACCCGCTGCGCCACGGCTGCACCCAATGCGGCAACAGCTGCCGAGGACATTTCATCTCCCCTCTGGACAAGGCCTTCACCAAGCGCCTGCCCACCATCATGGAGACCCTCGGCCCGCTCTACCCCGATCTCCAAGACGCCTCCCCGACCATCTCTCCGTCCATCAACGGACGTACGCGCACCGGGCTGGCCAACAAAGCCGACGGCGAATGCCTCTTTTTGGGCCAGGACAACCTCTGCCGCATCCACAAACACCTGGGCGCGCAGGCCAAACCCCTGCTCTGCCGCACCTTTCCGCTGGCCATCATCCACACCGCCACAGAAATCCGACTGGGCACCCCCACCCGGTGCTACGCCCAACACCAACACTGGGACCAGGGCCCCGGCCAAAGCCCCATGGGTCTGACCGGTCTGCGCGAAGAAGAGCTGCCCGACCCCGTCCCCCGAGGCCCACTGCCCAACCAACGCGCACAGCTCCAAGCGCGCCCCGCCCCCGACTCCCAATACGCCCAAACGCTGCTCCAGGAAGACACGCTGATGCACCTGTTGCATCAAACCCCACTGACGCTGGAGACCCTGACCCTCTTTACCGCCGAGATGCTGGCAAACCACACAAACACCGACATTCAAGAGCTTGGCGAACTCTTGCGTGCTCGCCTGGCAAGGCTGGGCAAGAGCATGGTGGCCAGCATCGCCCCACAGGCCGACCGCATGCGGCCCGGCACCCACTTTTGGCACCTCAAAGCCCTGGCAGAAGCCATGGCAGCGCTTCAACCGCGCCCCTGGCCAGTGCTGACACAAACTCAGATGGATTACAGCCTCTATGTGCTGCGCGAATGGCTCTTCCTGCGAGAATGGACCCATCACCCCTCGCTCCCACACGGCGTGCTGGTCATGATCGCAGGATTGATGCTCGCCGCCTGGAGAGCGCAAGACGCCCCAAACACCCCAGAAGGCGCCGTCGGCGACACCTTTGGACACTCCATGACGGCGTGGATGCGGCTGATGCACATGGGAAACAACACCAGAGGGCTCATCTCAGACGCCGACGACCTCGACGCCCTGCTGCGCGCAGCAAGCAGCCCCCCAACATAATAAATCCCAAAAGAAAGGCATGGTTCATAGCAAGCAATGATGGATGTCAGACGCCAAAATACTCAGCGTTGAACCACAGGCCATCAAGCCGCCCACGGCCTGACGCAAAAACCAAACACTTCAAAAAGAAAAACTCAAAAGAACGGCGGGTTTGGGGCGAGCAATGATGGATGGCAGACGCCAAAATACTCGGCGTTGAACCACAGGCCATCAAGCCGCCAAAGGCCTGACGCACAACCCAAACAATTCAAAAGAAAAACTCAGAGAAAGCCACGGGTTTGGGGCGAGCAATGATGGATGGCAGACGCCTCAGGACGAGCGCAGCCATAGCAGCGCTATTGCAAGCGAGTTCTGTGGCGTCTGACGCCATCAGGGCCGTCCCAAACCAGGGGCGGCTGCAAACTTACTCTATCTGGCGACCGCTGACGGTCCAGGTCTGGTTGGCGCAGCCGAGCGCCGGTGCCACCTGGCAGGGCTGGTTGCCGGTGCCTGGCTCAATGAAGGTCAGCGTGAAGGTCCCCGTCCAACGCAAGGAGTTGGTGAAGTTGCCTTGCAAGCGGAAGACCTCATCACAGCCAAAGCCCTGGGCAAAGAGCGTCCCCTCCACATCAAATGAGCCGTCGTTGGGCACTGGGCTCTGGGTCATGTTGGCCGGCGCACCAATGACGCGCAGCGTGTTGCCCAGAATGCCAAAGATGAAACGCTCAATGCTGAAGTTCACCAACCCAAACGCACACGAGTACGCCGGGTCAGGCTCCACGGCGTAATCGCCCTCGTAGTCGATCCCGCCGTCCTCCAGCAAACACTCGTCCGTGCACCCGGGGGTTGAGTCGCACTGCTCGCCGTTGTCTAGGTCCACAAACCGGTCTCCGCACTCGCTGACCTCACAGTCGCCTTTGAGACAGATCTGACGCGGCTCGCCGCCGCACTCCAAACCATCCTCGGGCGCCTGGCCCCCGATGCAGTCAAGCTGCGGATCGCAGACCTCTGCGCCGTTGCACAGCTCACCATCGTCGCAAGCCACGTTCCGAGGCACGTGCACCACCTCGTCCGCGTCTTCATCGCAACTGTCCTCGGTGCACGGCACCCCGTCGTCCAAGACCGGCGCCGCACCCGCCACACAGTCCTGCTGCGGATCACAGACCTCGGCGCCGTTGCAGAACGCCCCGTCATCACACGCCCCGTTGTTGGGGACATGCACGATCACGTCATTCTCTTCATCGCACGTATCCGATGTGCACCCCACACCGTCATCCAAACTCGGCGCGGCCCCCGCCACACAGTCCTGCTGCGGGTCACAGACCTCAGCCCCGTTGCAAAAGAGCCCGTCGTTGCAGGCCCCATTGTTGGGAACGTGCACGATCACGTCGTTCTCTTCGTCGCAACTGTCTGCCGTGCACCCCACGCCGTCGTCCAACACCACGGGCAAACCCGCCACGCAGTCCTGCTGCGGGTCGCAGACCTCCTGGCCGTTGCAAAATGCCCCATCGCTGCACACCGCGTTGTTGGGGGCGTGGACCACCACGTCGTTGGCCTCATCGCAACTGTCCTGCGTGCACCCCACGCCGTCGTCCAACACCGGGGCGGCACCCGCCACACAATCAAGCTCGGCGTCACAGACCTCGGCGCCGTTGCAAAAAAGCCCGTCGTTGCAAGCCTCGTCACTGGGCACATGCACCACGGTGTCGCTCACCTCATCGCAAGTGTCCTGCGTACACCCGATGCCGTCGTTCACCACCGGAGCGACGCCCGCCACGCAGTCCTGCTGCGGGTCACAGACCTCGGCGCCGTTGCAAAACGCCCCGTCATCACACACGCCATCGTCGGGAGCGTGCACGATCACGTCGTTCTCTTCGTCACAACTGTCCGACGTGCACCCCACGCCGTCATCAATCACGCGCGCAGCCCCCGCCACACACCCCTGCTCAACGTCGCAGACCTCATCGCCGTTGCAAAAGAGCCCGTCGCTGCAGAGCCCGTCGTTGCCCTGCTGGACCACCACGTCGTTTTCTTCGTCACACAGCGCAGTGGTGCACTCGATGCCGTCCTCGGCCTCCTCCACGGGAGAGGTCCCCGCCACACAATCAAGCTCGGCGTCGCAAACCTCAGCCCCGTTGCAAAAGAGCCCGTCGTCACACACCTGATTTGAAGGTGTGTGCACCACGGTGTCGTTGACCTCATCGCACGAGTCGGTCGTGCACCCAATCCCATCGTTGATGTTCACCGGTTCGCCCGGCTGGCACCCATCGACCGGGTGACAGACCTCATCGCCATTGCAAAAGAGCCCATCGCCACACGCCCCGTCGTCCGGAACATGCTCGATAAAGTCCAGGTCCTCATTGCAACGATCGACCGTACACCCCACCGCGTCGCTCAACACCGGCGGCTCGCCCTCCTGACACCCGTCGACCGGGTGACAGACCTCGGCGCCGTTGCAAAAGAGCCCGTCGCTGCAACGGGCGGCGCTGGGCGTGTGAAGGACCTGGGCCAACTCCTCGCTGCACACGTCAATCGTGCACTCCACACCGTCGTCCAACACGGGCGGCTCTCCAGGCACACACTCACCCGTGTCCACATCGCAACTCTCGATGCCGTTGCAGAACGAGGCGTCGTCGCAGTCATCGTCGCGCGTGCAAGGCGGCCTGGGCGTACAATCCTCGATCAGGTTGCACAACTCAGTGGGCAAACAAAGCGTGTGCTCAGGCACGCTCTGACAACTGCCAAGCTCCTCCACGCAAGTGTCCAGCGTGCACCCCACGCCGTCGTTGCAATCGATCGGCGTGCCCGGCTCACACGTCCCCGCCGAACCGCAGGTCTCCTCACCGTTGCAAAAGAGTCCATCGTCGCAGTCGGTGTCGACGGTGCACTCTCTGGGCGCAAAACACCCCGCCTTCAGGTCGCAGACCTCTCCGGGTGGGCACAGGCTGTCGTCGGCTTCAAAGGTGCAGCGGTCTTCGTCCTCGTCGCACTCATCCACGGTGCAATCGAGCGTATCCCCACACGGCACGCGCGGCGAATCAAAGCAGGTCCCCTGCACACAACGCTCGGCCCCATTGCAAAAGAGCCCGTCGTCGCAGTCCACATCCCTTTCACATTCGCCTTCATCAGGGACATCTTCGGTCGCATCGTCGCCGCCGCCGTCATTGGGGTCGGACATGCCATCGAGGCCATCCCCGTCGGCGTCAGAGCCGCCGTCGGCACCGTCGGCCACCAACGCGCCGTTGCCAGTGCCATCATCGTCGCAACCAGCGGTGCCGAGCACCCACACCGCCAGCAGCGTGCACGCTAAAAAGATCGCGTGGCGCTTCATATCGCAAAGTCTCCGTTCGGATGTTTGTTTGGCATTTGCCCCACAAAGAGCATAGGCCCGCATCTGCCAATTGCCAAACATCCCACACGGAAAGCGCACTCACCCACGGGGGGCTTGCCTTTGACCTCACCCCGCCGAGCTGTAGAACTCCACCCCCGGCGCAGGCTCGCCGTAACCCCGCTTGCTGGCCATCCGACCGGCGGCGATCTTCACATCGTGGGTCGGGTTGGGGCCCAAATCGCCCAACATCGACTCCAAAGACCGGCGCATGTCCCCAAAATCGCGGAATTGACGCCAGCGAAAGAGGTCGTAGGCCGTCCACATCAAGTCCGCGCAGACTTTGACCGGCGTCTGACCCGTGCCCGCCCCCAAACCCGGCATCACCACCGAACGGATCGGCGCCCCCTCCTGGAGCATGTTCTGCATGTGCACCGCCTGGAAGGCCGCCGCGCACGCCTGCGCCACGTTCATCGTGTGGCTGATGTTCTCCGAGGACTGCACCATCGTCGGCGTTGAGATCAGATAACGCGGCTGCGGACCGCCCGTCGGCACACAGGTGGCGTAACCCACCGGCATCATCGGACCATACTGACCCCGGATCTTGCCCTTGACGCGCTTCTCAATCCGCGACCCCAGCTTGCCCTTGATGGCCGCGTCCAACCCCCCGTCCATGCTCCCGCGCGCGTTGGTCGGCGACACCCAGGCGTCGGCCTGCTGCTGCAACACCGACCCATGCACGATCTGCACCTCAGGGTTGTTCTTGAAGCTCTTGCGCCAGGCGGCCACCATCCGGGGGTTGAGATCGCACAGAATGACCTTGATCCTCATTGTTGACTCCTTGGCTAAGGCCGACGCTCACATCGACCATCCCATCCAGCGGACCCAGCCACCCAGGCCCACCCAAAAGAAAAGAAAGCAAAAGAAAAACTCAGCAAAGCCACGGGTTTGGGGCGAGCAATGATGGATGTCAGACGCCTCGTGGGGAGCGAAGCCATAGCAGCGCTATTGCGAGCGACTCGCGTGGTGTCTGGCGCCATCAGGGCCGCACCAAACTTAGAGTTGGTTGGCTTTTAGGAAGTCCACCACCGCGGCGTTGTACTCTTTGGAGCAGTCCATTTGGACGGTGTGGCCGCAGCCTTCGAGGGTGATGAGTTTGGAGCCTTTGATGCCTTCTTTGCCGACCATCATGACGTCTCGGGTGTGTCCGCCGTGCAGAAAGCGGTTGGGGATGAGGCGGTCCCAGTCGCCGTGGATGATGACGGTGGGGACGGTGACGCGGTCGAGGTTTTTGCGGACAAACTCATTGTTGAGCAGCCCCTGGACCGAGCGCACGTTGGCGTAGGCATAGGCGTCAAAGTCGTCGTTGCCGATGAAGCGCATGCGCTCTTCAATGAGCCACTCGTAGTCGTCGTCCCACTGGGCAAAGTTGTTGTAGCGGATGGCGCCCCAGACGCTGTACTCGGGGGCGCGCTTGACCAGCGGGGTGCCAAAGACCGAGGTGAACCACTGCTTTTCCTTGGCGGTGAAGGTCTCAAAGCCCGCCGGGGCGGTCAGCACGAGGCCGCTGAGGTCTTCGGGGAACTGGATGGCGTAGGACAGGGCGGTCTGGCCGCCCATGGAATGACCCACCAGGACGGGTTTGTCGATCTCCAGCGCCAAACCCAGCTCATGGACCACGTCGGCCATGGCCTCCATGGTGTAGGGGAAGGAGGCGGGCTTGTCGCTCTTGCCGTAGCCGACCATGTCGAGCGCGATGACGCGCCAGCCCATCTGAGCAAAGTCATCCAGTTGGTAGCGCCAGAACTTCAGGTAGGAGCCCAGGCCGTGGATGAAGATGAGGGTCTTGGGACCCTCGGGGTTGAGCTCCACAAAGTGGATCTTGTTCTGCTCGGGCAACTCGTAGCGGTCGTTGATGGCGGGCAGGACGATGGTTTTTTCAACCCAGGGCTGATCCTTGACCGAGGTGTAGGGGATCTGGGCGAACTGGAGTGTCTTGGCGTCTTTGTAGGACGTTGCGCACCCGGCGAAGGCGATCGCCATTGCAGCCAGGGCGGCAAAGAGTGTGATCGTGCTTTTCATGGTTCAGAACCCATACCAGGTGAAGGTGGAGAAGACCGCCCAGGGGTTGGTGGTGACCTGGGGGTTGGCGTCGTAGAAGTCGCCCACTTTAAGGATGCCGCCGTGCAGACCCACGGTCATCAGGTAACGGATGTGGTAGCGCAGCTCGGCGTTGACTTCCACGCCGATGGTGCGGCCGCGGGCGATGAGAACCCCTTCGGTGTCGACCGGGGGCGGGTCGGCGGCGCTCTGCGCGAAGGCCGCCCCGAGCTTGAGGTTGAGCTTGTCGGGGATGAGGTCCTTGGAACCGGTCAGGATGGCGCTCTGGAGCCCGAAGCCCCGGTTGGAGATGTCGGTCACGGCGCCGGTGTAGTTGCTGACGGTGCTGGTGAAGGGGAAGAGGATGAGGGTCTTGTGGTTGAACCAGACCGCCCCGGGCAGGCCGTAGTTGTTGAGCGTGAAGGCCCCGGTGTACTTGTCGTCGCTGACGTCGTCGTCCCCTGAGGTGATCATGGTCTCAAAGGTCAGCATGTCGCCCTGGGTCTTGCCGTGGTTGTACATCAACTCAAAGTTGGCCGAGTAGCCGCTGATGTCGAGCTTGTCGTTGAGCCCGGAGTTCTCCTTGTTGTTCTTGTAGCTGCCGCTGTTGAACATGAAGAAGCCGCTGGCGGCCCAGGGCCCGGTGTTGAAGTGGATGTTGTGGTTGAAGTTCACGCCCGCCCAGGTCACCGAGCCGCTGGCCTCCTCGATCTGGAAGTTGGGCGTGCCGGTGTAGGGGAAGAGCCCCGTGGAGCCAGGGCCGCTCTTGACCAAGCCCTCAAACGCAAAGGCGGTGCCCTCGGTGTCGTCGCGCAGGTGCCACAGCGACGCCCCGATGTGCGTGCCGGGGGCCAACTCATAGTCGTAGTCGCCGGTGAGCATGTAGACGTAGGCCGGGCTGGGGTCGCCCTTTTCGGCCTTGTCGGGCTGACCGGTGCCGATCGGGATGAACGAGGCCTTCCAGTTGCCGCCCATGCGGCTGAAGACGCTCAGGCCCGTGGCGTCCGAGCCGATGAACGCCAACTTATAACCCGTTTTGACGATGTCGAAGAGCGAGGTCGTGTTGGGATCATAGACGTTGTCGTAGATGGGCTGGGTGCCGATGACCAGAGTCAGCTTGGCCGGGTCGCGCAGCGGGTGCAACGAGACGTGCACGGCCTTGGTCTGGATGTTGACCTGGTCGGCGTTGAGGCCGCCGCCCTGGTTGTTCTGAATCTGGTTGGCGGCCTGACCCCACTGGTAGTCGATCTCAAACTGGGCCCGGAAGGTCGCCATGCCGTCGGCAAACCAGGGGCTGTAGGAGAGCACCGGGATCCAGCGCTGCTCGATGTAGGCCGTCGTCGTGTCTCCGCCCACGGACGTCGAGCTGCCGGCGTTTTCACCAATCCCGATCGGACCCAGCGACACACCGCGCAGCCCCGACGGGTCGGCCAACTGGTTGGTGACCGACACGCGGGTGAAGAAGTAGTTGATGAGCTTGAACTCCTGGGCGTCGGGCTCAGCGTCGCGGCTGGCTTCCGCTCGCCAGTCTCGCTCGGTCAAGCCCGCTCCCAGCGGAACGGGCGGGTCTGCCAGCGCGGCGGGGGTCCCTGTCAACGCGGCGCACACAAACGCCAGCGCGAACACCATTGGGGTACGCATGGTGTGCCTCTCTGGTCACGGATGATGGATGCTGGGCCATCCGACAGGTCGCACCGGGTGCAGGGCACCTCGGTTTGGGAGCCTGTCAAAGGGGCCAGAATGGTAAAAAGTCTGGCTCAGACACCAAACGCCGACTTCCTTTTTGAAGGAAAGCCGGCGCTGCGTCAGGGTCAGTTCTGGATGATGTAGGTTTGCAGGGCGTTGCCTTCAAAGGCGGCCATGTTGAGCGTCACTGTCGCTTCGCCCACATCGCCGTCGGCGCACCGGTGACCGGTGGCCTGGTCCTTGAAGTAAAGCTCCATCACGACCGTGCGCCCGTCGGGCATGATCATGGCGCGGCCTTCCTGGCTAAAGCCCGGATAGGTGGCGGTCACATCAAAACACGCGCCGTTGTCCCGGACGTTCTCGATGAGCACCGCCGTGGAGACAAACTCCAGCGGGATGGGGTTGTCGGGGTTGCGGTCGCAGGTGCCGACGTCGCCCGTCTCGGGGGCGTCGTTGAGCACGCCCAACTCGCTGCGCACCGTCCACCGCTGGGCCAACTGCGAGATGCTCACGCTGGCGTAGCACTGGGTGGCCTGACCAAAGTTGATGTTCTCGTTGAAGCCGTTGGGGTGCGAGGGGATGTTCTCGCCGCTCATGATCATGGTCTTGTCTTCAAAGAAGTTGAAGACGTCCTGAGCGGAGTTCAAGTTCAGGTCCCCGGCGTTGTTGGGGGTGTCGTTGTTGGGTGCGTCGTTGTTGGCGGTGTCGTTGTTGCCCTCACCGTCCTGCACGATGAAGATGTCATCGCCGTCGCCGCAGCCCACCAGCGCGGCGCTCACGGCCACCAGCGCGGCCGCCTTGCGCCACCGACGCCCTGCGCCAAGCGCCACCAGCGCCATCAGCGCCAGGATGGCCCCCGCGCCGCCGCCCAAAGGTCCCGCGCCGCCCGCGCTTGAGCAGCCCCAGAAGGACTTGCCCACATTGATGGGCTCGCCGTTGCCGCCGTTGCCGGGGTTCTCGATGTCCGGGGTGCCGTTGTTGCCGGTGCCACCGTTGTTGGGGTTGTCGGCAGGGTTGCGGGTGATGTTGACCGTCACCTGCGCCACACCCACGTTGCCCGTGGTGTCAAAGACGCGCGCAGCCAGCGCCAGTTGCCCCTCGGGCAAAATGGCCGTGTCAATCAGGAACTCCAGCGGCGGGTTGTAGTCGGCGCCGATCAGCTCGGCGTCCTCGCCGGCAAAGAGCAGCCCCTGGTCAATCCCGTCGGCGTCTTCGGCATCGACCTTGACGGTCAGCAGCCCCGAAATGGACTGGCCCTCGCTGAGGTTGGCAAACGAGACCGTGGGTGGGTCGTTGACGGCCACTTCGGCCACCGTCACCGTGATGCTGTCCTCGGCGGTGTTGCCCGCGGCGTCCGCGGCGCGGGCCACGATGGTGTGCTGACCCAGGTCGGCGTTAAAAGCCTCCCAGGCGATCTGATAGGGCTCGTTGGTGGCCTCTCCGATCTGCTCGCCGTCGACCAGGAAGGTGACGCTGCGGATCGAGAAGTTGTCGGCGGCGTCGGCCCCGATGGAGACCAGGCCGTTGACCGAGGCACCGTCCTGCGGCGAGGTGATGGAGACGGTCGGGTTGGTCGTGTCCTCGACGCCGCCCGAGATGGTCACGCTGGTGTCGTCGTCGGTGGTGTTGTTGCCCGCGGCGTCGTAAGCCACGGCGCGCAGCGCGTAAGCGCCGTTGGGCAGCCCGGCGGTGTTCCAGCTGTAGGTGTAGGGGGCGCTGTTGAGCGTGGCCTCAAGCTGACCGTTGACAAAGAGTTCCACGCGCTCCACGCCCACGTTGTCGGTGGCGGTGATGGAGATGCTGACGTTGCCGCTGACGTCCTGGCCGTTGGTGGGGCTGGCCACGTTGACGTTGGGGTTGGTGGTGTCGCCAGGCATCATGCCGTCGTTGGTCAAACCAAAGAAGCGCGCCACGTGGAACGCCGAGCAGATGCCCGCGTCGATCATGTACGCGCCAGTCGAACCACAGCCCTCACCGGGTTTGACAAAGGTCCCGTGCCCACCCCCGGCGATCTCGTAGAACTCGGCGACGACCTGGTTGTTGCCGTCGCGGTACTCGTAGCGGGTGTGTCCATCGACCTGCTCCTGAGCGTCGGCGGTGGCGTCGGTGCCGTGCACGTTGGTCCACTGCTCGATCAGCTCGGTGGCGTTGACCGGGCGCACGATGCTGTCGCCCGTACCGTGCCAGACCGACACTTTGGGGTAGGTGCCGTTGAATTGGGGGTGACCCTCACGGGCGCGGCGACCCCACTCCTCGGCGCTCTGGGGCCGACCCGGCGTCAAGCAACCCGAGACCTCGCTGAAGTTGGTGGTGCAGTTGTAGGGGATGCCGGCGAACATCGCGCCGCCCGCAAAGACGTCCGGCCAGGTGGCCAACATCAACGCCGTCTGCGCCGCACCACCACTGTGGCCCGCCGCAAAGACCCGGCTGTCGTCGATGTCGTGGTCCGACTTCATCTTGTTGACCATCGAGATGATCGACTGGTTCTCACCCTCACCCCGGCGCAAATTGGTCGGGTCGCCGTACTCACCGGCCCAGTTGAAGCACTGAGCGGGGTTGTTGGCGCCCTGCTGCTCGGGGTAGAGCACATAAAAGCCGTACTCGTCGGCGATGTTCTCAAAACCCGAGGCGCGGTAGGCGGTGGCGTTGAGTGTGCAGGGGTGCATGGCCACCATCAGCGGCGCGTTGGCCCCGATGCCCGGCGGCACATACTTGTACATCTTCAGGTTGCCCGGGTTGTCCCCAAAGCTGCGGACCTCCTCAAAGGTGCCCGCACCCAGCGGCGACTCAAACGTCATCCAGGGCGCCTGCGCCGGCGCCTTGGCCAACTCAGACTCCTCAGGCTGCGCGCAGCCCACCAGGCCCACACAAGCGAGCATCGCGACACACGCCGCAACGCCCACACCACTTGCTTTCAACCTTCTGCTGATCATCCGCTTCATCCCCCTTGGACCACCGACTGCTGTGGGTTCCCAGGCTTTCACCGCTGCTGCGATGCAAAACGTTCTTATGTCCCCTTGCTCTTTTGTTGCGGGGCAACAAGAATTCGCCAAAAACCCCTACCACGCGTCATATGGACTGTCAAGACGTATTTCTGAAGTCCCGTGGTGACGGCTTTGGGGGCAGTTGCGGGAGAGGAGTTTTGCAATGCAAAAAATGCGCGGCCCAGCACAATGGTCATGCTGGGCCGCGAGGGGGGAGGTGGGGTCAAAAGGACAGTGGGCCTTTTGGGCCTTACGAGCGCACTTCAACCTGCGCGCCGACGGCCTGGAGTTGCTCTTGGAGTTCCCTGGCGAGTTCGGATTCGAGGCCCTCTTTGAGTGCCACGGGGCAGGACTCAACCAGCGCCTTGGCTTCGCGCAGACCCATGCCGAGGATTTTGCGCACCTCTTTGATGACCTTGATCTTCTGGGCGCCATAATCCACCAGGACCACATCGTGCATGGAGGGCAGGGGAGGCAGCGGCGGTGAGATGGGGCGCCATGGATCGATGACGGAGGGTGAGGAGGTCACGGCCTCCACACCCCAGCGCTCTTCAAGGATGCGCACAAAGTCTGCCATCTCCGTCACCGTCATCGTCTCCAGGGCTTTGGCGATCGCCTCGGTGTTCAACGTGCTCATGGTTCCTTCTCCTTCCAGACCCAACTTATGGTCTGGCATGCGGGCGCCCTCACAGAGGGTGCCCGTCGTTCAACGTCGCGGGTGGCTGCAGGGCCTCCCCGTGTGGGGTTGGCCTGCTGCTGTGCTGCAAAGGAGGGGGTGCAAAAACCATCAAACCCCCCGAGGGCGGCGCCGCGGAGGGTTTTGAAGGTGTGAAGGACTGGTGGTCGGGATCATGGCTGGCTGTGGTTTGTGTGGCTCGACGCCAGAGGGAATGGGGCTTTTGCCCATCTCTGGCAAGACGACGCGCACACCACAGCGGTGTTGCCCGATCTCGCTCTACCATGCATCCACTCTCCACGGGGGACCGCGCTTTTGACGCGGTGCAATTAGCGTTCGCCGTTTTACCGGCGAATCAACCCACTTCTCCGAGGTTGGCCTGGGGCGGTATGTCATGCAAAAGCATCCGACGGTCTTCTCACCTTCCTTGTTCTGGCAACTTGCCAAAGTCTTCCCCATCCATCGTCCATGCCCGACCAGCACGACCCCAACGGTCCATCGGCTGAGAAGGGGGAGCGAATGGATGGCCGACAACACTGTTGGCTGACGGGACGCAGGATTTAAGCTCGCCGTTTGAACGGCGCAACCCCACAGCCTCCAAAAATTGCATGTTGCGTTGCAGCACAAGGGCGAGAGCGTGGTTCACTCTTTGGATGGTTTTAAAGAATTTTAAACGCGCTTAAATTGAGTGTTGTTCCTCGGTGCAGCGTGCCTTGGTGGGAACGGCGAGCGGGACGATGGGGTTTGTGCTGCAACGCAACAAAGCTTGTGGGGCAGGGGGCAGGCCTTAGGGCGTGCGCCCCCTCATGCCCCCGTGGGGTCTTGGGGTTGGCGGCGGTGGTGGGGTGTCACATCGTGCCGCGCTCAATGGCCGCCGCGGCCGTGCGGGCCAGGATCTGCACACCCTGGCCAAACATCGCAAAGCGCTGATCGTCGGTCAGGCCGCGCTTGTAGCGGGCGTAGATTTGTTGGATGACCACGGCGATCTTAAAGAGCGCATACACATAGTAATAGAGGATGTTGGACACATCCCGACCGCTTTTGAGCGCGTAGCGCTCGGCGACCTCCTGACGGGTCAGGTTGCCGGGCAGGACCGTGGGGCCAAAGGGCAGGTAGCGCAGCTCCATGGCGTCGTCGGCCGTCACCCAGTAGCCCAGCGACGTGCCCAGATCCATCAGCGGATCGCCCACCGTGGCCATCTCCCAGTCCAGCACCGCCACCACGCGGGTCAAATCATCGGCGGCCAGCACCACATTGTCATACTTGTAGTCATTGTGGATGAGCGTCGCGCCAGACTCAGCCGGCATGTGCTTGGTCAACCACGCCGAGACCTCCTCCATGGCAGGCAGATCATCGGTGCGCGCTTTCTGATAGCGCCCGGTCCAGCCCTCGATCTGGCGTTTGACGTACCCCTGCGGCTTGCCGAAATCGGTCATCCCGGCCTTGTCCAGATCCACCGCGTGAATCTCCACCAGGTGATCCACCAGCGTCTGCGACAAGGCCCGCATCTGGTCGGCCTCCAGGTTCATGCGGTTCTTCATCCCCCGCAAGATCACCCCACGCACGCGCTCCATCACATAAAACGGCGCCCCCAGCACCGACTCATCCTCACAATGGTGGATCGGCCTGGGCACCCTGGGATACACCCCGTCCAAAGACGACAAAATGCGGAACTCGCGCCCCATGTCATGCGCCGACTTGATCTTGGCGCCAAACGGCGGCCGCCGCAGCACCATCTCCTTGCCCGCCACCTTGATCATGTACGTCAAATTGGAGTGACCGCTGGGAAACTGCTCCACCTCCAACGCGCCCTGAAGCTCCTCCACCCCCAGCGCCTTGAAGTACGCCCCCAGCGCCTCCAAATCCAGAACCTCGCTCTGGCGCACTTCTTTTGGCTTATCTTCCCAATCTTCGTACACGCCCATCCTCCTGACTGCTGCCACCGGGCTCCCATCAACCACAAGCGCCGCGCTTCATCACAACGGCACCATTGTTTTTAAACCCGTGGGTCGGTTTGGGTCAACACCCCTTCAATCAAGGCCCAAAAGCACAAAACACCCCAGGCCAGACGTGCGCACCTTACCACATCGCGCCCCACAACATTCACAGGTGCGCGGCTTTGTTGCGGGTGTCGTGCTTGATTTGGGACTGGTGGCTTTGATGCGAGGGGGGCGGTCGATTTGGGCAGTGGTTCTGGTGAGGGAGCGTAATTTAATCCGCAGGTGACGTTGTTGTGAGGCTGGCGGTGGATTTAAGCAGGCAGCTTCGCAGAAATGAACGTAATTTTTCCCGCAGGTGACGTTGTTGTTGGGCTGTCGGTTGGTTCAAGCAGTGGGCTTTGTTGGGTGACCCAGGCAGTTAGTGTCAGGCGATTATAGCGCTCACTGGCGGGGTCACGTCGCTGGGGCCCCTGCCCCAGCCACGGAGAGACTCCGTTGGAGTCTCCAAGCCC
>CAKZKQ010000645.1 GCA_937123825.1 uncultured Pseudomonadota bacterium
CGGCCAGGGCGCCGACGCCACCAACATCGAGCTGCAGCTTGAGGCCAACGCCGACGAGACCCTGTGCTACACCGGCAAGATCGTCTCCAAGACCGACGGCTCCGATCTGGGCACCGTGCCCTACGTCCTGCTCATCGACGGCCAGATGGTCGTCCACATCGAGGGCTTCGTCATTCCCCCCGGCGCCAACCCCCTGCTGCCCGACGGCGGCACCGCCAACATCGACATGGCCGCCACCAACTGGAGCGAAAACGGCTTCTGCGGCACCGGCAGCATGACCTTCTCGTTGGTTGAGCCCTTCGCGCTCGACTCCGCCGGCGACTGGTCCGCCCTCAAGACCGACGCTGGCGACGGCCTGACCATCGACGGCCCCGGCTGCGAAGGCATCCAGCGCGCCGAGCCCTGCGGCTTTGAAGACGTCGCCGGCCGCTACGACTTCCAGTTTGAGACCGCCAGCGGCGCCTCCCAGTTCTTCATGAACATCGAGGCCAACGCCCTGACCTGCCTGGGCGGCAACTACGAGTCGGCCATCAACGAAGGCGACTTCATCGCCAACATCGTCTCGGCCGAGGGCGCCGAAGGTGAGCAGCTCCAGCTCAACGTCAGCAACTTCGTCATTCCCCCCGGCGCCAACCCCCTGCTGCCCGACGGCGGCGCCGCCGACATCACCATGACCTCCCAGATGCTCGGCGACGGCTTCTTCTGTGGTGACATTGTCATCAGCCTCTTCTCGCCCTTTGCCCTCGACAGCGAAGGCACCTTCGCCGCAGGCACCGTCGGCGGCAACGAGCCCGCAGGCCCCGCCTGCCCCTGACGGACCGCGCTGAGACACACCTCAGCCATCCAAACACCACCGTCCGCGTGATGCCACACCAGGCCTCACGCCGGTTTCGGCCAGGGGGCACCGCAACATACGGCCTGGATCACGCGGCTCAAACCACACGATCCACACCACCACGCGCGCCCTCCCCCTGCCCAAAGCCGACGACCATGCATGTCCACCCACACGGCACACGCCACACGTGCGCCCGGTCCGAAAGAAGGGGAATCCGACCTATGAACACCATCCTGCGAGGGCTCATCGTCCTGCTGGCCACGCTGACCTTTGCCACACCGGCCATCGCCCAGGACGACGCCCCCAAGAACGCACAGGAAAACGCCGCTGAAGAGCCCAAAGAAGATCCCCTCGACCCCGCCTTCAAGCGCCACGTCCTGCGCTATCAGACCCTCACCCTCTTCGCCGTCAACCCCCTGGCACTGGCCAACATCACCCAGGTCGGCTACCGCTACATGCTCTTTGACAGCGACTCCGCCCTGCTCAAAGACACCTACGCCGCGTTGATGCTCAACCCCATCAACACCCCCGCGTTCTCGCGCCTCGGACTGCGCGCCGAACTCAAACCCCTGGCCGTGCTCAAGCTCACCGCGCGCTACGAGTTCATCAAATGGTTCGGCACCTTTGACCAGCTCATGCCCTTTGACAGCCCCCGGCAAGACGCCAGCAACGAAGCCCGCGAAGCCCGCGGCGACAACGGCGAAAACCTCGACACCACCGCCACCGCGCTCACCTTCGAGGCCCTGCTCCAGGCCAAAGTCGGCTCCATTGCCGTGCGCTCCAACATCCGCAGCGTCACCTACGACGTCGATCTGCGCGGCGGCAATCAAAAGGCCTTCTACGACGCCACCACCGACACTCTGGCCCCCACCCAAGGCACCATCCTCAACGTCGACACCGACCTCCTCTACGTCAGCGGCGGCCCCCTGACCGCCGGCCTGCGCCACACCTACGTCAACTCCTTCTTCGACGACAGCGACTTCGCCGAAGGCGAACCCACCACAAACCCCAACACCCCCATCCACCGCCTCGGCATCCTCATGGCCTACAAGCTCAACAACACCAAAGGCACCCTCTACAACGAGCCCACCATCATCCTCATCTCCCAGTGGCACCTCAAACACCGCTACCGCGCCGGTCAGGAATTCCCCCAGGCCGCCCCCTTCACCGTCATCGGCTTCTCCTTCAACGGCGACCTCAATTGAGCTTCCTCGCAAAGCGAGGAAGCGGTTCGCGGCGCCCCGTTGGGGCTTGCTTTTGGTGCGCGGCGCCGGCGCTTTGCTTGGCTTGCTTTTGGTTCGGTCGCTGCGCTTGCTCCCTTTTGGTTCGTTCGCTTTGCTCACTTATGGCATTTGCGATGGGTTGGGTTCTTGGCTTCGCCGGTACGAGTGGGGCATTTAGGCGAAAGTGCTTCGTTTGGGGTGGTGGGGCCGTCCGGCTGGCGAAGTTTATGGTCTGGGTGCCTGCGCCCACATGTATATGCCCGGCTTGATTTGGGGGCAGGATAGGCGGCCAGGCACTGCCTGATAAATGGGACCGAGCACCGGCGAGTGCGATGGCGTCGAGGGAGAGAATTGAAAGGCTTGGAGTCTCGCCAGAGACTCTCAAGAGATGTGCACTGGAAAGTGCCATCTCTTAGACCTTTCGATTCTCTACAGTCGAAACAAGCGCTGGCGGGCCAGCGGCCCGTTGAGCATTGGTGACGACGACATCGGCGCAAGAGCCAAAGGGCTTGGAGTCACGATAGTGACTCTCAAGAGATGGCACTGGAAAGTGACATCTCTTAGACCCTTTGGCTCGTTATAATAACCGTCGGGCGACGGGACATTTGTCAGGCATTGCCTGAGCTCGCCTTCCTGCCGGCCTCTGTGATGGCAACGGCGCTGGAACTCAAATTCGCAAAGCCACTCGGCCAGCGGGCTATCGCCGCCTGCCTTCGCCCTCACAAAGCCCACTGCCGATGTTGGTCTTCAAATTCGCAGGGCCGCTCGGCCAGCGGGCTATCGCCGCCCACCTTCGCCCCAAAACCAGCCGCTCTCCCCCTTGGAAAGCCCTCCAAACCTCAGCCACACACCACAAACCCACTTGAAAAGCTCCCCAAGGCTTAACCAGCGCCCATCCGACCTCCAAAAATGAACCAATTTCGCCTACATGCCCCACTCGTACCGGCGAAGCCAAGAACCCACCCATCGCAAATGCTATCAGGGAGCGAAGCGACCGCACCAAAAGGAAGCGAGCAAAGCGAGCGACCGAACCAAAAGCAAGCCCAAAGGGTGCCGCGAACCAAAAGGAAGCCAAGCGCAGCGCGGCGACCGAACAGTGCGTTCAACGAACGCACTCGCGTTGCTTGCAACGCGAGTGCCCTACAGCTATATTGTCGTGCTTCGATTGATGTGTGGGAGGCCGTGGAGGTCCCCACAAGGGTTGGCGGAAGCCTGGAATTTCGTCTGAACCCTCAATGACTTTTGATGTTCCTGTCCAGCTGGAGTTTGGAGGTGCCGTCATGCTTGAGCAGATGCGGCAAGGTACCCAGAACGTCTTTATCTACATTGCCTTTGGTATCTTGATCGTGGTCTTCACGTTCTACTTCGGCCCTGGGGCCGATGGTTGCCAGCCCAGCCAGCGTAAGGCGGCGGCGACGGTCAACGGCACCACGTTGTACAACACCGACATGAACGTCTTGCTCAAGCGGGTCAGCCGAAACCGTCGAAACATCGACGACGGCGAGTACGCGGAGCTTCAGCGTCAGACGATGGAGAAGTTCGCGCTGCTGCAGTTCATCGCGGACAAGGGCGAGGCCGCCGGGTTCCGCGTGGGCGACGATGAGCTGGCCAAGTTCATCCTCGACAGCGCCCGCAACCTCGACTTCCAGATCTACTCCAAAGACGGCAAGTTCGACATGGAGGTCTACAACAGGTACGTCAACAACTACCTGGAGATCCCCGTCGAGGACTACGAGGACTTCAAACGCCGCGAGTTGATCGCCGTCAAGTACCTCCAGTCCCTGGAAAACACCCTCTCGGTGTCTCCCAGCGAGGTTGAGCAGCTCAACACCCTGCGCAACACCAAAATCGACCTGGAGTTCGTCAAGTTTGACGCCAAGACCCTCGATGAGGCTTTGACCTTCACCGAAGCCGAAGTGGCCGACTTTGTGGCCAAGAACGGCGACAAGATCTCCAAGTACTACGAGGAGAACAAGAAGGACTACGGCAAGCCCAAGCGCGTGCGTGTGCGCCGCCTCATGATCAAGAAGCCTGGCGCCAAAGCCGCCGACGACGTCAAGAAGAAGGCCGAGGACAAGTGGAACCAGGCCAAAGACCGCGTCCTGACCAAGAAGGAAGACTTCACCGTCGTCGTCAAAGAGCTCTCCGAGGACATCGCCTACCGCGACAAGGGCGGCGACATGGGCTGGAGCCTCATGGAGGACATGAACCAGGACATGGCCAAGGTCGTTGAGTCCATGAAGAAAGACGAGGTCAAAGAGCACGGCTCCGACTTTGCCTACTTCCTGCTCAAGCTCGATGACGTCGAAGAAGCCCAGCAGAAGAGCCTCGACGAAGTCAAAACCGAAATCGGCCGCAAGCTCCTCATCAAGGAAGCCGGTGACGCTCGCCTCAAAAAACTCGCCGAGGAGTTCCTGGGCAAAGCCAAGGCCGACGCCACCAAGAGCCTCGACGACGTGCTCGTCGCTCTGAAGCCCAAGAAAGAAGAGCCCAAGAAGGAAGAAGCCCCCAAAGAGGGCGACGCCCCTGCCGAAGGCGACAAGCCCGCCGAAGGTGACAAAGGCGCTGAAGGCGACAAGCCTGCCGAGGGTG
Organism: uncultured Pseudomonadota bacterium; assembly: GCA_937123825.1. Lineage (GTDB taxonomy): Bacteria > Myxococcota_A > Bradymonadia > Bradymonadales > CAKZKQ01. The sequence goes on from CAKZKQ010000645.1 coordinate 4,651, forward strand.
ACAAAATGGCCGAGGGCGACAAAGCCGCCGAAGGCGACGCCCCCGCCAAAGAAGAGGCCCCGGCCGCCAAGAGCCCCTGGGACCTGGTCCGCGTCGCCAACACCGGCGCCTTCGCCCGCACCCCCCGTCAGAGCTACAAGTTCGACCCCGAACTCAAGACCGTCGTCCCCACCCAGCTGCCCTGGAGCGACATGCCTCGCCTTGGCGACGACAAAGCCCTGGCCATGAAGGCCTTTGAACTCAAAGCCGACGCCCCCGTCATGGGCGAAGTCGTCAAAATTAAAGACGCCTACTACGTCATCCGCCTCAAAGAGCGCACCGATCCCAAGCCCGAGGACGCCGAGAAGAACAAAGCCTCCATCGCCAACGAGCTGCGCGCCCAGCGCTCCAACAGCTTCCTTGGCCCCTGGCGCACCCTCTTCTACCGCCCCGACGCCGACATCAAAGCCACCAGCCCCTGGCTGGCCGCCATTTTTGAAGACGCCAAGAAGAAAGGCGACGTCTCCTTCCCCGCTGGTGTCTTCGCCGCCCCTGCCGCCCAGGAGCCCGTGGCCACCGACAACCCCGCCGCCGGTGACAAAGCCGCTGGCGACAAGGCCGCTGACAAAGCCGCTGACAAAGCTGGCGACAAAAAGGCCGAAGAGAAGAAGTGAGAAAGGCCAAACGCCTTTCTCCTGACACTCGCCCTTGACAGCACACCAATACGGACTATCTACTTGAATGCCTCAGCAAACCACTGCTGGGGCATTGCTGCTCTGTGCCAAAACCCCTGGCACGGCACCACACCGATGTCAGACGCATGTCAGAGACAACCATGACGCAAGACAACACACAGACCCCCTACCCCACCTTCGCCGACCGCATCAGCGCTCTGGCCGTGGTCTGTCCCTGTTGTTGTCCCTGTCTCACCACGACGTGTGCACTGCAGCGGTAGACCTTTCTTGACCTGAAACATCTTCGCAGCACCGACGCGCACCTCGTGCCTTCTGGGTCGCTGCGCTAAGGTGCCCTTCACCCCGCAAAGCCCCCAAAAAGCACACGCGCGCCGGATACACCCAACCGGCTTGCACACGTCTCGCCGCGCTCAATGCAGCACACACCCTGTGCAAAGCAACGCGCGTGGATGGACCGTGCGGCTTTGTCGACGACGTGTCGACAATCACCGTGGAACTCGCCCTCACTGAGCATCGCGTGGACAAGCCACCGCTTGCAGAAGGGCGAGCCTCAAGGAGCTTTCCGTGAACGACACTGTGACCTTCTTCAACAGCCTCTCTCGCAGCCTGGAACCCTTCAAGCCCATCGAGCCCGGCCACGTGCGCATGTATACCTGCGGCCCGACCGTTCATGATTTTGCCCACATCGGCAACTTCCGCACCTTCATCTTTGAAGATCTCCTGCGGCGCACGCTGAAGTTCCACGGCTATCAGGTCACCCATGTGATGAACCTCACCGATGTGGACGACAAAACCATCCGCAAGTCTCGTCAGGCAGGCTTGCCTCTGCGTCAGTACACCGCGCGCTTTAAAGAGGCGTTCTTTGAAGACGTCGACGCCCTGCGGATCGAACGCGCCGAGCACTATCCGGCGGCCACAGACCACATCGATGATATGGTGAAGCTTATAGAAGCGCTCCAATCAAAGGATCACACCTACCGCAGCCACGGCTCGACGTACTTCAGCGTCGCGTCCTACCCCGAGTATGGTCGCCTCAGCGGCGTCGACATTCAGGAGGATACCGACGCGCAGCACAGCCGCGTAGACCACGACGAGTACGAAAAGGACAACGCTCGGGATTTTGCCTTGTGGAAGGCATGGTCACCCGAAGACGGAGACGCCTTTTGGGAGACGCCGCTGGGCAAAGGCAGACCGGGGTGGCACATCGAATGCTCGGCCATGAGTCGGGCGCTGCTGGGCGACCACTTTGACATCCATACCGGCGGCATCGACAACCTCTTTCCACACCACGACAACGAAATCGCGCAAAGCTGCGCAGCCACCGGGGCGGACTTCGTCAACCACTGGCTCCACAGCGAGCACTTGCTGGTTGAGGGCAAAAAGATGTCCAAATCGTTGGGCAACTTTCTGACGCTGCGGGACCTGATGGCGCGTGGCCACAGCCCGGTCGTGGTGCGCTACGCCCTGCTCTCGGCCCATTACCGCACGCAGATGAACCTCACCGAAGAACTCTTGCAGGCCAGCGCTCAGGCCGTCGAGCGGCTGCGCGAGTTTGAACGCAGGCTGCGCGCTCACCTCCTGGCAGACCACCCCAACCCTCTGCCTGCCGAGGAAGACGGCCTGGAGGAGGCCAAAACGCAGTTCAAGCAGGCTCTTTTTGCCGACTTGAACCTTCCAGAAGCTCTGGGACACCTTTTTCGCCTGGTTCGGCACGTCAACGGGCTTCTGACACGGGGGACTCTGCCACCGCAGCGCACCCAAGCGGTTTTGGATTGGCTCAAAGAGGTCGATACGGTGTTGGCGGTGCTCGAACCCGAGGCCAAAGCCTCCGACCCCAACGAGGACAAGGTCAAAGCGCTGGTGCTAAAGCGCGAGGAAGCCAGACAAGGGCGAGATTGGGCGCAGGCAGACACACTCAGGGCTCAGATTGAGGCGCTGGGTTACATCGTCAAAGACACGCCCCAGGGGCCGTCCTGGCGCAGGATCTAGGGCTTGTTTGCAAAATGGGACCGAGACAGGCGAGCCCGACGGCATCG
>CAKZKQ010000646.1 GCA_937123825.1 uncultured Pseudomonadota bacterium
TGCTCGCCGGCGGCCTGCGCAGGTGTCTTGCCGCCGACCCTGTCGGACACCGCGTCCATGGCCTTGAAGACGGCCTCGGAGATGGCCGAATCGACCACCGCGCCAACATTGTTGGGGTAGGCCCGCTCTTTGTCGGTGATGGACACCTGACGAGCGGGCTCTTTGATGGAGGGCTCGGCCGGTTTTTGGGGTTTGGCTTTGTCTTTGGCCGGATCGGGGGCCTGCGCGGCGGCTTTGTCCGCTGCTGGCGGCTTGTCGGTTGACTGACAAGCACAGACACACACCATCGCCGCCATGACCACCATCGACAGACGCAGATTCATCTCAAACACCTCGGGTTGACAGAAAAGACCTGGTCGCTGCGCTCGACACAACCGTCGCAGGCACCAGAGCAGGCGCTATGGTATGCCACACGATGCCATGAAGAAAGGGCGAGCGTGTTTGAAGGCAGACTTCGGCGCGCTTGGGGGACCGATTGGGGTCGTTGGGGGAAAGAAAAGGACTGTGGGGCGAGCGCACCAGGTGGGCAAAAGCCAGCGGGAGCGCTGCGAGGAGCCGTTTATTTGCAGAGCTTGCCGCGTTTGATGGCGCGCACCTTGGCGGTGGCCTCTTTGCGGTAGGGCGAGCGGCGCATGCGCGTGACCTCTTCAAAGAAGACGCGGGCGTCGTCGCAGCGACCCAGGCCCACCAACGCGTTGCCAAAACCAAAGTTGGCGGCGTCGTTGACGTCGGAGTCTTTGTACTCACGCAGGACCCTGGTGAAGGTCCGCGCGGCGTCCTGGTAGCGCTCTTGCTTCAGGAAGGTCTGACCCAGCAGGACCAGCGCATCGTCGGCGCGATCATGTTGGGGAAACTCCTGGGCAAACTTCTCAAACGCCTTGCGGGCGTCGTCGTGCTTCTCGTCGTTGAAGCGCTGGTTGCCCACCTCCCACAGACCGTCGGGGTCTTTGGGCAGGCTCAGGTGGCTGTTGAGGCGGCCATCGACGTCCTTTTGAAAGAGCTCGAAGGCCTTTTGGAGCTGTTGGAACTCGCGTTTGCTGACGTCGAGGGAGCCGCTGAGGCGGTCGACGGCCTTGCGCAGCGCCTCAAGATCGGCGCTCAGGTCGGCGCTGTTGCGCCCCAACACGTTGCGGGCCTCTTGCAGCACCGACTCCAGACGCTCGACGTCTTGCTGAGCCTTGATGAGCGTCTCGTTGAGCTTCTCCCGATCCTTGGAGATGGAGGACTTTAGAGCCTCCATCTCTGTCTGGAGCGCAGCAATGTCAGCTTCCATCTTGTCGCCACGGCCTGCGGTGACACAACCGACCAGCGGCAACGACACCAGGCAGAAAATCCCGACGATCAACGACCGACGCATACGCTTGTTCATCTTGATGCCTCCAAACATCATCGCTTCAGAAACCCACAGACCCCAGAGTCCACTCAACATGCAGACCCCGGGATCAGCGCGGCACCGGGCTCACTGCCACTTGAACTCACAGCGGCGGTTGAGCTGGAAGACCGACTCGGTGTTGCCATACTTGGCGGGCTTGGACTCGCCGTAGGAGATCGTCTTGAGGCGACCACGGGCCGCGCCCAGCTTGACCATGTAGTCACGCGTGGTGCGGGCGCGACGCTCGCCCAGCGCCAGGTTGTACTCCTCGGTGCCGCGATCATCGCAGTGGCCCTCGACCTGAAGGCTGCGGCCTTTGGTCTTGATGCAGTCGGCGTGCTTTTGCAGCGTGGAGCGAGAGTCGGCGCGCAGCGTGGACTCGTCAAAGTCAAAGTAGACCGGCTCCAGCGCGTCGCAGGGACCGCCGCCGCTGTTTTGCGCGGCGCCCGCCACACACTGACCGTCGCGGCACGCCTGACCGTCGGTGCAATCGGCGTCGGTCGAGCACACCCCAGAGAGGCACTCGCCGTTGCGGCAACGCTTGCCGTCGGTGCACTCGGCGTCCGACAGGCACTCGTCGCCGCACTGGTTGTCGCGGCACTTCTCTTTGCCCACGCAGTCCGAAACCGACTCACAAAAGCCCGGGATCTTTTCGCAGGCGCCAGCCACGCAGCGGCGGCCCTTGCCGCAGTGAGTGTCCAAGCGGCACTGGGCGCACTTGCCGTTGAGGCAGTACTCACCCTTTTCGCTGCAGTGATCGTCGTTTTCGCAGTTGGGGTAGCTGATGCACGCCGCCGAACCCAACCACATCACTGTCATCGCCGCCAACACCAACCATTTGCCGAAATTGCTCACGGTTCCAAACCTCCCTTCTTCGCTCCAGCCGTCTGCCTTGAAGGACGCAGCTTGCGGACCCCACAAAGCCCCACGCACAACCGCCAGATGTGTCGCCCATCGCACAGATTTGGTGACCAAACCCGCGCCCTCAGACGCCCCACCGTCCCACTGTCTACAGCTTTAAATCCGCGCGCCTGACCCACGGTTTACACCGCAAAGTCCCCATAGACGCACAGGATCGCCTCTCAACAAAACATATCAATGGGGCATGTGCCTTATCACCACACGCCCATCACGATCAACCTTCGCCCACCAGACCTGTGGAGCCAACCGCGTTCTCTGACGCCGTCACCACAATCGCTCTGATGTGTTTTATGACCCTCAACAACACAACTTGAGGATCAGAAACCTGCTTGATGGAGCACTAGACGACCCGACGAGTCCTGTCAAGGCGCGGCACGCTCCAGCACCACGCCGCCCGCACCTACGGCCCAGGCTCGCCCCTTCGAGGTCACTTTGACCGCTTTGAGGTCGGCGCGCGTCGCGGTGCCTTGCGACACCCAGCTTACCCCGCCGTCCTGGGTCGAAAAGAGCGCGCCGCCCTGCCCCACCGCCACACCCTGACGGGCGTCGGCAAAAGACATCGCTGACGGCGGCACCGGAAAATCCGACAGGACCTGGGCCCATCGACCATCGGGGTTCTGCCCCCAAAGACCATCAGGCCCTATCAACCACCGCCGACCCCCTTCTTGTTCCCAACGCCCCTGACCCTGGAACGAACGCGGCAAACCCACCACCGCGCTCCAGGCCCCCACGTCCTGCCCAGGCTCCTTGGCCACAAAGCTGGCGCCGGTGTCAGTCACCCCCATCACCTCCAGCGGCGACCACTGCAAGACCACAACGTCTTTCCAGCGCGTCTGCTCATGACCGGGCGCTTTCCAGGCCACCATCGACAGCGGCGCGTCCTTTGAAGGCTTCAACCACACGCGCCCAGAAGACTCCACCGCCAACACGCCGCCGCGATCGTCAATCGCCAACGAGCGCAGCTCTCGGATCTTCTCTGTGGCGGGCTCCAACGCCTGCCACAGGCCACCCGGAGGCCGGTACCACAGCACCCCAATGCCACCCAACGCCATGGCACCGCCGGGTGCCTGCGCGATGGTGGTCAGGTGCCGCCCTTGATGCTCTTTGGGGACCCCTTGCCAGGGTTCCCAGGTCAGCCCTTCATCGCGGCTGAGCACCGCAGCACCGCGATACCCCACCGCCACCAGCGCCTCTCCAACGCGCTTGACGGTCGTCAACGTCCGCCCCTCGGCCTGCGCTCCTTCAAGTGGGGTCCAGGTTCGACCCGCGTCGTCCGAGCGCAGGATCATCCCGCCGTGACCCACCACCACAAAAACGCCGGGCTTGCCCGCCCAGACCACGTCGTGCAGCACGCGGGCGCTGGCGCGCTCGACCAACCACCAACTCTGACCGCCGTCCTCAGTGCGCATCACCTGGCCCGCCGAGGTCAACACCACCCCTTGCCCCTGAGGCGACATCGCCAACGACGCAAACTCCACCCCCGAGGCGCCCGCCAACACGCGCCAAGGACCCTTTGCCCCGCGGCGGCTGAGCAAAAGCCCCGTCACATCCAAGACCCAGGAGACATCCTCGGCCGTCTCTATGGCCACGACGCCGTTGGCGCTGGAGATCGACTCGGCGGACAACGTCTCATCCGAGGGTCGCCCCGACCACAGCGTCCCCCGACGCCCCCCAAGCAAGAGCCCAGCGCCCTCTTTCTGACGCACCATGGCCAGCGCCGTGATGCCTTCCTGACGCGCCTTGTCTGCGGCCACAGGCCGCCAACTCATCCCCTTGTCGCCCGAGGCATAGACGCGCCCCTCGTCGTCAGCCACAAAGACATTGAGCGGATCGAGCGCGGTCACAGCGTTCAGCGGCACATTCCGAGCCGGATCCGGGTCCACGACCTTCCAGCTTCGCGCGCCGTCTTCGGTCACCGCCACCTGACCATCGGCCGCGGCGATCCAACCAAAGCGGCCGCCCGAGAAGGCCACCGCGTTCAAATCCACCCCATCAAAAGGCAACTTGCCCAGCGCACCCCAGGCATTGCCAGGGCTCGCCTCCAGGACCGTGCCGCGCGACCCGACCGCCACCGCCCTCCCCTGCCCGGTGGCGTACACATCCGCCAACGCGCTGGTGGACTCCTTCCAAAGGGGTTGCCAGGGCTTGCCTGCGGCTTCAGACCTCCAAATCTGGTGCGGTCCGGCAGCAAAAAGCCCGGCATCAGAGACCGACAAATACAAAATGGGCTGACCATCGGCAGGGCGGAGCACTTTCCAGCCCTTGCCCGGGACACCAGCACGGACTTCGCCTTTGAGAGTCGCCACCAACATGCGCCCGTCGGGCAACGCCGCCGCCGCAGAAAACTCCACGCCGTTCTCGTCGTTGTCTTCCCAGGCGTTGCCCCGGTTGGAGGTGACGCGCACGGCGCCGCCCTGGCCGAGCATCATAAAGCGGTCGGCGTTGCGCGCGTCGATGGCCAGCGCCTGAACTTGCGGCTTTTTGCCAAGCGTGATGTGGCTCCAATCCTTCAGACCAGGATCCCGGCGGAAGGCCACGCCTCGTTCTCCAGCGGTGACCAGCGTCCCTTTGGGCCCGATGGCACAGTCGGTCAGGTTTTGCAGCCCCTCCAGTTGGTCTTCAACCCAACTTTGAGCCCCATCCATCGACGAGAGCACGTGGGTGGCGCGCCCACAGGCCACCAGCGCCAGCTTGTCGCCAACCCAGCGGACGTCCAAGGCAAAAAAAGGCCCCTGACGGCGCGAAAACGGCCCCACAGCTGGAGCGGCCGCCCAACCTTCGGGAGATTGGCGCACCTGACGCCAGGTCTTGCCGCCGTCCACGCTCAGGCGCACGCGCCCCTGTACGTCCAGCACCGCCAACGCCCACTGACCACCGGGGCCTTTGGCGCTGGCCACCTCCACCAACCCTTCACCGCCGCTGGGACCAAGCTTTTGCCATTCCCCCTCCAGGGTCACCCTGAAAATCTCCCCATCGCTGGTCGTCACCACCACCGCGCCGTCGACAGCCGCGATGTCCGTCAGCGATCCTGCGGTCTCCTGTGGGTGCTGACGCTTCCAGACTGGCTGGTCGGGGCGCGCGGGCAGCACTGGGGCCGGGTTGTGACGCAACGCTGCCAACTTGGCCTTTTGGGGGCCTTTGACGACATCGTCGGGTTCAGCAGCGGGTTTGGAAGGGGATTTGGCCGGCTCTTGCTTGGCCTTGGTGGGCTGCTCGGCAGACGGGCAGGCCGTCAAACAAAGCAGCGCCACCATCACGAGCCCTGCTTTGCAGAAGGTCTTCATGGCGTGTGTGAGGCAACGAGGTTGTAGGACGCGGATTGAGGGCCAGCGATCAACTCAAGCGTGTAGAAGCCGGGGCCGACATCGAGGGACTCATTGAGTTTGAGCTTCTGGCGCCCATCAAGGACAACGATCTCTTTGAGCGTGCCGCCTTGAACAAGGATGCGGTCCAGACCGTCCTGGTTGTTCCAGGACAGACGAATGTTGAGCTTTCCGGGGGTGAGGATTTTGACGCGGTAGCGGGGCCGTTGGCGCACAGAGACGAGCTTTCCAGTGGCGGGCTCATCAAGCTCCAACATGACGGTGCTCTGGGGCGCGTCTTGCGGGCTTCGCGTCTCTGCGTCGGGGTTGGGATCGTTGTACTCGATCACCTTGGAGCCGCCGCAAGCTGCCAGAGCGCACGTCAACACACACACGCCAAACCATGTGCTCCACAACCCGCGTCTGCCCATGACTTCAGCCCACCAGCGCAGCAAAGAAGGCATCGTCAAGGCGCGCCACGGGGACCTGCTGGATCTGGACGCCCAGGCCATTTTGGCTCATGAGGCTGGCCACGCGCTGGCTGTCCACCAGGCTGATGCGGGCCACGTTGGCGACCGAGGCTTCGTCATGGGCGCTGGCGTCGATCTTGCCAAAGGTGATCAGGATGCCTTCCTGAGCGCCGTGGTGATGCAGCGAGCCGCGCAGTCCAATGATGTCCTGATCGTTGACGATGCGGTTGTCGGTCACCAGGCCCACGGCCAGGTTGACGTCGGTCAGCCCACCGGCCTGACGCACGGTCCAGACCAGGGCCCCGTCAAGGCGACGCGCGACCACGGGATCGACGTAGCCAGCGGCGGTCAGAAGCTGGGCCACGAGCGCTTCAGCGGCGTCGGCGCCAAGGCCGGCCAGTTTGCCCGCGATCGCCTGCTCGGTGGCGGCGTTGATGGCGGCAGCTTGCTCTTCGAGGGTGCCGCTGGCAGCCGGTGCGGCAGCCACAGGTTCGGCAGCAGCGGCAGCAGCGGCGACGGGGGCCTCGGCAGCGGGAGCCTCTTCGACGGGCTTGCGGCTGCGGCGAGTGCGGCGCGGGCGCTCGGGGGCAGCTTCGGCGACCGGCTCGGGAGCAGGCGCGGCGGCTTCGGCGGGCGCTTCAGGGGCGGCGGCCTCCACGGCGGGCTCTTCGGAGCGGCGGCGGCGACCACGACGACGACGGCGGCCGCGGGGAGCCTCTTCGGCCTCCTCTTCGGCGGGCTCGGCGGCCTGCGCGGGCGCTTCTTCAATCACGACAGGCTCGGTCACGGCGGCGGGCTCCTCGGGAGCCTGCCAGGCGCTGAGACCAAAGACACCGGGGCGAGTGCGCACGACGGTGGACTGTCCGTTGTTTTTGCGGATTTCCTGGTTGAGCTGGTTGCCCATGGTCAGGCCAGGGGTCTGGCCCGAGGGATTGAGCAGGCCCTGCTTGATGGCGATCTCGGTGATCTTCTTGTAGTGGAGCGGGCGTCCCGCGTTGCGCAACACTTCAACAGCAGCTTCAAAAAATGTCATCACGATGCTCCATGGCCAGCGGCAGCCCAGGGCGCCTACAAAAGAAACGCCCCAGTGAGGCTTGGCTGGCGTTCAGTGCGGATGGGTCAGTTTGAACCCTGATGGCGCGCAGGAAAGAGCCTGCCGGCCAGTGGGTTTGACAGCGTTGAGCGCGTTGTGAGCGCCCATCATTCATCGGTCAGTGTTCACCGGCGGGCGTGCTCTGTGGTTTTGCGCCACAACGCACCTTCAATTCTGTGTCCCACAGGTGCCATCATCGGGTAAGAGGTATAACAAGGCCGATCCCATCCCGCAAGCGATCCCGGCCCGACTGGCCACCGCTCAAGCAAGGAGGAGACCGTGTGGGAAGTGCTTCAACAAGACAGGTTCACGCGCTGGGTCTTTGCCGGCGCGTGTCTCTTTGTGCTCCTGATGACGCGCCCCCAGCCCACAGGGCACCACGACCGGGCGCGCTTTGCGACCGTCGAAGCCCTGATCGACCACGGCACCTGGTCCATTGAGCCGTCGCGCTTTGACACCATCGACAAGGTCCAGCGCCACGGCAAACTCTACGCCTCCAAACCCCCCATGATGCCAGCGCTGATGGCAGGGGTTTACGCCATGATCAAGCACAGCACCGGCAGGACCTTTGGCAACGCCCAGTGGCTGGTCGTCAAACTCCTGGTGGTGATCTGCATCGGCGTGCCGTACCTCTTTTTTGTGTTGGCCTGGGCCAGCTTCTTAAACGCCGTCACCGACAGGCGACGCTGGGCCTACCGCTTCTGCCTGCTGGCGGGTGCCTTTGGGCACTATGTCTTTGGCTACAGCATCATGGCCAACAACCACACCATGGCCGCCGTGGCGCTCTTCTTTGCCTTCTACCACCAGTGGATGCTGGACATGGGCCACCGAAGCTCCCTGTGGCACTTGAGCGCAGCAGGGTTCTTTGCTGGGCTGGCCCCGACCCTGGAATTGCCAGCGGCGGTGGCCAGCGTGGGGCTTTTTGTGGCCGCCGTGGCGCGCTTTGGGCCGCGCACCACGTGGAACTGGTTTGTGCCAGCGGCGATCCTGCCTTTGAGCGCCCATTTTGTGCTCAACCTGATCGCTACAGGTGGCAGCCTGTTGCCCTTCTACCTCATTGGCGACTACCACTACCCCGGCAGCTACTGGAACAACCCCATGAGCTTCGACACGCTCAATGAACCCAAGCTCCTCTACACCTTCCAGTTCATCCTGGGGCACCACGGCGTGCTGAGCCTGACGCCGCTGTGGTTGTTCTCACTTTGGGGGGCTTGGACATCGCTGCGCGATCCCGACTCACCGTGGCGGCCTGTGGCGTTGATCCTGAGCGCATCGGTGTTGATCGCCGCGCCCTACTTTGTCTTCAAGACGGGCAACTACGGCGGCGGAGCCCATGGGTTTCGATGGCTCTTCTGGCTGACGCCGATGTGGTTGTTGCTGCTGATCCCAGCGGCGCAGAAGCTGCGAGGGCGTGCAATGTGGTCGGCGGCTGCCGCGGCGCTGGCTTTCTCGGTGTTTACGGCGCTCTTTGTCAGCCACGATCCCTGGGGGATGTCCCCACTGCACATGCTCTTCAATCGCATGGGATGGATCGATTACTGAAGGGCGTTACTGCTCCAGAAGGAACTGGATGGCGTCGTCCACAAGGCCGAGTGTGCGCCCGTTGTCTGCACCCTGGGTCAGCTTCCAAGAGCCGACGTGGTGGCCCTCAGGAGAGAGCACAACCACAGTGGTGTGCCGCTTGGGGTCCCAATGGGGGTAAAGCTCAAAGATGCGGCCGGCAAAGTCGCCCACAATGGGCAACTTGCGGCTGAGGAAGTGGATGTCGGGCTTGTTTTCGCGCTCCAGACGGCGGCGCACACGCGCTGCGGTGGCCAGCCGACGGGCATCCAGACGGCGCATGGCAAAGCTTTGAGCTTCGGGGTCCACCTTGCGCACATCCACGACCGAGATCAGCGCCATGTCTGAGCGGTGCCCATACTGCACCACCAGGTCGTCCAGAATGGGCAGAACAAAGGACTCGCTGGGATCGGCGTAGAGGAGCAAGACCGTCACGCGACCGTAAAAGTCTTCGCCCTTGATCTCGGCGCCTCGGGCATCGGTGACGGTCCACTGTCCGGGCTTCTCGTCTTGCTCGGCGCCAACGGCCACGCCTGTAAGGATGAGCCCAAGCGCCAGCGCCGCGACGCACATCAAAGGTGCAACGCGGCGCAAGAGGAGGGGGTGAGAGGAGGCCTGCATATCGTCAGCGCAACCCTTCCACAGTGGACTTCAACTCGGCCAGCGTCTTGTCGATGGCGGCCTCGCCGGTGCCCTTTTTGATTTTCCAGAACTTGTTGAACTTGCCGGACTTGTCCACGACGACCAGGATGAGGTTGTTCTCGGTGGTGTCGCTGGTCCAGGGCTTGTAGTGGTGGATGATTTTGTCTTCACGCAGGGGGATAAGGTGGAGGCCTTTGTCGATTTTGGATTTGGCCGCCGCGTCGCCCTCTTTGCCCAGCGCTTTGGCGATGCGCTTGGCGATGCGATCGTGGGCTTTGACCATGCGTTTTTCCAACTCACCGGAGACATCGGCGGCCTGGTACTTGGCCCAGTTCATGCCGCGCAGGTCCACCAGGGTCAACTGACCGACGTCATCGGCGGAGCCGAAGTTGCCGGCGATGACCTGGAGGGCCTTGTCGGTGGCCTTCTTGTACTTGTAGTCGGGGTTGCTGATGGTGATGATCTGGACCTTGCCTGCCATGGCGGAGGTGTTGACGGTGCGCCCCTTGGCGTCCTTGGCCTTCCAGGTCGGGATCTGGTGACTGGCCAGCGCCACACCCAGGCCGAGGCTGGTGACCAGCAAAGCCACCATGGCGCTGACAAAAAGGCGAGGCAGGGAGAAAGCAGGCTGAGCAGCGGGGATTGAGTGTGTCATGGTCAAAGCTCCATGGTGGTGTGCCAAAGGACAAAAATCGTGCACATCAGTTTATAGCAGCGTGAAGGACACTGACCACGAAATCAAGCATCAGTCAGTGATAGTGCCCCGTACTTGCGTTCCGGCTCTACAGACGGGACCTGTCGGTGGATATTCACTGACTTTTTACACCCCTTGTCGAACGGCTTCGGTGCGCACGTCCTGATCCTGGGCGATCTGGTGGTTGTAGAAGTCCCACAGTTCGCGCGCGGCTGCGTTGTGGCTCATGGCCTGAACGTGCTGAGGGGCAGCGCTGGACATGCGCTGGCGCAGGGCGTCGTCGCTCAGCAAGCGGTGCACCGCCTGTTGGAGGGCCTGCTGGTTGTCGGCAGGGACCATGACGCCGGTTCGCTCGGGGACGATCAGCTCGGCGGGTCCGCCCTGATCGGTGACCACCACTGGAAGACTGGAGGCCTGGGCCTCAAGGATGACGTTGCCGAAGGTGTCGGTCGAGCTGGGGAAGACAAAGAGATCGGCGCTGGCAAAGAGCGCCGCCAGGTCGTCGCCGCCCACATAGCCCGTGAACGACACCCCTTGGTCTCCGTCCATACGCTGGCGCAACTCTTCGCGGTAAGGCCCGTCGCCCACAATGGCCAACTCCACCGCCACACCATTGTCGCGCAGCCCCTGGTAGGTCTCCAACAACGCGTCGAGGTTCTTCTCGCGCGAGACGCGGCCGACATAAAGGAGCTTTTTGACGCCGTTGAGCCCGTAGCGCTGCCAGATGGAGGGATCGCGGCGTTGGGGTGAGAAGCGTTGGGTGTCGACGCCTCTGGAGAGGATGGAGAGGCGCTCGCGGCGCAGGCCCATGTCCAGGAGGTTGTCGAAGGTGGCGCGGCTGGGCACGATGACCCGATCCATGGCGCCGTAGAACCATCCCACAAAGGCGCGCACGATGCCGGTGATGTTTTTGTCGCCGATGAGCCGCTCGGTGTATTCGGGCACCTGGGTGTGGTAGTGGCCGACCACGGGTGAGGCGAGCATCTTGGCGATCGCCAAACCGGCCCAGCCGACGGGGCCGGGGGTGGAGAGTTGGATGAGATCGATCTCGTGCTCCACACACCACTGCATCATCTCAAGCACGGGCGGCAGGCCAAGCGGCATGTGATCGTAGCCAGGGGGCGCAAAGGTCGCCAGCGGCTCAAAGCGCACCACCGCCCCCACACCGGCTTCGTCGGCCCATTGGTCCAGGCTCCCGGCGCTGCTGCCCACTGTGGGCGTGCGGACGCCCAGGAGGTAGACGTTTTTGCCCTGCTCGTGCAACTCACGCACCATCCTGCGCAGCCCAAGGGTGACGCCGTTGACGTCGTCCAGGGTGTCGCAGAAGATCGCCACCGAGGGCTGCTCCTTGCTGGCCTCATAACCCAGACCGATGGCTTTGTGCAGCGCCTCAGCGCGGCGGCGGTCCTGATAGAAGTAGCGGTAGCCTATGTAGTACGGCACGTGAAGCAGGAGCATCTGCAGCGCCGCCGGGATGAGCTGGGTGATGGCGTCCAGGTCAATGCGGCTGACGGCGTCGACCAGCTCCTGCGACAGACCCGAGAAGGCATGGCGCGTCAGCTTCATGGCCATGGTGTTGATCTCGCGATGCAGGCCCTCTTTGTCGCCCTCTTGAAGCATCCGCTCCCAACTGAGCACGCTGGTATCAAGCCCCACAGCCTGAAACGCCCCAATGAGCCGCCCCAGAGGCGATCGCATCAACTCGCGCAGATCCCCACGGGCCATCAACGATGCCCCACCGGTCGAAATCCCCTCATAGAGCTGATGGTAAATCCCATCCTGGCTCTGGGTCTCCTTCTTATCCAAATAGTACTGCACCACCCCCGAATAAATGTTGTGGGCCGCACTGACCGGCGTCATAAACTCGCCCTCAGGACGGGTCCGACGCTCGTCGATCGCATCAAAGAGCCCCTGCACGGTGGCAGGCCCTTCAAAAGAGGTGTATGCCCGCGCGATGGCGATCCCCGAGTGGTCATCGCTGCCGCCCACAAAACCACGGGCCGGATCCCAATCGATCGGCTCCAGGTTGTACTCATTGGCCCAGCGCTCCAAATCCTTGCGGGTCATGGCCCCAAAGATGTCCTCAAGCGCCTTACGATGGTACGGGTCTCGGGGACCATTGAGCAGCTCGATGTTTTTGAACATCAAGAAGCACTGCTCCAGGTGCTCGCGCTTGAGGCGCTGGTTCACGCTCGAGAGCGGATGGGCCAAGGCATGCACGATGCCTTGCTGACGCAGATAAGGCACCAGATCATAAATGTTGTAGCGCAGGCGCTGAATCTCATCGTGCTGCGCCTCGGTGATGCCATACACCAACACATGCACCACACACCCATTGTCCGGAAAGCGCGCCGACACCTCCTCCGAGATGAAGACATGCGGCCCATGATGGGCGATCTCCAAAGCCCCCTGAATGGTGTCATGGTCGGTGATCGTCACCAAATCCATGCCACGGGCCATCGCCCGCTGGTACACCTGCTCCGGGGTCGTATAGCACTCCCTGGAGTCGGCCTTGGCCAAAAGATAAATCTTGGGGCTGTCCGAGAAGTGCGAATGGACATGAAGGTCGACCTTCACTGTGTTCATATAAGCTCCTGGTGTGGACAAAGATTACTCCACACGGTGGCTGCTTCAGTGACCACTTTGGGCCCACTGAGGGGTGTTCTGGCTCGATGGCCCTAGGACCACCCCCATTACTTCTGCAAGATCCGATCCGCTGGATGAACGCGCTTGATTTGTGACAGGCGGCTTTGTTGGAAGGCGCAGGCAGTTCGGGTCAGGCGATTGTAGCGCTCACTAAGGGGTCACGTCGCTGGGGCCCCTGCCCCAGCCACGGAGAGACTCCTGCGGAGTCTCCAAGCCCCTTGTTCGCTTGTCGACTTTGCTGGTGAACGCGGTCGATTCACACAGACGGCTTTGTTGTGTGAACACGGTCGATTCGAGGAGGTGGCGTTGTTGAACGGGTGGCGCTTGATTTGAGCAAGAAGCTCCACCAGGGAGCGTAATTTAACCCGCAGGTGACGTTGTTGAGCCACCGAGACCGAACCACCACAGACCCCACACAAAACCCAAGCAATTCAAAAAGAAAAACTCAAAAGAACGATGGGTTTTGGGCGAGCAATGATGGATGTCAGACGCCTCAGAACGAGCGAAGCCATAGCAGCGCTATTGCAAGCGAGTTCTGTGGTGTCTGACGCCATCAGGGCCGCCCAAAACTAGGGGAGGACGCGGAGGACACCTAGATCTGGGTTGTTGGCGCTGAGTTCACCGCCGATGAGCAGGCGGCCCTGGGCGTCGAGGATGATGTGGTTGGCGCCGCCTGCCGAGGGGTTTCGGTAGAGGAAGAGGCCGTCTTGGCCAAAGCCGGTTTCTGTCTCTCCGGTGGGGGACAGGCGCATGATGAGCATTTGCAGTTGCAGGTTGCCGGCGACAAAGATCTGGCCGGCGTCGTTGACGACGACGCTGTTGAGGCGAGATTGGTTTGGAAGCTCGGAGAGGATGATGCTGCCGGTGGTGTTGAAGGCGGTGTTGAGGGTGCCATCGGCGAGCAGGAGTTGGTGGACGGTGCCTTCGGTGCGCGCTCCGGTGTGTTGGTAGCCCACGACAACGAGGGTGTCGGGGCTGGCCAGTTCGACGTCGGCGATCACGTCTTGCTGGGCGGTGGGGTTGGCAAAAATCACTGTGCCGCCGTTGCCAAAGGAGGGCATCAGGGCTCCAGCGGCGTCAAGCCGCATGACCATGCCTTGTTGGTCGGCGTGGCCAGCGAGCACAAATGAGTCGTCGTCCAGGATCAGCAGCGCGCGCGCTTCTTCATCGACGCCGTCTTCGCCCACCAGGACGCTGCCGTCGTCTCCAAAGGTGGTGTCCAGGATGCCGTCGGCGCTGTAGCGCGCCACCCGAACGTCTTTGCCGTCGGTGTTGGAGCTTCCCACCACCACGATCCGGCCTTGAGAGTCTTCGTGGCAGTCAAAAACATCGTCGATGGCGCTGAAGTTGGTGCGGGTGGTGCCGTCGGTGCCAAAGCTTGCGTCGAGTTGACCGTTGGGCAAAAACGCCGCCAGCCCAAAGTCGCGCCCCTCTCCGATGACACGGCCCGCCGTCACGATCCGCCCGTTGGGTTGCAGGACGATGCACTCGGCGGACTCGGGGAAGAACTCAAAGCCGCCACCAAAGGCCGGTGGCTGGGGCGTGTAGCCGTCTTCACCAAATGTCTCGTCAAACGCCCCGTCGTTGTCGAGGCGAGCCAACATCCATTGGGAAGCGTTTCTGGGTTCAAAGGCGTTCTGGATGCCTCCGGCAAAGTAGATGCTGCCGTCGGGGGCTTCTGCGACGGCAAAAACCCGGTCGTGCAAGCCAAAGACGTTCTCTCGAAAGACTGAAAAGCTGGGATCGAGTTGGCCCGAGGTCGCGCACTCCACCTCAATGCCTGTGAAGTTGACCCCTGCAATCTCACCGGACGCCCCGCTGGCGATGAGACAGGTCAGTCCCTCGGGGGGCGTCAAAGACACCGTGAAGTTTTGCCCATCAAGGAGGAGGGCCGGCAAGGTGAAGACCCCATCGGCCTCCACGGTGAGGGCGCTGCCGTCAACGTCTTCGAGGGCAAGCTCCAGCGACGCTCCCACGGGCAACCCCTCGACGAAGCCGCTGACCGTGTAGCCCTGTTCGCACGGGGTCGCAGGGTCCTCGTCCGCGTCAAAGAGCGGCGAGTCGCAGGCGATGGGCTCGCTCGTTTCGCCTGCGCAGTAGAACCCGGGCTCACAGTCTGCGCACTCGGTGGCGCTGTTGGCGTCATCGTCCCAGCTTCCCGCAGCACACGCGACTCTGTCGGCGACGCCACCTGCGCAAAAGCCCCCGGCGTCACACGGAGCACACGCTGTGGCCGGATCATCGTCGTCGTCCTGCTGACCTGCCGCGCAGGCCACCGGCGCCGCTGCGCCGCCTTCACAAAAGTTTCCGGGCTCACAATCCACGCACGGCGTGGTGTCGTCCGCGTCGTCGTCAAACGTGCCCGCGCTGCACTCAAAGCGCTCTTCTTCTTCCTCCCCGTTGCAGGACGTGTCCGCTTCGTCGCACTCAGGCTGGGTCGTCGTCTTTTTGTCGTCGCCACAACCCGCTGCGAGCAAAAGCGCCCCGCACAAAACCAAAAGTTTTCGGTCCATCACAACCACCTCAGGCCCCATCAAAGGGACCAATGGTCAGAGGCAACGAAATGCCCGATGTGCTCTCACACACAACCCCATTGCGGTCGTGTCTGCCATGGGCACCAACGCTGCCGTTCTCATGGAATTTTATTCTAATGATGGAAGGGCGCCCATCCAAATAATGCCCCGCTGGAGCAGTGGACGCTGCCCCACAACAAAGCACTGATTCGTCAGGATACTTGGTGGGGATTAGAAAATGGGAAAAGCGCAGGGAGGGGTTTAACTGAGCGGCTCAAAGAGACACGGGTCATCGCCCAAGACCTCCAGGCGATATCCCTGGCCCTGCCAATGGAACTGACTCCAGGCGCGGGCGGGGCGCGGCGGCTCCCAGCCTCCGGCGTTTTCAATCAGGGATTGAACGGTGTAGTACCCAATCCCGGCGTGCACCGTGCAGTTGTTCCAGTGGAGGTGTCCGTTGAGCACCAGCGCCACCTTGCCGCTCTCTTCGATGAGTTGCCGCACGCGCGCCCGATTCTTGACCAGCGCCAGATGGGGGCACTTGCCAAACCAGTGGTTGGCCGACGTGTCCTGGTCCGCCAACGAGTGGTGCACCACCACCATCACAGGCCCCACCGCCGCCGCCAGCTCCTGCTCAAACCACGCCACCTGATCGTCCTCGATCCAGATGTGGCTGTCCTTCTTCTCCTGGGAGTGCAGCACAATGAAGGTCAACGGTCCGGCCTTGAAGCTGTAATAAAGCCGCCGCTCCTCCAACGCCCCCAGCCCCTTCATGTTGGGCAGCCCCGACCAGATCTCCAGCAGATCCTCGGTTCGCATGTCAATCAGGTCATGGTTGCCGACCACCGGGTAATGGGGCGCGTCCAAACCCGACAAAATCTCAAAGATCTGCCGATACCTGGGGATGTCCTTCGCCCTGCCCTCTTCCTGCACCACGTCGCCAAGGTTCAACACAAGGTCCGGCTTCAAACGCCCGTTCATGTCGTCCACAAACGCCTGCGTCAACGCCGCAGCCTGATCCCCGATCTTGCGCACCTGCCCAGCAAAACTGGCCCTGGGCCCAATATGAACATCCGCAATAATACCGATGGTGAACGAGCCGGGCTCGTTCACGGTTCGCGGCGCCGGCGCTGCGCTTGGCTTGCTTTCGGTTCGCGGCGCCCCTGCGGGGCTTGCTTTTGGTTCGGTCACTTCGTTCCCTTTTGGTTCGGTCGCTTTCGCTCCCTTTTGGCATTTGTGATGGGTTGGGTTCTTGGCTCCGCTGGTCGGAGTGGGGCATCCCGTCGAAAGTGGTTCGTTTTTGTGGGCCGGATGTCAAACGGTGACAGATACGGGGCTCTGCCAGGTGTTTGCGCGGAGGGTATTGGAGTGCAGCGCCCGAGGCAATGGGCGGTTCTGTCCCACACCATTTAAAAGGCAATGGCGGGTGTGGAGAGAAAAAACGCAGGCTTGTCCTGGCCAGGCGGCGCCTCATCTTCGTCATCAAAGATGGCACGCACGCCCAAATAGCTCAGGTTGGCAAAAAGCAGGCTCGTGGCGGTGGCACTGAGCACATAGAGCATCGTGTTGTCGTCCCCATCAAGAACAACATCCGCGACCAGAAATCCCGCGTAAGCGCCCGCCACTGCCCCCACCGTGCTGAACAACGACACCGCGACGATGGCCTCGGGCTTATCGCCCAGTTCCCCATCCACGGCCTTGGTCGTCAGCCCAAAGACCAGCGGCGACAACAAGGTCAAACCAAAGCCAGCGGCCATCAAGAGCGCCCCAGCGCCGGCCATCTCCCCCATGGCTTCGGGCGACTCCAGGAGCGCAAACGGCGACAAGACCACCATCAACGCCCCGCCGCCCACCATCGAGACCCCCAAACCCATCGTCAACACACCCGCAGCGCTGGCCATGCTGACCAAAGCCGCTTCGCCCACGCTCAAATCCCCCACCGTCGCCAGCGCCACAGGCCCTCCAACCAGAGCCCCCGCGCTGTAAACCCCAACGGCCACCTCATCCCACACCTCATCAGGCTCCTCAGCACCGGCCTCAGGCAAACGCCCCCCAAAAACCAGCCCCAAAACCACCAAAGCAACCCAAAATCCCTTCACAACCCTCAATCCTCCAAAAAACCCAACATAAAACACACAAAACCCACCAACCAAAGAGCCCCACAAACCCCTTGGAAAGCCTCCCAAGCCTCCACCGCCGTTCATCCAGCCCCCAAAAAACGAAACACTTTCGACGAAATGCCCCACTCCCACCGGCGAAGCCAAGAACCCACCCATCGCAAATGCCAAAAGGGAGCGAAAGCGACCGAACCACAAGGAAGCAAGCGCAGCGCCGCGACCGAACCACAAGCGCAGCGCCAGCAAGCGAACCGAAAGCAAGCCAAGCGCAGCGCCGGCGCCGCGAACCGATCTAGAGCTCACTTGTGCCCAGCAGGGCACAAGCGCGCTCTAGATCCTGCGGTGTGTCGATTTCGCGCCAGCCGCCGTGGACGTCGACGGTGGAGAAGGTGATGCCTTCGTCGCCGAGTTTTTGCATCAGGTCGGTGACGTAGGCGTAGCGCAGGGTGCCTTTTTGGCCAAAGGCGGTCTCCAGGCCGTCGGGGCCGTTGGCCATCTCGTCCCAGGCTTGCTTGAAACGGGCGGCGACACCGGCGCCGACGCCGCCCATGCCGGCGACTTCACCGTGGGCGTTGTCGGCGGTGACAAACTTGCCCACGGCGATGACCTGGCCGTCGGCGTTGACCTGGGCGCACTCGGCCTCGGAGAGCGGGTGCTGGTCGCGGCCTTCGTAGACGGCCTTCCAGTCAAGGTCGGTGACGACGCTGATGTGGTTGGGGTTGGCCTGAAGGTGGTCGCGCAGCGCGGCGGCCTGGGAGGATCTCCAGACGGTGTCGGAGTAGGAGAAGATGAAGCCGTCGTCCATGGCGGGCGCGGCGGCAAAGAGGCTGGCCAGCAGGCCGGTCTCGGCGTACTGGGCGTTGTGGTAGAAGGTGACGCCCTCGGGGGTGATCTTTTCGGCCAGATAGCCGCGCACCACGGCGATGTCGGTGATGCCTTCTTTGCGGTAGTTTTCAATCTGGCGGTGCAGCAGGGGCTTGCCTGCCACGACCATCATGGGTTTGGGGGTGTCGAGGGTCAGGTTGCCAAGGCGAGTGCCCATACCGGCAGCAAGGATGATGGCGCGCATGGTGTGGTGGTGTCCTTTTGGGTGGTTTTGAGTGTTTTGAGGTCGTTGTAAGGTCGTGAGAGAGGGTTTTATACCAAAATGCAGATGAAAGGCTTACTTTGGGGCGAGCAAAAACGGATGGCAGGGGTGAGAGAAGACAGGTCAGTGCTGGCAGTGGCGAGGGCAGGACGGGCAGATCGAGGAGAGGCG
>CAKZKQ010000647.1 GCA_937123825.1 uncultured Pseudomonadota bacterium
GGCCGCCCAAGACCGCTATTGCGGGGGAGTTACGTGAGTCCTGAGGCCATCAGGGCCGCCCCAAACGTCACAAAGTGAGTCGGACGTCTGTATTTTGGTATCATCAAAGAAAGAACTCGCCCGGACTCAAGCACACGACCTTCACCCGATCGCCTGCACGCTCAGCCCAAACCCTCAACCCATCTCGTAGAAAAACTCCTCCTTGACGATCTTCCCCTCCTCCACGGTCAACACAATGATCTCATCGGTGGTCCAGCGATGCCCGCTCTCAATGTGGCTCATGTCAAAGACCATATGCACAGCAAATTTGTTGTCGCCGTGCGGCCACGGGCCATGCAGCTCCTGGCTGTGAACCTTATGCTGGCTGTCAAACGCCTGACTCTTGGCCCGCAGCGCCCCCAACCCCTTGGCCACGCGGCTGCCGTCCGGCCCGGGAGCAGCCTCCACGCTCTCGGCGTCCTCGTGGTAGAGCTTGCCCAAAAGCTCCATGAACTGACCCTTCTTGACCATGGCGACGTAATCCTGAGCAACGCTTTTGAGTGTCATGATGACTCCTTGTGGTGTGCCCCCCATTGACGGGGCGTTTTTGCTTCCAGAGCCAAGCTAAGACCTATTGGTGACAGAACGTGTCAGGTATTTTAGATATGTTTTGACTGGGCGACACAAGGAGGCCCCAACGCATGAACACACACGAACGCAGAGAAGCCCTGATGGGCTGGTTGCGAGGACGCCCCAGCGGCACCGCCGCCGACGCCGCAAACCACTTCAGCGTCACCCAGCGCACCATCCTGCGCGACGTGGCCTCACTGCGCGCCAGGGGCGAACCCATCGAAAGCTGCACTGGCCCCGGCGGCGGCTTCGCCCTCAACAGCATGGCGCGCCTGCCCGCCATCCGGCTGAGCGTCGAAGAAGTCCTGGGCCTTGCCCTGGCCGCAGGGACGGTCAACCACATGGCCATGGGGCTGCCCTACGGCAACGCCGCAAACCACGCCGTGGACCGACTCATCGCCACGCTCCCCCGAGCGCGCGCGGCCAGATTTCGACACCTGATGCAACGGATCACCGTCGGCCTGCCCGACGCCTTTCGCTCCGGCACGGGACCCGACCCCATCGAACCCTCTTTGCTGGGAACCCTCGAACTGGCGTTCTTCGAGCGGCGCCTGCTCGCCCTCGAATACACCGACCGCAAAGGCCAGGCGACCTCTCGCCAGATCGAACCCCACGGCCTCCTGCTCAGCATGCCCACCTGGTACATCGTCGCCCACGATCGCCTGCGCAACGCAGCCCGCATGTTCCGCATCGATCGCATCCAAGAGGTCACCCTCTGCGACGAGGTCTTCACCCCCAAACCGCCTTCCTGGTTTGAAGAATACCTGGGCGGATGCCGACCCCCCACACCCAACAAAACCTGACCCACAAAAGCCGCGCGCGACACATCCGCGCAAGGCACACATCCCCCAGACACCGCCAACGCCGCGACAAAACACAAAGTCCAAAAGCACAAAAGAAAATATGGGCTTCAGCGCCGGGCGCGCTCCTCAAAAGCCCGCTCCACCAGGCGCGCCACCACGCGGCCCAGGATCACCTCCACGGCCCCCAGCGTCTGCTCGGCCCGCTCATCGCGCTGCTGGCTCAAGGCCGCCACCGCCATCGCCTCCAACGCCCTGTCGCTGGCGTCCAGGGCCCGCTGACCCAACGCCACCGCCGCCTGCGCCAGACGCTCATCGCTCGTCACGCGATCCACCACCGCGCCCAAACGCCCTGCCAGCTCCCACAGCGCGTCATCCTGCTCCCACAGCGACTCCACCAACGCGTCCACGCGCTCAAAAGCAGACTCCAGCAGCGGCTCCAGGTGCTCGTCGGCCAACGCGCGCGCGCCCACATCGTCCTCCAAACCCCGCGCCACCTCCACCGCCGCCTGCCACACCGCGGGCATCTGCCCCAACAAGCCCATCAGCGCTTCGCCAAGCGCCCCAGACTCGCCCACATGCGACAACAACGACCACAAGAGCGCCGACGCCCGGCCACTGGCCTCCTGGCTGGACCCCTCACCCATCGCTCGGCTCCTGGGCAGACGCCACCGCCGCCGCCAACGCCTCGGCAAAGAAGCTGTCCCCATCAAGCCCCTGGGCCGAGCGGCGCGCTTTGGCCACGTCCCCGGACTTCATCGCCAGCGGCACCTCCAGCAGCGCCCCCTGGTCATCGTCCAACTCCAGATCCGCCGCAAAGTCTGTCGCCTGCTCCCAAGACCCCATTGCCACCATCACCGCGCCCTCCAGATCCCCCAGAAGATCGTCGGCGGACATCAAGGGCGCCAACGTCGGCAAAGACTCCAACCACAGCGCCGTGGTGTGGGCCTCAGACTCGGCGTGCGCCGCGCGCCCCGCGTCCAAATGCTCCGCCACGCCCACGATCCGATCCGCCAACGCCCGCGCCGCCGGGTACTCCAGCGCCAACACCCCTTCAATGATCTCGCCAAACCGCTCTCTGGCCCGGTTGGACGCCACCGACACCACCGCGTGGACGCGCTTTTTGATGGACTCACTCGACGGGATCGCCTCCAACACCGCCGCCTCGTCCAACGACACGTCCTCGCGCAGCCCCGTGGCCCAAAGCGCATGCTCGGTCTGCCCCTCGTCCACCTTGTAGGCCCTGAGGAAATGCGCCATCGACAGCGCTCGCCATAGATGAATGCCAATAAAGACGTACTGCTGCCCCTGACACTCCAACTCCACGGCGTGAATGTGCGGCCTGAAGCGCGTGATCGACGCCAGCGGCAGTTTCAAACGCTCCGCACCGGGCCGCAGTGACACAAAATGAAAGTTCTGACCGTCGCAAAAGACCTGCCCCACGCCCACCGGCGCCATCGACGGGATCGTCGAGGTCCATGACTCGGGCTCGCGCAGGTACGCGCTCTTGCCAAACTCCAGCCACGGCGAATCATCGTCCTTGGACGCCCGCGCCCGCACCGCCAACATCGGCTTGATCGCCAAACCGCTGTGGTCGTGGGGCGCGATGGCCGCGTCCTGCACATCCAAAAAGTCCGCCTGTGAGGGCCACACCCCCAACTCGGCGCACTCGCGCAGCACGCCGAGCGCCGCCTCAAGCTGCGCCGCCACATCCTTGGGCTTGCTGCGCTTGGCCGCCGCCTGAACCTGAATGGTGTAGAAAATCTCGGGGGTCGAGATCGTTCGGCGCATCTGCACCAACAACAACCCCAGACCCACCACCGCGCCGCCCACCAGCCCCCAGGTGATCTCCTGGCGCTGCATCCAACCGGGCAATTCGCCCACCGGCGCCTGCGGAAAGACGATGGTGTAGACCATCGGCGAGAGCCCCAACGCCATCAGCCCCAGAATCAACCACGCGGTGGCGGTCAGCACGTGGAAGTTGCGCATGTAGGTGCCCACAAAGGCCGCCAGCCCCGTCAACCCCGCCAGCACCACCCCATAATCGGCGCCGCCAAGCCACCAGCGCCCCGCCGCATAAGCCGTAAACATCGCCAGCGCCATCGCCACAAGGTAGAAACACCCCACCTTCTGCGGACCGGCCAGGCGAGCCTGGATGTTTTGCGCGCTGAGCGCCCCGGAGGTCGCCTCTTGCTCCTCCTGAAGCACCTGACCGACATTGGTTTCTTCGTTCATCAACCGCATCCCTGACAGAAAACGCCCGGTATAGCACGCACCGTTGACATCGACTGGCGCTCACCACCCAGCGTGGTATCTTTGAACAACGGAACCTACTGGACACATCCAGACAGCGCAACGCATCGACGCATCAATCGCGCCCAACGCTCAAGACCAGGCCCCACACACATGACCATACATAGAGCCCACGGCGGCCACACACACAACCTGCGCAGCACCCTCAACCTTCCCGCCGCCCCTGCGCTGCTGCTCATCGCCGCGCTGGCCTGCGGGCCCGCCGCCTGCAACTCGGACTCGGCCGCGCCGCCCAGCCGCGAGCGGCCCGTTTCAGGCGTCGACGAAGCCTGCACCATCCCCGGCGACTGCCGCGACGGGCTGACCTGCGTGGACAACGCCTGCATCCCCGCAGGCGACACCGCCGAGGGCCAGCCCTGCCAACTCACTGGCCAATGCGCCGATGGGCTCTACTGCGACAACCTCAGCCGCTGCTCCCCCGCCGGAGAAGGCCTCACCGACGCCCCCTGCGGCTCCACCGCAGACTGCACCTCCGGATTCATCTGCGTCCCCAGCGGCCTGTCGGGTCTGTGCCAGGAGGCAGGCCGAGGCGACGTCGAAGAGCCCTGCGGCTCCACCGCCGACTGCCTGGCTGGGCTTGGCTGCGCCGCGCCGCTTCTGGAACCCGAGGCCGAACCCAGGTGCCTGCCTGCCAACGAAGGCGGCGCCGTCAGGCCCTTCGCCGGGGTTCAGTGCCAGGGCGACAGCTCCACCCCCGACGGCGCCATGCGCATGTACTTTGAAGTCCCCGGCGCCGATCCGCCGGCCGAATTCTACCGCATGCCCTTCCCCAACGATGCTCGCCGAAACGGCACGCGCCCTCAACTGGCGGGACACCCCACGCCCGGCGACGGCGTCCTGGGCTTTGACCTCATCCAATCCTACCTCGACACCATCTCCACCCAACAGCAGGGCTTTGGCCTCAACCAGGCCGTCTACATGCGCTTTAGCGGCAGGCTCGACTTTGACGTCCTCGACGCCCGAGGCGAAACCCCCAGCCACTACCTTGTGGACATCACTCCCGATTCGCCCGAGTACAACGAGCGCCAGCCCATCTTCTGGCAAGCGGCCACCGAAGGCAGCCGCTACCTCTGTCACAACTGGCTCTCCATGCGTCCAAGCTGGGGCCGCCCCCTTGAGCCCAACACCACCTACGCCGCCATCATCACCGACCAGGCCGTTGGCCGCGAAGGTCAGGCCCTTGAGCAAGACCAGGACTTCGCCGCCATGTTGGGCGAAGACCGCCCCGCCCCCGAACTCATCGACGCCTGGAACGCCTACGCCCCGCTGCGCGCCTACATCGCCGAGCAGAGCATCGACCCACAAACCGTCAAAGGCGCCGCCGTCTTCACCACCGGCGACCCCAGGGCCATCACGCGCCAACTGCGACAGGTCGTGCGCGACGCTGGCACCCCCGAAGGCTCCGACCTGACCCTCTGCGGCGCCGAAACGGTCTCGCCCTGCGACGACGGCCTCGAAGGCGACCAACGCCAACGCGGCTGCTTTGGCGCCCAGGACGCCTTTGACGAAATCCATGGCCGCGTGCAGCTGCCCATCTTCCAGCGCGGGCAAGCCCCCTACTTTGACACCGGCGGTGACGTCGAGGTCGCCGCTGCGCCCGTCATCCAGCGCAACGAAGACGTCTGCATGGCCATGACCGTGCCCAAAGCCGACATGCCCGAAGAAGGCTGGCCCGTGCTCATCTACGCCCACGGCACCGGCGGCTCCTTCCGCAGCCACGTCGGCAACATCTCTGAGCACCTCACCGAAATCGACCTCGGCCAGGAAGGCGGCCCCACCCGCATGCTCGTCATCGGCTGGGATCAGGTCCAGCACTTTACCCGGCGCGGTGACTCCACGCTCGACCCCGAAACGCTCGTCTACAACTTCACCAACCCCCCGGCGGCGCTGGGCAACTTCCTCCAGGGCGCCGCAGACCTCCACGCCATCACCGCCTACGTCGAAGCCCTCGACATCGCCGCAGAAGATTCACCCACCGGCGCGCGGATCAAGGCCGACCCCTCACAGATTTACTTCCTGGGCCACTCCCAGGGTGCCACCAGCGGCTCCCTGGCCCTGCCCTACGAGCCCCTCATCACCAAAGCCATTTTGTCGGGCGCTGGCGCCAGCCTCACCTACAGCCTGCTGGGCAAAACCAGCCCCATCAACATCCCCGCCGGTGTGCAGCTCGCCCTTCAGGACCCCGATGTGGGCGAAAATCACCCCGTGCTGAGCCTCATGCAAGGCTTCTTTGACCCCGTCGATCCCCTCAACTACGCCCAATACATCGGCGCACGACAAATCGCCGACGTCACCACCCCCAGGCACGTCCTGCACACCATCGGCATCGGCGACACCTTCACCCCACAGCTCACCCTCCAGACCATGGCCGTGGCCCTGCGCACCGACGTCGTCTCGCCCCTCATCGAAGACTTCCGCAACCGCACCATCACGCCCATCGAACCCCCCGTCTCCGACAACAAAAGCGTCGGCGGGCAACGCTTCACCGTCCTGAGCCGACAGTACGAGCCCGCCGACTACGACGGCCACTTTGTCCTCTTCCAAAACCCCCAGGCCATCGACGACATGCTCGAATTTCTGGTCAACACCGCGCTCGAAGACTGATTCCCTCTCCAACGCGCCTGTTTACCCCCGAAAGGACCACATCGCGCTCCATCGGCTGGGGCGGGAGGGCAAAAGCGCTCTGCCCGCGCCCACGGCCGTTTGGGGCGGGCGCTGCCGCCCCGGCACCCCACCAGATTGGTTTGATGTTGGGATTCCCCCCTGGCATGTAAAAACCACATTCGGACCAAAAAATAGCGCCCACTGCGTCACATCCTCCAAGACACCCACTCGACCCATATGCAAGCGACTTGGATGGTCACGACTCCGATGGACACGCCGTCAATCGGGTCTGGGGGCACATTGCAGTGCCCAGGGGTAAAGTGCGCTTGCACGATCCCAACAAAGATGAAGACCAGTTTGAAAAAAGAGGTCCTGAAATGCGTAAAACGACCCTTGGTGTGCTCCTGATGCTCTTGATGATGGCTCCCCTGGTTGCTTGCGGTGATGACAGCGATGGCGGCGGCGGCTCGGATCAGTCCTCGGATCTTTTTGAGGCAGACATCGACGCCAGCGATGACACGCCGGTGGACGAACTTGAAGAGTCGGACACAGAGGCGCTGTGCGCTCAGTTGGAAGATGCTGGTGAGACCCTTGAACAAGAATTGGGCGAAGATGGGCTCAAGCGGCTGACGTGCACGGCGTTTGCGGTGCTTCTGGGCGGTGGGGGCAACGAGGCGGCGTGTGAAGCGGCCGTGGAAGAGTGCATGGCCAGCGAGGAAGGCTTTGAGCCCGACGAAGAAGAGGAATTTGAGTGCAGCGAGGTGGAGGACTGCTCAGCGACAGTGGCCGAGATGGAGGCTTGCATCAACGACTCCATCAACGCGACGCGGGCCCTGGTCAACGGTTTGACGTGCGCCAACGCGCTGGAGCGCTTGCAGGGCGCAGAAGAAGCCCCTGCGTCGTGCCAGGCCATCGAAGACAAGTGCCCGGGGATCTTGGAAGACGATGAAGGCGGCGACGGTGGCGACGATGGCGGGAGCTTTGGCCCGGATCGCTGCGCGGACAACCCGGGGCCGGACTGATGCGCGTT
>CAKZKQ010000648.1 GCA_937123825.1 uncultured Pseudomonadota bacterium
CCTTAACGCTCCTGCTCGCCGTGGGGTGTCAAAACACCTCGCCACAAGACGAGCGCACGCAAAAATCAGAGCCTCAGCGCACCATCACTCAGGCCCAATGCGTGCCCCAGGACCCGGTCCTGGAGGTCAGCAACAAGGTCGCCGAGTGCATCAACGGACAGGCCAGCATCGATCTGGACCCCAACGTCAGCGCCGCGTGCGATCTGACCCCCGGGCTATCGTTTGTCTGGAACGGCAACCGCATCGAGCAATCGGCGACCTACCCCTTTGGGCTTCACCGCGTGGAGATCACGGCCACCGATGACATCGCCGGGCGCACCACCACGCGCACCGTCGCCGTCAGGGTCCAAGACAGCCTCCCGCCAGTGCTCAACGTCGGCTCTGACCGCATCGAAGAATGCACCAACCCCAACGGGGCCACGCTGGAGCGCCTCAACACCCCCACCGTCAACGACGCCTGTGACAACCCTCAAGACGTCCTCATCCGCGACGACGCCCCAGAAGACCGCACCTTCGCCATGGGCACCAACAGGGTCAACGTCGAGGCCGTTGACGCCTCGGGGAACACCTCCACTGGCCGCTACAACGTGGTGGTTCGCGACACCACCGCCCCTGAGCTTGAGGCGGGCGACAACTTGATCGTCCCGGCGCTTGGAGACTGCGCCTTTGAAGACGTCCCCGGCACCGGCACCCGGGTGGTGCTGCCTTCACCGCAGGTCTCAGACACCTGCACGGCGCCGCGCGACATCACCGTCTCCAACAACCTCACTGGCAACAGGCAGCGCGAGGTCTGCGTGCAGGACAACGCCACCACTGAGGTCATTTGGCGCGCCATCGACGGCGTGGGCAACATCGCCACCGACTCGCTGCTGGTTCAGTCCATCACCGGCGATCTGCCCATCACCATCACCAACAATCCTGCCCAGGGCTTCACCAACCAGTCCGTGACGGTGGGGGCCAGACTCGACGGCGGCGCGCGCTCGCCGGTCACCTGGCAGATGAACGGCGGCGCGCCGCCCACCATCCCCCCATCAAACCGCCTGGACACCACGGCCACCTTCTCCACCGACGCCGTCTACTGCCCGCTCTACATCGCCGCCACCGATCAAAACGGCCGCAACGGCGTCAACGGTGATGTCTGCTTTGGCATTGAGACCGTGGCGCCGCAGATCTCGTTCGCGGGGCTCTCGCAAGAGTGGACCAACCCCATCAACCCCGAAGAGATCATCGTCGCCCAGCGCGATGACCCCGACACCTGGCCCACGTTCCTGGTGGGCCAATCGCTGCGCGCTGAGATTGTGGCCACTGACGCCGAGGGCCGCTTCCGCAGCGGCATCTCACGGGTTGTCATGCTGGCCAACCCCCGCACCGACCAGGAGCGGACGCTGCTGGACTTCACCACCGAGCGCAGCGGCGAGCTGAACCAAGGACCCGAACGCGTCCAGATCGATGGCTGCAACACCGACGATCCGGCGTGCCGCCAGAGCGACAAACAGATTGAACTGGGCGCGCTTGGCCCCGGCAACCACTACCTGGAGCTGCGCGTGCACGACGCCGCGGGCAACGTCACCACCGACCGCGCATACTTCAAGGTCCAGAACTACGGCGACGTGTTGACAGACCTCAGCCGGTGGGTTGGTGAGCTTAAGGACAACGCCCCGCTGCGTTCACACACCAATCTGGGCAAAGCCCAGCGTCTGTTGGCCTCGGGAGAGCGCCTCTTTGACACCGCGCCCGGTTACGCCTTCCTCATCTCCAGGCGCGCCATGCGCCGGCTTGAAGACGCAGAGCGAGACGGCGCCGATGTCACGGCCCTCAAAGAGACCATCGCCCGCTCCATCAGCTCCCAGATCCTGCATCTGGTCGACGCCACCGAAGCGCGCGGCTTTGAAGACTGGGAAATGCTCGGGGAGGACGGGCGACACAAAACGCGCCCCTTGCTCACTGGCCGCAATGGGCAATTCATCGTGCAACCAGGCCCCACGCTGGAACTCGCACGGGGACTGGTCCGCAACTCCCAGCTCCTCTACGAAGAGGGCCGCTATGACGACACTCTTGTGATGGCCATCCGGGCGTTCAACGCCCTGGCGATCCTCTACGACGACGCCACCTTCGCCGATGCCTTTGGACGGGAACCTTTCACCATTGAAGATCCGCTGGGCAACCGACGTTGCGATGGTCAGGTCGAAGCCTACTTCCAGGGGAGCGAGTCCGACGGGTTTGGCCGCTGCATCTCCATGACCTTGACGCAGCAAATCGAGCGCGTTGCCGCTGACCCCGGCATCCCAGACGATGTGATCGAGAGCCTCAACCGCATCCGTGAACTCAGCGTGCTCTTCCAGGATGGGGCGCTGGCCGTCAACAACGCCTTTGTCAGCAACCGCTTCCTGGTGACCAACGTCTACATGCCCGCGGTCGAAGCGCTGGAAATCATGGACGAGCTTCAGGCCGGCAGCATCTACGTGCACTACTGGCGCGCCGCCATGGTCTACGTCGTTGCCTTTGTCAGCAACTTCTCCCTCTATGAAGGACAGACCAGCATCCTGCGCACCATCGGCACAGACGCCGACAACACCCCCAGGATTCAAGCCTCAGAGTGTCGCTTTGACAAAGCCGTTCAAGCGCTGGTCGATGGGCGTCTGGAACGCGGGGTGATCACCGCCAGCAAGGAATTCAGCCGCTCCAAGTGCCTGGTCCTGGAGTCCTACAACACCTACTACCCAGAGCGTTATGTGCGCGAAAGCCACATCGACCCCGAAGAGTACGACTGCCCCACCGAACCCATCGAGGTCGATCCACAAGAGGATTGTCCTTGCGGCTTTGGGCAAGACAACCCCGAAGACGCCCAGGACGCCATCTGCGACGGCATCGACGGCGACTGTGACGGTGAAATCGACGAAGGCTATGTGGCCACCCAGTGCGGCGTGGGGGCTTGTCAGGGCACTTCGGCATGCATCAACGGCCAGAAGATGCCCTGCATCGCCGCTGAGCCGCGCGTGCTCATCGACACCACCTGCGACGGGGTTGACGACGACTGCGACGGCACCGCCGATGACGACTATGTCGCTGAAACCTGCGGCGACTTTGGCTGCCAGGCCCAGTCCACCTGCGACAACGGACAAGAAACCGCCTGTGTCCCGCTCGAACCCGGCGAAGAAATCTGCGACGGCATTGACAACAACTGCAACGGCATCGTCGATGACGGCCAGGACAACGACGGCGACGGCTTTGGCCCCAACGGCGATGAAGGGTGCGTCAACCCCGGACGCGACTGCAACGACAACAACCCCCTCATCAGCCCCAACGCCGAAGAGATCTGCGACGGTGTGGACAACAACTGCGATGGTCGCATCGATGAGGGCGTCACCAACGCCTGCGGCAACTGTGATCCCCGCTGCACGCTGACCCGCTTTGGCGTCGGCGACCGCACCATCCCCTTCAACCCCACCCAGACCAACTCCAAAAACACCAGCACCGACGAGGACGGCATGGTGGAGCTGGCCACCGACAACATCGACGTCTCTTTTGCGTGGTTTGTCTCCTCGTTTGGCTCCACACAGGACCAGGTCTTCAAGATCGACACCAAGACCGGTGACCAGGTCGGCCGCTACCCCACCGGCGACAACCCCTCGCGCACCACCATCGACGACTTTGGCAACGTCTTTGTCGCCAACCGCTCCGGCGGCAACCTGACCAAGATCGCCAACTGGACCCCGGGGTGCGACATCGACATCAGCGCCTGCCAATGCCCGGACAAAAACAACAACGGCGTCATTGAAACCGCCAAGGACTCCAACGGCAACGGCAAGATCGACAACAACGAGTACCTGGGCACCAACGACGAATGCTGGCTGTGGACCACCACGCCGCGCTCTTTGGGCAACTACCCGCGCTCGCTCTCCATCGACTCGGCCGGTTACGTGTGGGTCGGCAACTGGGCAAGCCCTCCCTACATGTACAAGATCGACCCCGACACCGGCGAAACCCTCCAGAGCGTGCGCTTGCACACCCAGACCTACGGCTCGGTCATCGATTCCAACGGCGTCATCTGGAGCGTGGACCGCGACACCGATATTCAGAGCGTCAACAGCGCCAACGGTGTCCTGGGGCCGTTGCTGCCAAGGCCCGTCAACGGTCAGAGCTACGGCATCGCCATTGATGGCCGCGGCCGCATCTGGATCGGCTCGGCATGGAGCCCCTACCACTCGTCCTACTACGACCCCAGCAACAACACCTGGGTGCTTGGACCCAGCAGCGGCTGGCGTCAGGACAGCCGCGGCCTGACGGTCGACAACGACGGCGTCATCTGGGCCACGCACTGGGAAGGCAGCGTCCGCAACGCCACCGGCATCACCGCCAACGACGAGAACAACGATGGCAAGATCAGCACCGAGGACTTCCGGCTCTACAAAGACGTCTACCTCGACGGCTGCTATGGCATCCTGGGCATCGGCGTCGGCGCCAACAACAACCTCTGGACCTCGTGCTACTACCAGCATAACTCGGCGGTCTTCAGCTCCGATCCAGACGTCTCCACCACCAACTACCACCCCATCGGCACAAACCCCTACACCTACTCCGACTTCACCGGGAACCTGCGCGCCAGCTTCACCGCCCCCTCGGGCGAGTACGTCGAGCGCTTTGAGGGCTGCCCCAACTCTGAGGTGGATTCCTGGGATGAACTCACCTGGCAGGGGATCATGCCCGAAAACACCAGAGTTCAAATCTTTGTCGCCGTCGCCGACGCGCTTGAACTCCTTGATGGCGCCCCAGAGGTTGGGCCTTTTGACAGCAACACCATCGACCTCTCGGGGCTCGAAGCCAAGTCCTTTATCCGCGTTCGCGCGCGGCTTGAATCCTTTGAAAATGGTGTGGTCCCCAAATGGTGTGGTCCCCAAGCTGAGCCTCATCAGCACCACCCGCTACTGCGAGCAAAACCAGGAGTGACGCAAGCCTCCCACACATCGCGTAGACACAAAACCTGAGTGACACGCACAAAGAGGCCATCCAAGCAGCTTGGATGGCCTCTCTTGCCTCTGAAGCACCTCACAACGGACACATTGGAGTCACTGATGGGCGTCGACCGCCTTCTGAGCAGGCTTTGAGGACGGCCACGGCGACCGTCCGCACCCATCCTCGATGTCGGCCTTATCTCCGTTTGGGCAGCGCGCTCCTTCCCACAACACCCCGATCAACTCTGCGCGCCACAGGTTGGCGCCCCTCAAATCTGCGCCGCGAAGATCCGCGCCACCAAGGTGGGTCAAGACCAACGACGCCCCCCTCAAGTCCGCGCCCTTGAGGTTGGCCCCGTCCAGATGGGCAAAGGTCAACTGCGCCCCGCGCAGATCGCGCCCTTCAAGCTCGGCGCCCCTTAAGTCACCGTGCTCGCAAAACATCTCAGGACCCACCACGCACCCTCCCTCAGACGACCGCGCCGGCGGGCCGCTTTGACAGGCCGCCAACCCCACCAGGAGCACCGCAAACCCCCAAGGCCGCCGCGCACCACAAACGCGCCCTAAAAGAAGCACTGCCCCATCCCCCGATACGTCGGCTCTGTCGCCTCCACCTTGTCAGCGCGGACCAGCGCATAAGACGCAAAGCGCTCCGCCAACTCCCCTGCCTTGGCGTGACGGCACACCACCGGGTCCCCCACCTCCAGCCTCGTCCCTCCCGAGAGCGCAAAGGGGGTTTGCACCTCACCCCAACCCTCGTTGCCCGTGGGTTGGAGGCCCTTGGGCAGGTGGACGATGGGTGAGCGGTCGGCGCCGACCTGACCCGACGCGATGAACCCCCCACCAGCACAGGTGACGTGGGCCGCGTCGGGGCGCCGCACCACACCGAGCGCAAAAAATGCCGCCGGGCGGAGCGCCAAATCCCCAGCCCCGTCAAAGAGGTGCGGGCACAAAAATCCAGACCCCACCGTCACCTCCGTCACCGAAGGATCCTGGCTGGTAAAGCCCAAACTCCCCGTGCCGCCGCCGTTGACCAACCCAATGTCATGACCCTGGCGACGCAGCGCCTCCAGCGCCCGAGCACGAAAAGATTGCACCGGCCCCTGAGAGCGGCGCCGGATCAGCCGCCGCACCGGATCCAGGTGGCGGCTGGTGGGGTTGTGATCGCGCATGCCTGCGATCTGGGCTTCGTACGAGAGCACCGCGTGCAAGCGCAAACCGGGCGCCTTGGCAACCGCGTCGGCCACCTCCTGCGCGCCTTCGATGCTTCGCAGCGGGCTGCGCTGGACCCCAAGGTGGAGCGAGCCACCCAGCAAACGCCAGGACGCGTCCAAATCCAAACACACCAACAACTCACCACCGGCCTCGACCGCCGCGCGGCTCAGCAGCGCCACCTGGGGCAGCCCATCCACCGTCGCCACAACCTGTGTGCCGTGTGCCGCCAAGGTCGCAAGCGCCAGCGCCTCATCCCAGCGCCCCACCGGATAGCCCATCAAGAGGTCATCAAAGCCCTCGGACGCCAAAAAGACCGCCTCGTGCGCGCTAAAAGTCATCAAACCCGCAAATTGCCCGCCGCCCTGTGCCAGAATCCGGCGCAACAAACCCACATGGCGCACGGACTTGGAGGCCACGCGGATGGTGACAGGGCGACCCTGGACAGCGCTGCGCACCGCAGACACGTTGGCTTCAAGCGCGTCCAGGTCCACGCAGGCTACGGGCAACGGGACCTGGGCCAGCGCGCGTTTCCAGCGGGCATACTCATGTTGGGGGTGCTGCATCGGGACTCTCCATCGCAGTGTGCGTCTGTGCCGATGAGCATGGATCGACCCAAACCACAACGCAACGTCAACAGGACTTAACGCACCTCAATGTGCACCGACTCGGAGTGTCGCCCATCTGGGAGCACCGCTGTGATGACGTGACGCCCGGGGGTCAACGCCCAGCGCCCTTCGACAAGCTCCCCGCGCTGGCGCACAGCGGTCAAGTGTGCTGGCGCTTCGTTCAAACGCCAACGCACAGCCTCGGGGGAGACGCCAGGGGGGCAGCGCACAGCCCAGCGGATGGTTTGGGCCGCCGTGGGCCGCGAAGGATCGATGAGGAGCGACTCAGCGGGGGTCGGTGAGACGATCTCAATGGGCGCAGGGGGAGGCGGAGAGGCGTTGGCGCACAGCGGTGAGTGCGCTGCTGGCGGCTGTTTGAGCCCCTGGGCGAGGGCCCAATCGTTGTAGGCGTCGGGCATGGCGGTGAAGGTCGCGGTGTGGACGTGACGCTCGGGACAGTTGGGGGTGGCAAGGAGTCCGTTGCGGGTGTCGACGTCGAGCTGCTGGTGCCATTGACAGGTTTGCGCTGGGGCGTGCCCGTGGCGAAAGATTTCGCGCATGCTGTGGGGGCAGTGGGGGCCGCGGCGTTGGCCAGAGAGCGGGCAGATGTGGGCAGACATCAGGCCTCCTGGGCGCTCAAACGGCTCGGGGGGATCAAAGACGCTGGCCCGCTTCATGACGGCGGTGAAGAGGGGGCCAGCACCCGCTGCGCCGCTGACCCCGCGCAGCGAGCCGCCATCAAAGCGCCCCACCCAGACCCCCACGGTGAGTTGCGGGGTGTAGCCAACCACCCAACTGTCACGATGACCGGCGCTGGTGCCAGTCTTGAGGGCCACGGGGCGCAGGAAGTCAAAGCCGCTGGTGCCAAAGACCGCCGCGCGCGCCAACCCATCCGAGAGCATGTCGGTGACGATGTGCGCCACCTGAGGTGAAAAGACACGGCGTTGGGCTTCAGGGTGCTGCTGCGCTTCCATAAGCACAGTGGTGGGTTGCCATAGACCGCCTCGGGCAAACGCGGCGTAGACACCAACGAGTTCTAGCAGGGTCATCTCTCCGTCGCCCAGCGTCAGGCCAAGCCCGTAGTGCGCCGCGTCGTGCTTGAGGCTCTGCACTCCGGCCTCGTTCAAGCGCTCCAGGAGTGCATCGGCACCGACGTGCTCCAAGGCGCGCACTGCGGGCACGTTGAGGCTCCCGGCGAGCGCCTGACGCATGCGGACAGGTCCCCGAAAGCGGCGGTCAAAGTTTTGTGGGGTGTAGAGTTGTCCGTGCCCCAGGGAAAACCGCGTTAAGACATCGGGGAAGACCGTGGCGGCGGTCATCCCGCGTTCAAGGGAGAGCGCGTAGGTGATGGGCTTGAGCAACGACCCGGGTTGTCGCTGCGCCAACGGGCCGTTGACCTGTCCAGAGGCCTGACGCTCGGACCAGTCTCGGGATCCGACCCAGGCGCGGATTTGACCGGTGGCGTTGTCCAGGACAACAACCGCGGCCTGAACGCCGGACTGGAGGCCAAGGCGCGCTTCGAGGGCCTGGGTGTGGTCGGTGGCCATGTGCTGGACCTCGCGCTGGAGGGCCAGATCGATGGTGGTGCGCAGCTCCTGGGGGCGTGCTGCGAGTTGGGCTGCGGCGGTGTCGAGCACATGATCCACAAAATGTGGGGCTTCAAACGGGGGGAGCTTGCGGGAGAAGACCAGCGGCTCGGCGACGGCGCGGTCGTGCTCTGCTTTGGAGATGGTGCCCCGGCGGCGCATCAGGCCCAAAATGTGGCGCTGGCGGCGCTGGGCGCGCTCAAGGTGACGGTGGGGGTTGTACCCCGAAGGAGAGCGCGGCAACGCCGCCAGGAGCGCCGCCTGCGCCAAAGAGAGGTCGCGTCCACGGCGGCCAAAGTAGCGCCAACTGGCCGCTTCGACGCCGTGGGTGCCGTTTCCGTAAGGGGCGCTGTTGAGATAGTGCTCAAGGACCTGAGCTTTGGCCTGCGCGCGGCAATCCAAGTGTCCAGGTTTGGCGGGGGTTTCTGCCTTGCTGGAAGGAAACGAAGCAGCGCCAAGCGGCGCACAGCGCGCGGTCAAGGTCTGCTCCAGGCGCAGCGCCGCCACGGCTTCGAACGCCTTGCGACCCCAGGAGCGCTCGCGGCGGCCTTCAAGCAGGCGCACGAGCTGCATCGTCAACGTGGACGCGCCGCTGTAGACGCGGGCGTTGCTGACGTTGGCCTCCACGGCGCGCACCACAGCCCAGGGATCGACCCCTTTGTGGACCTCAAAACGGTGGTCTTCCCCCGCCAGCGTGGCCTCCACGATCCACTTGGAGTGCTCGGAGAGTGGCACCCAGATGCTCCTGCCCTGGCGCTCATCGAGCACGTCGCGCAGCGGTTTGCCGTCCCGATCGGTGATTTGCGTGGAGCCGCCCATCTGCCGCTCCAGCCCCTCCAGCGGATAGGGCACGCACCAAACCCAGGCCCAAAAACCCAAAGCCGCCGCGCCCATCAACGCCAACACAGCGCCCAAACGACGCGCGCCTCTGTGCGATGGCCTGCGCCCAGCAGCAGACGGGGTAGACATCGGCGCGCTCATCGGATCACCACCCGATGGATCCGACTGCGCCCCCACACATCGGCGTCATACATCGCCTGCATCAACGCGGGGGGTGCCGTAAACTCGCCCAGCGTCGTGGCGCGGGCCAGGTAACTCAACTCGTAGAGGCCTGGTCGCAAGCGATTGGCAAAGAAGAGCACGCGGTCATCGCGCTGCTCGGTGTGGTGAAAGGCCCAGGAACCGTCGTAGAGCCCTCTGGAGGTGGCCCGCGCGCCGTTGGCGGTGGGATAGGACCCCGCTGAAGCCAGACGCGTGTTGATGGGCTCAAAACCAGCCGGCAAGACATCGTCGAGCGCCACATATTCCAGAGTTTTGGCGACATCGACGTAGAGCCGCACCCGCACCACATCCCCGGCCTTGACCTCCTGCCCCAGCTCCTGGCCCTGAAGGTCTTCGTAGAACCGATACACCCCCACGCCGTGGTTGGCGGGCTCCAAATCGGCGCGCTCAACACGGCGCAGGTAGTGCACCTGGGCTGTATAGAAGAACGACTGTTTGGGGTCCGAGGCCGACACCTGCAAGCGCTCGGGGCGCCCCTTAAGGAGCATGTCCATGGGCAAACGCAGCAAGAGCGTGGCGGGGCCAGTGCGCTCAATGAAGCTCTGGGGCAAGACCTCCTGACCAAGCCTCACCGTGAAGGTCGAGTCGCGCACCTGACCCTCGACATGGCGAGCATAGGACGCCACCGCAGACAGCGCCCACAGGTTGCCGTGGGTGGAGAGCCAGTGGCCATCTGTGCGCCGCGCCATCAACTCCACAGCCAGACGCCCCACAAGATGGTGCTCAGGACGCACCCTGGAGAGGGCATCCAGCGAGACCGCCAACGGGCGCACGGACGAGTGAAATATGGTCGTCATGGCGCCGTCGGACGAGTCCTTGAACATCACGCGGCTCTGCGAGACCTCAAAACGCCCCGACAATGTCTCCACCACGGGGTCCACCAACGACGCAGGGGCCTGCTGGGCGTGGAGCGCCATCAGGACAAACCCCAACGCATCGGTGGTCAACGCTTCGCGCTGCGCGACCACCGCCTCCGCGATGGCGTGCTCGGGTCGCCCTGCCCTGGCCAAGACGTAGAGCGTCAACGCGCGGTTGGTGCCAAACGCCAGCGGGCCCCACTGCCCCTCAAGCCGCTCATTGGAGAGTTGGCCCTGGAGGTAGTTGGCCATGCCGTCCAGCAACGAGGACGGCAAGACCAGGCCAGCCTCTTTGGCGCGCAAGAGCGCCATCATCGCATACGCGGTTCCGTAGGGGTGGGGGTCTTTGCCCCCTGGCCAATACGCCAGCCCGCCCGACGGGGTCACCATCGACGCCAAACGATCCACGCCGGCCTGGGCCATGGTGCGCAGCTTGTGTTTGGGCACAGACATCCCCATCCGGGGCAGCAGATCCTCCATCACCAGCAGCGGGAAGGTCCGCGAGGTGGTCTGCTCGACGCATCCGTAGGGGTACTCCATCAACTGCCGCAGCGGCTCACTGAGGCCAACCAGGAGCGAAGAGGACAAGCGCACCGTCATCTCCCCGCCATCGGGTCTGGCGCTGGCAGGGAAACTCAGCGGCAGCGCCAGCGCGCCACGCGCGTGTCCGTCCATGTAGGCCCGGCGCCACTGACCGGGGGGCTTGACCTCCAACTCGACCTCGGCGCGGTCGGTGTAGCGCACTTTGTCCGCGATGGCCTCGACCGCAAAGTTGACACGCGCCGTGTCGAGCCACTTGGCGTGCGCGGGGACGCGCACCTCGACGTTCTTGCCCGCAGGCACGTCCACCTCAAAGTGTCCGTCGCCTTCGACGCTCAACATCTGGGCCTCCAGCGAGACCCGGGCCTTGAGATCCTGCTCGGTGGCGTTGAAGACGGTGGCGCCGAGTTCGAATTTGTCGCCCTGGTGGGCAAAGCGGGGCAGCGCGGGGCGGATCATCAACGCGCGTCGCACCTCCAGGCGCTCAACCCCCTGACCAAAGCGGCTCTTCTTGTCCGCTGCCACAGCCATGAACCGAAACCGCGTCAGGTTGTCGGGCATCTGCACGCTGACGCGCGCTTTGCCCTTGTCGTCGGTCTCCAGATGTCCCAAAAAGATCGCCGTGGTCTTGAAGTTGCGCCGGACGCGGTCGGACTCGGCGTCTTGAACCTCGTCATCGGCCCCGTCACCACCAAAGCGCCCCTGGCGAGGCCATGGGTTTTGAGCGGTGACGAGGTCTTCGCGGCTGTCCAACCCGACCACGCGCAGGCTCTGAGTGCTGTAAAACCGGTCCACCAGATCGGGGACGTCGTAGGTGGTCAACTGCAAGACGGCCTCATCCACCACCCAGAACGCCACGCTGGCGCGGGTGGGATTCTGCTCGTGGTCTTGGACGGTGATCTCGACGGGGACCTGGACGCCGGGCGCCACGCTGAGCGTCTCCAACGCCACATCGACCGACAAGCGCTGCTCATCGGGGCGCACGTGCAGCATGACTCTCCCTCGCTGGGCGGCTGGCGCCATGC
Organism: uncultured Pseudomonadota bacterium; assembly: GCA_937123825.1. GTDB lineage: Bacteria > Myxococcota_A > Bradymonadia > Bradymonadales > CAKZKQ01. Next base: position 11,843 of record CAKZKQ010000648.1, read on the forward strand.
GGTCGCGCCCCTGGGCATCGCGCTTGTCGCCGCGCCGCCCGCGCACCACCTGCACGTGGACATAGACATTGGGGAGCATGGTGTCCTCAATGGGCACCTCCACGATCTGCGCGCTCCCGTTCAAGTGGACGACGCCCTCAGAGAGCACCCCCTCGCGCTCCACCGTCACCAACGCCCAGGACTGCGGCCAGGGGCTCTTGACCAGCACCTTGGCGGTCTCCCCAGGGGCATAACTGCTCTGATCAGCGACCAACCCCAGGACGGGCTCAGGCTTTCCATCCTGGGTGACCTGATCCCGGCGCCACAGCGCCTCGCCCGGCCCGTAGACATAAAACCGCTCGGTGGTCCTCAGCGCCCGGCCCTGGCGGTCCTTCCCCTCGACGACGACCCGATATTCGCCGGTCTTGCGCGGTGCAAAGCTGCATTTGGAGGGGCGCGCCGCAGTGCGCACGCGGCAGGTCTTCTCCACCTCCTCCACGCGCTCGCTGGTGGCGTGGTAAGAGCCCCCGGGGCCACGACGCTCGACGGTGTGCCAGTCCAGACGAACCAGCGACACCTCGGCCCGCATGCCTCGAACGCGCTCACCCTCCAGATCCACACCGATGACTTCGACATCGACCCGTTCTCCACCAGGGCGAAGGCGAGTTTGGGTGTTGAGACCCAGATAAGCGTCCCTGTCGTGGACCACCCACTGGCGCCTGGAGGCGATGGTCTGACGATCGACGTCCTGGACCTCTGCTTCAAGCATATACGCCCACGGTCCGGCCTGGGCCATTTGCTTGTCATCAAGCGTCAGCGTCACCGGCAAGCGCCCATCGCTGTCCAGCTCGGCGCGGGCTGAGGCCAGCCGCTGGCTCTTCCACGAGCGGTTGTCTCCAAAGCGAAACCCTTCGGTCCCTTCGGGGTGCCAATAGGCGTAACGGCGCTCCAGGCTCCATTGAACCGAGGTCCCGGCCATCGGAGCGCCAAAAAGGTAGCGCCCTGCGATGGTGGCGGTCTGTCCGCCTTCATCGGCGTCGATCTCGACCTCAAAGCGGGGCACCCGGTACGCTTCGACCATAAAACGCACCGCTCCGATGGTTTCGACGCTGCTGCCGCCTCGCGCCACACAGCCCCACGACCCGATGGAGCCAGCGTTGGGGATGTCCAGCGCCAGTTGGCCGCCGCCGTACTCGTCCACGTCGGCGTCCAACAAGAGCGCGCTCTTGCCGCGCGGATCAAAGCACTCAAGCTGCAACTGGCGCTCGGCGGCCATCTCCAGTCCGGTTTGGGTAAAGCGGCGCACAAAGAACTTTACAAAGGCCTGCTCTCCGGGGCGGTAAACGCCGCGCTCGGTCCAGAGTTGGGCCCTGAGGCCGCTGTCAGAGCTGGGGTTCTGGAGCGGCCTGGCCGACGGCAGCGTTCTGGAGTTCTGGTGTGAGATGAAGGTCGCCGCTGTATCCTCGGCAAGCGTGGCGGTCAGACCCAGGCGTTGGGACCAGGTGGAGATGTCCTGACGAATGCGCGTCACCCCGTGGGCGTCTGTCTGTGTCTTGGACAGCTCGGCGCCTCTGTCGCTCCAAAGTGTGACCTGGGCGCCTTCGACGGGCTCGCCGTTGGACAAGCGCGTCACCCAGACCAGCAGACCGTCGGCCCCCTGCCGGGTCGAGATCCCCAGATCGGTGACCTGGACCATCCCCAACTCACTGGGCGCAAAGCGCTCTTTGGAGTCCACACCCCAGGACACGTCCGCCCCCACTTTGAGCAGCGCCACGACCGGCCCCTGCGGCAACACATCCTTAAGCGGCAGCCTGAGATCCACGAGTTGGTTTTTGGGGACTTTGGTCTCGATGCTGCGGCGCACCGCGCGCGACTTGACCCTCTTCCAGTCTGATTCCAGCGCTTTAAAGCGTGCGTGGTCGGCAAACTCCATGAACCAGCCCATGATTTCGTGGGGCTTGAGGGCCACCACCTCCACATCGACGCTGGGGACATTGCGGACATTGAGCGGCAGGTGCGCTGCGCGGCCAAGCTCAAAGGAGCCCTGGCGAGTCTCCAGGCTCATGCTCGGCTGCAAATCGGCGGCCTCAAAGCTCGCGCTCCACGGCTTGCCAAGGCGTTGACCGTGGATGTCTTTGAGGTTTCCAGACAGAGTGGCCTGGTAGCGCAGGCCGGGCTTGAGCACCATCTGGACGTCAGTGCGATCAGACCACCACGAGTCCACATAGATGGACTCGGGTTGGGGTGAGATCTTGAGGTGTTTGAGCAGTTCCTGCTCGTCGACTTCATTGGAGAAGTTAAAGCGGATGCGCATGTTGGCCGACACCGCCGCGGTGGTCTGGTCGCAAGGCACAGACGTCTGGTGATCTCCGGTGCTGTGGATCATGCACAGGGCGTCGTGCAGCGCCAACGGCTCACCGCGGGCAAAGTCCATCCACCGCACAACGTCAAACTCATAGAGGTGCTGAAGTTCTTTGCTAAGCACGACCTGAAAACGTTGTCCGGGCACCAGCGGCGCGCCGTGGACGACCTCAAGGACATGGCCTGCGCCAAAGTCGTGGCCATAGAGCACATGCTCTTTGCTGACCTGGAGGTGGGACTCCACAAACTTGAATTCGGGCTCAGAGGTGGGGGCCTCTTCGGGGCGAATGTGGAGCACATCGACGAACCTGGCCATCTCCTGCGGGTCGACAGGTTGATCGAAGATCAGCTTGACATGCTGTCCATCAAGGATTTCGGAGTAGAAGGTGGGCCAGTGACCAATGAGCCTGGGTTTGTCTGGGTCGACCTCCTCACTAAGGACCTTGTTGCCAAGCCAGACCCGATCATCTTTGGCCTTAAAGGACCACTTGAAGTCCTCCACCAGGCGTTTTCCGATGGGATGGAGCGCGTGCCGAACAAGCTGCGCCTGGTAAACGTCGCCTGGGTAAAGCTTTTGGGTGGTTTTGAGCGCCATGGTGTCGGGCGCTGCCCAGATCCACTCTCCTTCGATGGTGGGCCAGACGCTCAGGACCTTGCCGATGTCCTTGACGGGCTGGCCAACCTTGTCTTTGGAGACCACGGCGTCGTCAAAGCGGATCTCCATGGCCATGTCGCGGGGAAGCTCGGGCAGGAGGCTGCTGTCTTGAAGGGCCCGAAAGCGCTCCAAATCCCCCTTCTGGGTCCGCTCGGGAGCGCCCGAAGCCGACAAGACATTGAGGGCCTTGGGTGCAGCCTTGACCGCCGCCTTAACGCGTTCGGGGGGAGTGAGCCTGTCGATGAGCACAGAGAGCGCTTCCGGCGGCTCTCCGTGAGCGGCGTCGTGCTCGGGGGGCGGAAAAGACGGCGCAGTGTTGGCCTCAGCGCCAAAGAGCACGCCGGGCTCAAGGGCACCGGCACCGGGCGCGGGGGTCGGCTCGGCGCTTCGATGTGCTGGCTGACACGCCAGAATCGACAACACCCATACAAAGATGACCGCTGCGCGCGGCGCTCCAGAACACACAGTGGCCACAGTCAGCCTCCCTGGCACAGCCGCACCCTACCCAGCATCCAAGCCCTGCTGCGGCGACTCCGACCTATACCAAAACCCAGCCTTTCGCCTGTGCTTTGGCATCACATCTTGTTTCAAAGGTTCCCGCGATGGAGGGCCGCGATCGGATGGGCGGTGGCAGCCTTCGGCGCGAGGGTGTGGTGTCGACGCCCCCGCTTGCAGAACCCACACACCGATTGCCCCGTCAAACGACAGCGCCAATGGGTTTGCGTGCTTTGCAAGGGGGAGCGGTACGGAGCCGGGTGGTGCAATACATCGGAATCCACACACCGACCCATCGGCATCAGAAATGAGACGTACCCACATCAACCATGCTGCCTCGTCCGTGCCTATCCATGGCTGGAGCATCGCCGAACTGCTCAAAAGGACGAAGGCCGAGAGTTCCGTTTGGTGATGGGTTGGCCGATGGCCAATACCGGATTCGCTCTCCGAATCCGGCATCAGGCATCTGCCAACACCGGGGGTCGCTGCCTGCACGTCTCATTTCTGATGCCGCATGACAGAAGCGCACTCTGCCATGTCTCCGCAGCCGACGTCCCTTCACATAGGCAACGGCTGTGCCACCACCGCACAGAAGACGCTTTTTCCATCAAAAAACACGCTTAAAGGCTCACGGGCACCGTTCAAAAGGGGTTCGAAGCATTTGAAACTTTACAACATAAACACTCACATTGGCCCCAATATCCGCGCGGTGCTTCGCCCACATTTGCCCACCATCCTGGTTTGCTCTTTAAAAAAAAGACCCGGTCCAGCAAAGAGAGATCGTTCAACTGACTTGAGCGTCAATGCCAGAATGTGGCAAACCGTTGGGTCGATGGTGGGGTGACGCAAAGCGCGCGTGGCCAGACCAGATTGACGCAAAGCCCAGGGCCGGTGGTTTGCCGCAGGTTTCCCTTGGTGGTTTTCAGACAAAAGAGGTCTCTGCATTGGATAAGGGCACATTTGACCCAGCGCCGCACATCGCCCAGGAGCTGTCTTTGCCGGAGTCGTCGGTGCGTTCGGCGGTCGGCTTGCTCCAGGAGGGCAACTCGGTGCCGTGTCTGGCGCGCTACCGCAAGGAGGCCACCGGCGGCCTGGACGAGGTCCAGTTGCGCGACATTGAGGAGCGCAGGGCCTATTTGTTGGAGCTTTCGGATCGCCGCGATGCGATCCTGGCCTCCATCACCGAGCAGGGCAAGCTGACCGAGGGGCTGCGCCGCAAGCTGATGGCGTGCCGCACCAAGGCGGAGCTTGAAGACCTCTACCTTCCTTATAAGAAGAAGCGCCGTACGCGGGCGACCACCGCCCGAGAGCGCGGCCTGGAGCCGCTGGCGCGCCTGATCCTCAATCAGGCCAGGGGTCGGTCGCCGCAGCGAGAGGCGGCGCGCTTTACGGGCGCCGAGGTGCCGGACGCGGACGCGGCGTTGGCCGGGGCCAGGGACATCGTGGCAGAGATCGTGGCCGAAGACGCCAAGGTCCGACACATGACCCGCGAGGCGCTGACGCGCCACGGCAAGCTCAAGTGCGGGGTGATCAAGAAGAAGAAAGACGAGCCCGAGGCGGCGCGCTTTCGGGATTACTTTGACTACGGCGAGTCGATCGCCAGGGCGCCTTCGCACAGGGTGTTGGCGATGTTGCGCGGTGAGCGCGAGGGCTTTTTGCGGGTGAAGTTGGAGACGGACGCGGAGCGGTTGATCCCGCGGATCCTGCGTCAGTTTGGCCACCGGCCCCAGGAGGCTTTTGGGCGCCACCTCAAGGAGGCGGTCGAGGATGGGTACAAGCGCTTGTTGTTGCCCAGCGTGTCCAACGACGTGCGCCAGAAGCTCAAAGAGGCCGCTGATTTGAAGGCCATCGAGGTCTTTGCCGAAAACCTGCGCAACCTCTTGCTGGCCGCCCCTGCGGGATCCAAGCCGGTGGTGGCCATTGACCCGGGGTTGCGCACGGGGTGCAAGTGCGTGGCGCTCGACGGCACGGGCAAGTTTGTGGCCAACCGGACGCTCTATCTGGTTAAGGGCGATCGGGCGTTGGAGCAGGCCAAGAAGGATTTGGTGGCGATGATCGATCGCCACCGGCCTTTTGCGATCGTGGTGGGCAACGGCACCGCCAGCCGGGAGACGCTCTCGTTTGTCAAAGAGGTCTTGAAGGGCTCGGGCAAGACGGACGTGTTGGCGCTGACAGTGTCGGAGGCGGGCGCCAGCGTTTACAGCGCCTCGGAGGTGGCCCGCGAAGAGTTCCCCGATTTGGATGTGACGGTGCGCGGGGCGATTTCCATCGGGCGTCGTTTTCAGGATCCGCTGGCGGAGTTGGTCAAGCTCGACCCCAAGGCCATCGGCGTGGGTCAGTACCAGCACGACGTCAACCAGAAGCAGTTGCAGAAGAAGCTGGCCGACGTGGTGGAGTCGTGCGTGAACGCGGTGGGCGTGGAGTTGAACACGGCCTCGGCGGCGCTGCTCTCGTACGTGTCGGGGCTCAGCGCGTCGGTGGCGCGCAAGATCGTCAAGCAGCGCGATGAGAAGGGGCCATTTGGGAGCCGCAAGGCGCTCTTGAAGGTCTCGGGGCTGGGTCCGAGGACCTTTGAGCAGGCGGCGGGTTTCTTGCGTGTGCGCGATGGTGCGCATCCGCTCGATGCCTCGGCGGTGCACCCCGAGCGTTACGCGTTGGTGGATCGCATCGCGCGCGACATGCAGATGTCGCTGAGCGATCTGGTGGGCAACCCGATCCGGGCCGATCGCATCGCCATTGGGCGTTATGTGGCGCAGGGCACCGGCGAGCCGACGTTGCGGGACATTGTGCGGGAGTTGAAAAAACCGGGGCGAGATCCGCGCAGCGCTTTTGAGGCGCCTAAGTTCCGCCAGGATGTCACCAAGATGGAGGATCTGCGCGAAGACATGATTTTTGATGGTGTGGTGACCAACGTCACAGCCTTCGGGGCCTTTGTCGACGTCGGGGTCCATCAAGATGGTCTTGTGCACATTTCCCAACTGGCCGATCGCTTTGTGCGCGATCCGCACGAGGTGGTGCGGGTGGGTCAAACCTTGCGCGTGCGCGTCCTGGAGGTGGATTTGCGCCGCCGCAGGATTTCTCTGTCGGCCAAGGGCGTGCAAAGGGTTGATTGATTCGTCAGGTCGTGTTTTAGAAGCCCACAAAATATGGCGCGGGAGAGAGAAGGCTAAATGAGCAACCTGCAGACAATCGGATATTGGAACCCTGGACAAACCCCGGCGGCGATGGGCGCTGACGCATTGATGGCGGCGATCCCACAGTTTCGCCAGCCGGGCTACGTGGTGCGCGACCCCAACACCGGGCACATCGGCCTGGGCCTGGGCGGTCAGCCGACGCTGGGCGGCGGCACGGGCGGCAGCTACGAGTTGATGGCGGCGCTGCCGGCCCTCTACCCGGAGTGGCTCGGCGATCGCTCTTTTTGTGAGGTCCACGGGGTGCGCTACGCGTACGTCTCGGGGGCGATGGCCAACGGGATCGCCACCACGCAGCTGGTGATCGCCATGGCGCGTGCCGGGATGCTGGGCTTTTTTGGCGCCGCAGGGCTGATGGCCGACAAGGTCGAGGCCGCCATTGACGTGATCGAGAAGGAGTTGGGGGTCGATGGACCCAGCTGGGGTTCGAACCTCATTCACAGCCCCAACGAGCCCGACCTTGAAGAAGACGTGGTGGATCTCTACCTGCGCCGCGGCGTGCGCCGCGTGTCGGCCTCGGCGTACATGGGGTTGACGTCTTCGGTGGTGCGTTACGCGGCCAGGGGTTTGACGCTCGACGCCCAGGGCAAGGTGCAGCGCAAGAACTACGTCTTTGCCAAGATTTCTCGGCCCGAGGTGGCGCGCCACTTCATGGCCCCGGCCCCCGAGGCGATGCTCAAGGCGCTGGTGCTCGAAGGCAAGTTGACCGAGCAGGAAGCGGCGCTGGCGCGCCGCGTGGCGGGGGCCGAAGACATCATCGTGGAGGCCGACAGCGGCGGCCACACCGACAGCCAGGCCATGCCGGCGCTGCTGCCGATCATCTCGCGTCTGCGCGACGAGTTGACGGCGCGCCACGGCTTTGAGCGCCCCATCCGCGTGGGCGCCGCTGGTGGTCTGGGCACGCCCACGGCGGTGGCCTCGGCCTTTGCGATGGGCGCGGCCTTTGTGCTGACGGGCTCCATCAACCAGGCGGCGGTCGAGTCGGGGCTGAGCCCCGAGGGCCGCATCATGCTGGCGGGTGCGGGGCTGGCCGACGTGGACATGGCGGCGGCGGCGGACATGTTTGAGCTTGGCGTCAAGCTCCAGGTCCTCAAGCGCGGGACCATGTTCACCCAGCGCGCCAACCGCCTCTACGAGGTCTACAACGCCTACGAGAGCCTCGAGGCCATCCCGGCGCCGGTGGCCGCGCGCCTGGAGAAAGAGATTTTTCGGGCGTCGCTGGCCGAGATCTGGGCCGAGACGGCCCGCTTCTGGGAGCACCGCGACCGCCGCGAGATCGACAAGGCCAACGCCGACCCCAAACACAAGATGGCGCTGTGCTTCCGCTGGTACCTGGGTCAATCGAGCCGCTGGGCCATTGTGGGCCGCAGCGAGCGCCGGATGGACTACCAGATCTGGTGTGGTCCGGCCATGGGCTCGTTTAACGACTGGTCCAAGGGCACATTTTTGGAAGAGCCCGAGCAGCGCCGCGCGGCGCAGATGGCGCTCAACCTCCTGGAGGGCGCCGCGTCGATCACGCGCGCCCATCAGTTGCGGACCTACGGGGTACCGGTACCGGCGGCGGCCTTTGGCTTCACCCCCAGGCCCCTGGCGCAGACCCCACAGCGTTGAACCGACTTCAGACATAGATAAGACAGTCATCCCCTTCACGGCCTTGCCAAAGGCCACACAGTGCAGCGTTTTAGAGTAGAGAGAGATGTCCAGCTCAAACAGCCCTGTCCGTTCTTCCAAAGCTCCTGGAAACACCTCGATCGCGGTCGTGGGTGTCAGCGCGCTCTTCCCTGGTTCGTCCAACGGCCAGGGTTTCTGGCGCGACATTCTTGATGGCCGCGACCTGTTGACCGAGGTCCCGCCGGACTATTGGCGTCTGGATGATTACTACGACGCCGATCCCAAAGTGCCGGACAAGACCTACGCCAGGCGCGGGGCGTTTCTGGACAAGGTGGGTTTTGACCCGCTCAAGTACGGCATCCCGCCGACCATCATCCCGGCCACCGACACCTCCCAGTTGTTGGCGCTCATCGTGGCGCAGCGCGTGCTCGACGACGCCACCCGGGGTCAGTTTGCCAGCCTGGACAAGGATCGGGTCAGCGTCATCCTGGGTGTGACCTCTGCCCAGGAGCTGCTGGGCTCCATGGTCAGCCGCCTGCAGCACCCCATCTGGGTCAAGGCGCTGCGCGAGGCGGGCCTGCCTGAGAGCAAGGTGCAGGAAGCCTGTGAGCGCCTGTCGAGCCACTACGTCGATTGGCAGGAGAGCACCTTCCCTGGCCTGCTGGGCAACGTCGTCGCCGGTCGGATCGCCAACCGCTTTGACCTGCACGGCACCAACTGCGTCACGGACGCGGCGTGCGCCAGTGCGTTCTCGGCGTTGTCGATGTCGGTCAACGAGCTGCTCCTTGGTCAGTCGGATCTGGTCATCACTGGCGGCGTCGACACCATGAACGACATCTTTATGTTCATGTGCTTCTCCAAGACCCCGGCGCTGTCGGCCAGCGGCGACTGCCGCCCCTTCTCGGACAAGGCCGACGGCACGATGCTGGGCGAAGGTCTGGGCATGGTGGCGCTCAAGCGCCTGGAGGACGCCGAGCGCGACGGCGACCAGATCTACGCCGTCATTCAGGGCGTGGGTTCTTCTTCCGATGGCCGCGCCAAGAGCGTCTACGCCCCGGTGCCTGAGGGACAGGCCCGGGCGCTGCGCCGCGCTTATGAAGTCGCGGGTTACGGCCCAGAGACGGTTGAGTTGGTCGAAGCTCACGGCACGGGCACCAAGGCGGGCGACGCGGCCGAGTTTGCGGGGTTGAAGCTGGCATTTGGCGAGTCGGGCCGCGAGGACGCGGCGTGGTGCGCGCTTGGAAGTGTGAAGTCGCAGATTGGGCACACCAAGTCGGCGGCGGGTTCGGCGGGTCTATTCAAGGCCGTGATGGCGTTGCACCACAAGGTGCTGCCCCCGACCATCAAGATCGACCGCCCCAACCCCAAGATGGGTCTGGAAGGCAGCCCCTTCTACCTCAACACCGCCGCGCGCCCCTGGGTTCGCCCCACCAACAGCTATCCCCGGCGCGCTTCGGTCAGCTCCTTTGGCTTTGGCGGCAGCAACTTCCACATCACCCTTGAGGAGTACAAAGGTGAGGCCAAGCGCCCCACCCGTCATCGCCACGGTCAGGCCGAGCTGGTCACCCTCTCGGGCAACACGGCCCAGGAGTTGGTGCAGACGCTGCGCGGCACGCAGGTCGGCGGAGAGAACTTCCTGGAGTGGTTTGCGCGTCACAGCCAGTCGAACACGGACCTGAAGGCCCCGGCCCGCGTGGCCATCGTGGCCAGCAGCGATGAGGAGTTGGCCGACAAGTTGGCCAAGGCCGCGTCCATGATCGAGGCCAACCCGACCGGCCGCATTTCGACGCCGATTGGCATCGAGTATGCCTGGCAGCCCGAGCAGGGCAAGGTCGCCTTTGTCTTCCCCGGTCAGGGCAGCCAGTACCTCAACATGGGTGCTTCGGTGGCCATGGCGTGGGACGAGGCGCTGACCCCCTGGGATGAGGCTGGCGCGCTGGCCTTTGAGGGCGACGCGACCCCGCTGCACGACGTGGTCTTCCCGCGCACGCTCTTCTTTGATGAGGAGGGCCGTCAGGGTCAGGCTCAGAAATTGGTCGAGACCCAGTGGGCGCAGCCGGCCATCGGCGTGACCTCGCTGAGCCACATGGCGTTGCTGACGAAGCTGGGCCTCAAGCCCGACGTGGTCGGCGGCCACAGCTTTGGTGAGGTGACGGCGCTGCACGTCGCCGGGGCCTTTGATGCTCGGACGATGGTGCAGATCGCGCGGCGCCGCGGTGAGCTGATGCGCGACGCCTCGGAGGCCGAAGGGTCGATGACGGCGGTGTCGGCGACCATCGAAGAGGTTCGCCCGCTGGTGGAGTCCATCGGCAATGGTCTGGTGGTGGCCAACCACAACGCCCCCAAACAGGTGGTCATCTCGGGTCCGACCGGTCAGGTTGAGGCCGCCGAGGCTGCTTTGACGGACAAAGGCGTGCGTTTTAGCCGCTTGAAGGTGGCCACGGCCTTCCACTCTTCGGTGGTGGCGCAGGCCAGCGGTCCGCTGGGCGAGTTTTTGAACGGCGTTGAAGTCCAGGCGCCGGGGTTGCCGGTGTACGCCAATGCGTTGGCGGCGCCTTACGAGGCCGACGCCAAGGCGGTGCGCCAGACGCTGGCCGGGCAAGTGGCCCAGCCGGTGCGTTTTGTGGAGCAGATCGAGGCGATGTACGCCGCGGGCGTGCGCACCTTTGTGGAGGTGGGCCCCGGTTCGGTCCTGACTGGCCTTGTGGGCAAGATCCTTGGAGAGCGTCCGCACGAGGCGATCAACCTGGACCGCAAGGGCGCCGACGCGATGGAGACCTTCCACCGGGCGCTGGGTCGCCTGTGGGTGGCGGGCCTGGAGCCTGCTCTGGAGGCGCTCTGGTCGGCCAACGAAATCAATGAAGATCCGCGCGAGGCCAAGCCGCCGCGGTTGAGCATCGACATCAACGGCGCCAACTATGGCAAGCCGTATCCCCCTGCTGACGGTGTGGCTGTGAGGCCGCCTCCGAACCCGGAGGTCGAGCCTGAAGTGATCGTCAAAGAAGTTGTTAAAGAGGTCATCAAGGAGATTCCCGTGAAAGTCCCAGGCCACAACCAGCCCATCGCCGCGCAGCCCAACGGTCAACACCACAACCCCACCAACGGGGTGGCGACCAACGGCGTCCACGCTCACACCAACGGTGTCCACGCTTCGACCAACGGCGTCTACGCCCCGGCCCACGGTGCCTACGCGGCCCAGGCCGCCCCGATGGCGCCCGTCGGCGGCGGCTGGGCGCCCGCTGCGCCCGCGCTGCCCGTGCACGACGTGCGCATGGCCTGGATCCACACCTACCAGGAAGTCCAGCGTCAGACCGCCGAGACGCACGCGATGTGGCAAACCAGCATGTCGCAGGCCCACATGGCCTACCTCCAGGCCGCCGAGACCTCGTTCCGCAGCCTGGGCGCGATGATGAACGGTCAGCCCGTGGCCCCGGCCCCTGCGCTGCCCGCGCCTGCGTTTGCACCGCCCGCCTTTGCGCCGCCTGCGTTTGCGCCGCCTGCGTTTGCGCCGGCGCCTCCCGCTGCGGCGTGGCCTGCTCCGGCTCCCGCGCCTTACGCGCCCCCGGCCCCCGTCGTGGCTCAGGCGCCCGCCCCGACCTGGTCTGCTCCCGAGCCTGTGATGCCCGTGGCCCCGGCGCCTGCGCCTGTGGCCCCGGCCCCTGCGCCCGTGGTGGTGACGCCTGCCCCCGCGCCTGTCGTGGCGGCGGCTCCTGCGGCGGCCCCCGCCGTGGGTGTGGACCTTGAGGCGCTCTTGCTGGAGGTCGTGGCCGCGACGCCCGGTTACCCCGCCGACCTGCTCTCCATGGCGATGCACCTGGCAGCCGAC
>CAKZKQ010000649.1 GCA_937123825.1 uncultured Pseudomonadota bacterium
ACCGTGCTCTCAATGCAGAACAACTATCAGGGGCCTCCCAGCGACTTTGCCATGGTCATCCCCGTGCCGGTTGTCCTCAAAGAAGAGCACGTCAAGACGCTTGACCAGGCCATCTTCGACAAGGTCGACCAGATGGCCGCGCCAAGGTTGGTGGAGTATTGGGAGCGAGACCCGTGCTATGTGCCTCCGCCGCGCAAGTATTACAAACGGTCCAAGAGCAAGGGCGCGCCGCCGCCTTCCCCTACAGGTGCCGCCAAGAAGAAAGAGGTCAAGATTGAGGCGCAGTTCAAGGTCGGCGAGTACGACATTGTGATTTTGAGCGCCAACGACTCGGGGGCTTTGGACGCGTGGCTTAAGAAGAACAAGTACAACATCCCAAATGGGGCCGAGCCGGTGCTGCGGCCTTATGTGGAGGCGGGCACCAAGTTCTTTGTGGCCAAGGTGGACGCCAAGAAGGTCAAGTTCAAGGGCAACAAGGCGGTCTTGTCGCCGCTGCGCTTTTACTACGACTCGGACACCTTCAGTTTGCCGGTGCGTTTGGGACTTTTGAACGCCAACGGACCACAGGATTTGATCGTGCACATCCTGGCGCGCGGGCAGCGTTACGAGATGGCCAACTTTCCCAACGCCACCATCCCCACCAACATTGGGGTCGGTGAGGACGCCAAGGGGCGGTTTGGGGAGTTTTATGCGGCCCTTTTTGACCGCACGCTGAAGCGCAACAAGGGTGCGGTCATCACGGAGTACGCCTGGGACGCTTCGACCTGCGACCCCTGCCCTGGACCCAACCTGCGCGGGCCGGACTTTTTGACCCTTGGCGCGGATGTCATTGACGATCAGCCTCAGTATGGCTTTGTGCTGACGCGTCTGCATGCCCGCTACACCAAAGAAGAGCTCAAAGACGACCTGGTTTTCCGGGCTGCGGGGCCGATCGTGGGGGGGCGCGAGTGGTACAACAACAACAAAGAGCTGGAGCAGGCCTCAAAGCCAGGTGGCGTGAACAATTTTCAGGGCCGTTACATCATTCGACATCCCTGGAGGGGCCCGATCAAGTGCGCCAACCCGGTGCGTGGTGTTTGGGGTGGTCCTCCGGCGGGTTACAAGGGCAATGGGAGCCCCACCGCAGCCCGAGATCTGGCCAATGCGCCCCGCAAAGGGATGAAGTTGGCCAAGGTTGTGCGCCAGGACATCCCGGAAATTGGTGTGGAGATGGCGGGGCAGCGGGACAAGCGGCTGCCTGCGGTGGAAAAACCGGTCATCAAGGAGGCTCCGGCACCCCAAAAAGAGGCTCCGGCCCCCAAAGATGCGCCGATGGAGAAAGCTGCGCCAGCCCAGGGCGAAGCGCCCGCTCAAAATGACGCGCCAGCGGCCTCAAAAGAGGTTGATAAAGGCGACAAAGCGGCCGAAACCGACCCCCAGGACACCAACAAGGGCGAAGATCCCGACCCCACCGGTTGCAGCACCGCAGCAGCCGCCCCATCCGAAGGTGTGCCGACGGCGTTGTGGCTCTTCTTGGCGCTCGGAGCGGCGGTGATGGGCCGCCGTCGCAGAGGTTGATGGAAAATTGGGCGTCCAACGGGCGCCGTACTGGTCGGCATTGCCCAACAAAACAACTAAACACACGCACCACTGAATAATTTTCACTTGACCATTTGAACAGCCAGCCTTAACCTCCAAAGCGTGACATGGAAGAGTCAGCGGCGTGCTCAGACCCTCTCGCCCCGTTTTTCGGGGTGTATTGGCAGTGTACGTCCCGCGTTGCGAGCATTTTCCCCATCAGGACAGGTGTACCCTGTGGTCCCTCGTGAGATCTGCGAGGGACGGGACAACGGTTCTCTTCGTGGAACCACGTCACAAGAGCCAGCAGAGCACATATCGCCCAATGGACCCAACTTCCGGGGGCGGTGGTCGTACGGCGAGGAATCCCCCTTGAGGCGTTCAAGGCGGATTGTTCTTAGACGACCCATGTTCTGTCACCGAGACAAATTCACCTGGACGTCCTTGTTCTGGTGTTTTGTTGGTTTGGCTTTTCTGTTTTTCGTTGGGGGTCTGTTCAATGCGCCTTGTGGTCACATGGTAACCCCAAAAACCGGGGTGTGGGGGGTGATGTCGGGGAAGTTGTGTGTTTTGCGTCCAGCGCCGTGTGTTTGTCGGATGCATCCATGGGTTGTTGATGGGTGTGTGGGGCAAATAGAACGTGTTTGAGGGCGAGCATTTGGTGAGATTGTGGGTGGGTAGGTGTGGGGAGCGTTGTATTGTGGCACAAACTCTTCTTCAAATCCCCATCCGACCAGACTTTATTGTGGTTTGGTCCTTGGCACATCTCCCAAATGCGTACTGCAACGCTTGGCATCACCACAAAACACCTTTTGTGTTGGGGTAGCGCGGTTCATGGCCTGACATTTCTACCCTTGCACTGGCAAGACCATGGGCGCATCCACAATGCATCCCTGGTTTCCCGATGTTGTGGGTTTTGATGTCCGCCGTGACACCACCCTTCCTACCCTTTCTTTGGCCATCCTGTGTTGGGCAGACCCCCTAAACCCTGCCCTCTTTTCAAGACAGGGTTTGTCCCATCAACCTTTGAACAATGGCCAGACACCTTCCCATGAAGACTGCAAGATTTGCTCGCCTGATCAACGCCGTGGTCACCAGAATTGTTGTGCAAGAGCATGAACGCGCGCTGCTTTACCAGGATGGGCGCGCCGTGCGCTGGCTTCAGCCAGGCCCGCACCGCTTTGTCTCGGCCACAGTGCAGACCCACGCAGAACGTTTTACCTTTGAGCAGGGCGTGACGGCCTCGACGCCCGAGTTGGAAGCCCTGGTGCCCCAAAGCGAAGCCAAGAGGGTCACCGTGCCCCAGGGGCAAGCTGGTGTGGTGCTCATCGATGGTCGGCCCAGCAAGTGGCTCACACCGGGGCAGTATCTGCTGTGGCAGCTGCGGGCCACAGTCGAATTGGAGTGCATTGACCTGAGCCGCCCTTCGCTCAACATCCCCGAGAGTTACGTGGAGCTGGCCCCTCAGGGCAGCACCTTCACCATACTGCTGCGCGATCATGAGCGCGCCATTGTGATGCACGACGGTCAGGCGGTGTCGTGGCTTGGCCCAGGCCGCCATGTGCTGTGGACCCGGGGGCGTCACGTCGAGGCCCGCAAGCTGGACCTGACCCCCGGATACATCCGCTGGGAGCCATTGCTGGGGCAACACATGCCCGCCAACCTTGGTCATGAAGAGGTCGTGGCCCCGCAGCACACCGCGGTGCTCTTGCAGGACGGTCTGCCTTCGGCGTGGCTTGGACCTGGCCGTTACATGGTCTGGGACTGGAAGCACCAGGTGGAGTTGGTCCGCTTTGACCAGCAAGAGTTGCTGGTCGACATCCCTGAAGCGTACATCAAGAAGGCCCCGTCGGGGACACTGCGCAAGCTCGCGCTGGGCACCATGGAGCGCGCCATTTTGAGCAAAAATGGTCGCCCGGTGCACTGGCTCTCAACCGGCACCCACGTGTTTTGGGACAACGTCTTATGGAGCCCTCACCCCCACACCGGCGTAACGCGCTTTGACCTCGATGACCACTTTGTCGTCGCCACGCCCGAGTATGAGGCCATCGTCCCTGAAGATCAGTACCAACTGGTCACCGTCCCGGCCGAGCACGGCGGTGTTTTGCTCTTGGATGATGAGCCCGTCAAGTGGCTCAGCCCGGGCCGGTACATGCTCTGGAAAACCCACCGCGAGGCAAAGCTGGAGTTGATCGACCTGACCCCGCCGCTGCTGGACATCCCAGAGTCTCACGCGCGACTGGCCCCTTCTGACCGGATGCGCACTGTGATCCTGACCCACACCCAGCGGGCTGTGCTCACCATCGACGGGCAGGTGGCGGCCTGGTTGGAGCCCGGTCGCCACGTCATCTGGCAGCACCAACGCACGGTCGACATCCAAGTCCTGGACCTGTCCACCGGACACGTGGCCTGGAGCGCCCATCTGGCTGAAGCCATCCCTGAGGGCATGTGTCAGGAGCTTATCGTCCCTCCCCACGAGGCCGCTTATCTGCTCCTCGATCAACAACCTTCGGCGTGGCTGGCCCCCGGACGGTATCTGATCTGGGCCACCGAGCGGGCCTGTGAGGTGTTGCGTTTTGACATGCGCCAGCACATCGCCCAGTTGCCCGAGGTCCTTGAGCCCCTGACCCCCAACACCCACCTGCGTGCGGTGCGGTTGGCCGAGTACGAGCGCGGCATCCTGGTCGTCGATGGCCGCCCCCGAGCCTGGGTTGAGCCTGGCCGCCACCGCCTATGGTGTGCCTTGAGCGATGTCCAGATTCAGCGCATCGACACGCGCTCGGGCTTCCACCCCTACGTGGCCGAGTTGGAGAGCGTGTTGCCCGAGGGGGCGACCGTGGCGCTGCACGTCGATGTGGATGAAATCGCCATTGTCTTCTCCCAGCGCGCACCCCAGGCGTGTCTGACGCCGGGCCGCTACCTCTTGTGGCAGGTCCGCGAAGAAGTCACCGCCGAGCGCTATAGCCTCAAAGAGATCCACAGCAACATCCCCGAGGCCTACCACGACCTATTGCCCGATGACCTGCTGCAAAACGTCACCGTGCACCCCTACGAGCGCGGCCTGCTCTACGTGGACGGCAAGCTGGAGACCATTCTGGAGTCTGGTCGATACACGCTCTCACAGCTCCACCACCAGACCCGCGTGGTCATGGTCGATATGCGTGAGCAGTCCATCAAGATCAACGGCCAGGAGATCATCACCGCCGACAAGATCATGTTGCGGGTCAACCTCTTGATCAAATACCGGGTCGTCGACGCGCTGGCCAGCGTACAGGAGCAGACCTCCCTGCACGAGGCGCTCTACAGCGAGGCGCAGATGGCCGCCCGGCGCTTGCTGGCCAGCCACACCGTTGATGCGCTGCTCCAACACAGCCACACGGCCCCCGAGCAGATGCAGGAACAGGTCGCCGAGCGCGCCAGAGACTGGGGTGTGGAGGTGTTGAGGCTGGACCTCAAAGACATCATCTTGCCCGGAGACGTGCGCGAGATGCTCAGCAAGGTCCTCAACGCCGAAAAACAGGCCGAGGCCAACGCCATTTTGCGGCGCGAAGAGACGGCCGCCAACCGCATTCAACTCAACATGGCGCGCCAACTCCAGACCAACCCGGCCCTGATGCGCCTCAAAGAGTTGGAGGTGCTGCGCGACGCCGCCGCCAACATCGACAACCTCACCATCGTGGCCGACGCCAACGGCCTGCGCCCTGGCCTGTTGCCCATTCAGGACCAGGCAAACTGAGCCATCGACAAAGGAGAGGCGCGGT
Source organism: uncultured Pseudomonadota bacterium (assembly GCA_937123825.1). GTDB lineage: Bacteria > Myxococcota_A > Bradymonadia > Bradymonadales > CAKZKQ01. The sequence goes on from CAKZKQ010000649.1 coordinate 5,319, forward strand.
TTTATGCCTCCACCTTGGTCCAACCAGAGCCGCGAAAGCGCCAGAACATGGACATCGCCAGCAAAGCCCGATAACCAATCATCCCAATCCACAAGGCCATCATGCCGTAACCCAGGTTGACGGCAAAGAGCCACGCCAGGGGCAAAAAGAGCAGCCACTGGATGGTGGTGTTGATCTTAAAGGCCGCCATGGTGTCCCCAATGCCCACCAGGACATTGAGCAAGACCACGCCAATGCCATCAAAGGCCTGAAACAAGCCCAGGATCACCAGGGGCACCACGGCCAGCTCCAGCGTCTGGGGACTGTCGGGCAAGAAGATCTCCAACCAGGTCCGCGCCCCAATGGCCAGGACCAATCCCAAAGAGCCCATCAACATCGAACCGAGCATCGCCACCGACCAGCCCCAACTGCGCGCCTCCTGCAGCTTGCCCGCGCCCATGGCCTGACCCGCCAGGCTCGCCCCGGTCAGCCCCAGACCCACGGCGGGCAGCACGCAGACCAACATCAGGTTGATGATGACGTTGCTGGCGGCCAGCTCCTCGGTCCCGACCTTGCCGGCGATGATGAAGAAGACCACAAAACCGCCGCTGAAAAAGAGCTGCTGGAACCCGGCCGGGACGCTCAGGCGCAGCACCGTCGGCATCACCTCGCGCAGCCCCTTAAGGCGCATAAATCCGTTGTGGCGCGCCCGCATGAAGGCCAAAAAGATGTAGAGCGCCGTGCCAAAGATCAACGAGCATGAGGTGGCGTAGCCCGCCCCTTCGACGCCCATCTCGGGAAAGCCGAAGTTTCCAAAGATGAGGCTGTAATCCAAGAAGATGTTCACGGCGTGCATGGCCACGAGCGTGATCATGTAGTTCATAGAACGGTTGGTCCCGTTCCAAAACCCACGGAAGGCAAAGTTGGCGGCCACAAAAGGCACCGCCACAAAGCGCGACGCCAGATAATCGCCGCCGAGCTGTTGAACGTTGGCGTCGTCATTGAGGAGGCTGAAAATCTCGTGGGCGAAGCTCACCCCAAGGATCGCGGCTGGGATGCCGACCAACGCAGCGACCACCAGAGCGGCGTTGAGGCCCACGGCGGCCTCTTCGGGGCGCTCCTCACCAAGCCGTCTGGCGGCCGTGGCCTGCACCCCCGAGCCCAGGCCAATCAAAAACGCCACCAACAGCCAGTTGGCAAAGCCACCCATGCCCACCGCCGCCAGCGCCTCATCCCCCAATTGCCCCACAAAGGCCGTGTCCACCAGGTTGAGCAGGTTTTGACTGACCATCCCCAACATGATGGGCACCGCGATGGACATGATGCGGCGCACGCGGGGCACTGTCAGGAGTTCTCTCACACCATCACCTTTGTTTTTGCTCACACCAAAAGACCCAACGGTCGATCGACCAAGTCAAAGCAGGACCACAACCATCGCCACACAAACCCCGCCACATGATTTTTGCCACCGCGCAGACCAACCGATGACCCAATAGAGTGCGGAAACGGATGGGAGCGATGCTCGACCACGACGGAAGATTCACAATGCTTGTGACAACCTCGCGCGGGCCACAACGCGTGGTACCCGACGTCGCCCCCAGGACACAACCAACATCAACGATTGACCACTCCAACCAAGGGACGTAAAACTGAACGTCGGCGGTACACACAAAGAATCAAAGCAGCAAGGTCGACCCAGTCGACGTCATCACCCAGGGAAAGGAGCCAGGGATGAGCCAAAACAAAGGGAAGCGGGATATTGTCGGCGGGATTGTTTACATCATCCTCGGTCTGGCATTCCTTGGGGTCGGTGTGTTGGGCGTGACCTACCGCATGGACCCAGAAAACGCCACGCGCCCCTTTCTGACCGAAAACAACAAAGTCACCTACACCAAACACCAGGCCGGCAACGCCATGATCCCCATCGGACTGGCAAGCGGCCTGGGGTTGATTGGCTTTGGGGCCTTTCGCATGAAGCCTCAGGAAGAAGAGGACGGCGGCGACGACGAATGACACCACCACACAAAGGCCAAGCGCCTTTGTGGGCACCTTCGTCAAGAAACACGACCACCTTCCCAAGCCCCTCCTCACCTTGCGTACACCGTGGCCTTACATGACTGGCCATTCCACGCTCAACGCGCTTGTGAATCAAGCAAACCAATTCCACAAACACCCACCTTCCCCGAGCGCCAGACACCATGACCCAGCAGCATCCCTGCCCACACACTTTGGGACCGGCCACAGCGCCCCTTTGGCCCGGCTACGCAGACATCTCCCCTTCGGCGGTCAAGATCCATCACCTGCTGGCCCAGCGCGGCGAAGAGGTGCACAACGACCACGTGGCGCTGCGCACCTACAACCTCGCCCCCATCAACCTGCAAGCGCTGGCAGCCCCGTTGCTGGAGATGGGCTACCGGCCCAGCGGCGAGTATCATTTTGATGTCAAACGCCTCGACGCGCGCTCCTACAGCAAGCCGGGCTGGCCCCGGGTCTTCATCTCTGAACTGCGCGTGCAGGACATGCCCCAAAATGTCCAGGACACCCTCAACGCCCTGGTCGAGCAGTGCCCCAACAGAGCGCTGACCATCGAGGACCTGGCCGCAGGGCGGCCTTGGGCCCCTGTTTCCTGGGAGACCTACCAAAACCTGGCGCAAGCCTCACAGTACGCCGCCTGGGTGGCCGCTTTTGGGCTGCGCGCCAACCACTTCACCGTCTCGGTCAACCACCTCAAGACCTTTGACACCCCCGTCCTGGCCAACCTCAACGCCTGGCTCCAGACCCAGGGCTTCACCCTCAACACGCGCGGCGGCGCCATCAAAGGTGACCCCCAATGCGGTCTGGAGCAATCCTCCACCATGGCCGATCACATCGAGGTGGACTTTGCCGACGGCGTCCACGCCATTCCAAGCTGTTATTGTGAATTTGCGCTGCGCCATCCAGGACCAGACGGCACGCCGTTTGACGGCTTTGTGACCCAGAGCGCCAACCGCATCTTTGAGTCCACCGCCGCCTCGTCTTGACGGTCCCTTAAGACATCGCGTCCAGGACATCCTGCCAAGATGCCAGCGCCTCCTGGTCAAAGAGCACAAAGCTCACCCGGCGCACATAACGCGGACGCAGGGCCGCAAAGGTCGCCAGCGCTTCCAGCGTCAACGTCGCCGCCAGATTCATCGGCACCTCCCCCACCCCGGTCCCCAGCGCCGGAAAGACCACCGACCGTGCGCGCCGCGCCTCGGCCCCCAGGAGCGTGCGCAAGGTGGCGCGCTGCAAACAAATGGCGCCATCCAACGCCGCCACCGCGTGCGCCACCCAGCTTGCCTCAAGTTCCCCGGCCTGCGTCCAGATCACGTCCCCCATCGCCGCAGGGCTGTGCTCCATGGCCTCTTGCTCAATGCTGGCCCCGCCCGCGCGCTTGATCGCCGCCGACACGCCCACCTTCATCACCATCCGCCAGTTGGCGGCGCTGACCATCACGTCGGCTGGATGATCCGTAATGCTCCCCTGATGCAGCGACACCTCCAACTGACCCAGGCGATACTCGTCGCCAAAGCGCTGATACCCGGGCAAGGGCGTTGAGATCGTGTCCAGGGCCCTGGCCAGTGCCTCGGCGTTGGGGTAACGGTCCTGGGGCAGTTTGCGCAGACAGCGCTCAACCACAGCGTAGAAATAAGACGCCTCGGGATCGGTGCCCGAAGGTCTGCTGTACGGCTTCTCCAGATGCGCGTAGACCAACTGCATTGCCGCCCCTTCAAAGGGCGGGTGCCCCGTCGCCATCCAATGGGCCGTCGTCCCCAACGCATACACGTCTGTGCGCCGGTCCACCGACTCTCCGCGCCATTGCTCTGGCGCCATGCACAGCGGCGTACCCGAATAAACCCCGTCCTCACGACTGTCGGCTTCGCCGCGATCCACCGCGATCCCAAAGTCCCCCACGCAACACGTCCCGTCCCCACACAAAAAGAGGTTCCCAGGCTTGATGTCCCGGTGCACCACCCCGGCCTGATGCACGGCGTGCAATCCACGGGCTGCGCTGGCCATCAAACGCCCCAGAAAACCCACCGGGATCGGCCACCCCAGCACCCCCACACTCTCGACCAGCTCTCCCAGGTCCACGCCATCGACATAGCGCTGCATCACATACGCTTGCCCGTCGTCCACCCCGGCGTCCAAAACCTCCACCACAAACGGAGAACGCACGCGGGCCGCCAGGTGGGCCTCAAAGAATGGGTTCTGGTCCGTGGCCCCTTTGAGCAACTTCACCACCAAAGGCACCCGCAGCACCGGATGGCTCACCAGGTAAGCCGCCCCCATCGCCCCCTCGCCCAGGAGGCTGTGCACGCGCATCCCCTTAAAAGTGCTGCCCAGGTTCAAAATCCGTTGTGAATCGCCATCCCCGGCCATTGCCAACACCCCCACCAAGCCTGTGACGCACCACCGCGCCGCGGCACACAATCCACCGGCCCCAAAGCGCGCTCCGACACGGCCTCCACAGGCCGCCCCATCACCGCGCGCTCTCCGTTGATGCTCAAAGCCCCCACCGCCTCAGGGTCAATCCCCGGGATCTGCGCCGTCCACTCCAAGAGCGCGCTGAGCACCTTTTGCGCAAAGACCCCTTTGACGACCTTCGGAACGCAAGGACGCGTCTCCACCACCTCTTTGCCGATCTTCCAGGGCTCGACGTTGTTGACGTAGAGCGGCACGATCTCCACGTGCGCCACCTTCCCGTCCTGAATGTCGATGATGGGCAGGATGCCATAGAGCTTGGCCCCGGCGTAGAGGTGACGGATGCTGCGGGAACCAAACGAGAGGTTGCCCAGGCTGTGGAAGATCACCGCGTCTTTGTAGCGCTCGACCCCCTGAACCACGTGGGGATGGTGTCCAAGCACCAGATCGGCCCCAGCGTCCACGTAGCCCCTGAAGCGCTCGGCGCGGTGGGCTCTGGGGACATGCTCGTACTCTCGGCCGCTGTGCACCGAGACAATCACCACATCGGCCTGCTGGTCGGCGCGGCGAATCAGGTCCAGCGCGCGGGGGTCTTTGGGAGGCGGCACCAACCCGGTGCGGGCCTCTCCCAATGCCACAAACGCCACCACGATGGACTTTCCAGGCGGGGTAAAGGTCGTCAGCGACCACGCCCCAGCCTTGTCTCTGGCCGCCCCTGCCCACCAAATGGTGTGCCCCGCAGCCCGCGCCCCCTCAAAGGCCTCCAGCGTGTCATGAACACCCCGGTCCCCGGCGTCGTGGGTGTGGTTGTTGGCCAGCGAGTAGAGGTTGAACCCTGCATCGATGAGCCACTGGAGCCGGTCGGGCCGCGTGACCAGCGGCCAGCGCTTGTTGCCAGTCGCGTCGCGGTTGGTCAACGGGGTCTCCAGGTTCAAAAAAGCCAGGTCAGCCCCCTGAATGAAGGGCTTTATGTCGTCAAAAAGCTCGTCATGGTAACGCGCAACGACCCGGTCGATCCCGCCATCGCGGGGATAAGCCACGTCCCCCCCTGCCACAAGCCGCAAGTCGCGCGGCCCCGCAAAGGCGGGCGCGGCCACCACAGCGCACAGCGCCCACGTGGCCCACATCAAGCACCAGGTTCTCAAACCATCAGGCATCCAACCCATCTCCCAAACACTGGCCCTCCGCGCGGCTGTCGGAGGGTCGCCGTTCATGGGCGTCTGGCAGCGCACCACCAACCGCCCCACTTCAACCGTATGAATGCTTATAGAAGCGGACCCGGAGCCATTCGTCCAACAAATCATGCCAGCGCACCGGGTTTAACGCCCACAAAGGGAGCGTTGTGCGGTCCGTCGTGAACTCCATCAAAGACTTCACGCCAGACTGATGCCTCCACACCCCCATAAAACATCTTCCCAAGCGCCCAAAACCACCACAACTGCGCAAGCGATCACTCACAAAGACCGTGAACATGGCTCAAGGGGCTCTAAAGATTCGCATGGAGATGGAAAAAAACACTTTTACGGGCCAACCGAAGCCCCCCACCAAGGAAGCCCTTAGACAGAGCGTTGCTTTTTGCAACAACACCGACCAGGACGCCACCGAGTCTGTCTTGAAGGCTCTTTGAGGCCAACGATTTGCGCTTTGACTCTCACAAAAGCCCGTAACAGACGTTATTGTTGGCCTTGAACCATCTACACAGCCGGACTATAGATGCGGGCGTTGATTGACGCATCCCCGTGATCGCCATCTACAAAATGATCTCAGGGGCCTCCCAACTCCGCGACGACAGGAACCCTTCATGACCACGTCCTTTGATCTGAAGCAACACGGCATCCATGTTGACAACATCCTGCGCAACGCCTCCCCTGCCAAGCTCTACGAGCAGGGGCTCATCAACGAGCGTGGCACGGCGATCTCCTCCACCGGGGCGTTGATCGCCATGAGTGGCGAGAAGACCGGACGGACTCCCAAAGACAAGCGCATTGTTGAGCACCCTGACAGCACCGAGAACATCTGGTGGGGTGACATCAACATCAAGCTTGAGGAGACCTCCTTTCTGATCAACCGCCAGCGCGCGTTGGACTATCTCAACAGCCGCGACCAGCTCTACGTCGTGGACGGCTTCGCGGGCTGGGATCCGAAGTACCGCCTCAAGGTGCGCATCATCTGCTCGCGCGCCTACCACGCCCTCTTCATGCACAACATGCTCATCCGCCCCACGGTGGATGAGTTGGAGGACTTTGGCGAGCCGGATTACGTCATTTACAACGCGGGGCGTTTCCCGGCCAACCCGCACACCACGGGCATGACCTCCAACGCCAGCGTGAACCTCTCCTTTGAGGAGCGCCAGCAGATCATCCTGGGCACCGAGTACGCCGGCGAGATGAAGAAAGGCATCTTCACCGTCATGCACTACCTGATGCCGGCCCAGGGCGTGCTCTCCATGCACTGCTCGGCCAACGAAGGCAAAGACGGCGACGTGGCGGTCTTCTTTGGGCTCTCGGGCACGGGCAAGACCACCCTTTCGGCCGACCCCAACCGTCACCTCATCGGCGACGACGAGCACTGCTGGACGGACGAGGGCGTCTTCAACATCGAAGGCGGCTGCTACGCCAAGTGCATTGACCTGTCGGCGGAGAAAGAGCCGGAAATCTACCAGGCCATCCGCTTTGGTTCGGTGCTGGAGAACGTTGTCTACGACCAGCACACCCGCGAGGTCGATTACACCGACGTGTCCATCACGCAGAACACGCGCACCTCGTACCCGATTGAGTACATCCCCAACGCCAAGATTCCTTGCGTGGGCGGTCACCCCAAGAACATCATCCTGCTGACCTGCGACGCCTTTGGGGTCTTGCCTCCCGTCAGCCGCCTGACGCCTTCCCAGGCCATGTACCACTTCATCAGCGGTTACACGGCCAAGGTCGCGGGCACCGAAATGGGCGTCACCGAGCCCAAGGCCACCTTCTCGACCTGCTTCGGCGCGGCCTTCCTCGTCCGTCACCCGACGGTCTACGCCGAGCTGCTGGCCCAGAAGATGCGCGAGCACGGCTCCCAGGCCTGGTTGGTCAACACCGGCTGGACCGGCGGCGCCTACGGCACCGGCCATCGCATGAGCCTCAAACACACCCGCGCCATCATCGACGCCATCCACAACGGCGACTTTGACGGTGTCGAGACCCTTGAGGACACCATCTTTGGCATTCAGGTGCCCACCGCTTGCCCCGGCGTCCCCAGCGAGGTGCTGATTCCGCGCAACACGTGGAAGAACCCCAACAACTACGATGCGCAGGCCCGCAAGCTGGCGGCGCTCTTCAACGACAACTTCAAGCAGTACGCCGACCAGGCCAGTGACGAGCTTATCGCCGCCGGTCCCAAGCTCTGAAGTTCTCCTGAACATCCCCACACCGCTGCCGTTGTGCGGTGTGCGGCGACATCTTGAGGTCATCCAACAAAGGCGGTTTGCATCGCCCCTTTTGGATGGCCTCTTTCTTTTTCTCCCTTGCCAGCGCCCTGGACCGACCCCATATCTCTGGCCCACCGCCTGATGATGGGAGCAACGAGCCATGGAACGCATCCGCAAGTATCCCCGTACGCCTCACCTGACCGGCTCCAAGCTCCAGCCAGGGGACGAAGATCTGGCGGCCATCCCGGTGGCCGATCTTCTGAATGAGCACGTCGTCGTGGAAGAAAAAATCGACGGCGCCAACTCCGGGCTGAGCTTTGACGCCGACGGGCAGCTCTGGCTCCAAAGCCGCGGGCACTACCTGACCGGCGGGCCGCGCGAGCGCCACTTCAACCTCTTCAAGCAGTGGGCCCACACCCACGCCCACCTCTTTTGGGAGGTGCTCGGGGACCGGTATCTGGTCTACGGCGAGTGGATGTATGCCAAGCACACGGTCTTTTATGACGCGTTGCCGCACTACTTCCTGGAGTTTGACGTCTATGACCGCCAGGAAGGCGTCTTTTTGTCGACCGAGCGCCGCCGGGAGCTGCTGGTGTCGCTGCCAATTGTGTCGGTGCCGGTGCTTTGGGAAGGCAAAGTGACCCGCAAGGTGGCTCTGGAGTCCTTTATGGGTCCGTCGCTCTACAAGTCGGTGTCGTGGAGGGCCAGTTTGGAGTCGGTGTGCGAGGGCAACAACCTCGACGCGGCGCTGGCGGCCAAGCAAACCGACGACTCCAACCAGATGGAGGGTCTTTACCTGAAGGTCGAACGCGACGGTCAGGTGGTGGAGCGCTTTAAATACGTGCGCGCCAGCTTCATGCAGGCCATCGCCAGCTCGGACGGCCACTGGCATGACCGCCCCATCCTGCCCAACCAACTGGCCAAGGGCGTCGACATCTTTGCGACGTCGTAAACCTCCGCAAACCTTCAGCGCAAACCCAGCCAACGACAAGGTGCAGCCATGGAACGCCATCAAAACCTGCCCCCCTGCCCTGTGGGACCGCATTGGAACGTGGACTGGGAAGCGCTCAGCGCCGCCTACCCCTGGATTGAAGCGCTCAAAGACGTGCCCCAGGACCCGATTTACCACGCCGAAGGCGACGCCTGGACCCACGTGGGCATGGTCTGCAAGGCCATGGCCGCTCTGCCGGCCTGGCGAGCGCGTCCAGAAGAGGAGCGCGCGGTGCTCTTTGCCGCCGCCCTCCTCCACGACGTCGCCAAACCCTACACCACCGTCATCGAAGGCGATCGAGTCCGCTCGCCGCACCACGCCTCCAAGGGCGCGATCATCGCCCGCGAGGTGCTTTGGCGCATGGGCGTGCCGATGAGACTGCGCGAGCAGGTGGCGGCGCTGGTCCGCAACCACATGAAGCCCTTTTGGGTCATTGAGCAGGACGATCCGGCGCGCAGCGCCATCCGCATCAGCCAGACCACCCGGTGCGACCACCTGGCGATTTTGGCCACAGCAGACGCCAAAGGGCGGATTTGCCCAGATGAGGCGCGCTTGCACGAAAACATCGCCCTCTTTGTGGCTGTCTGCGAAGAGCAAGACTGCCTCAAATCCCCCAGAGCCTTTCCGTCAGACCACACGCGCTTTGTCTACTTTCGCCAACAGGGCCGCAACCCCGACATCGAGGCTTATGACGATACGCGCGGCGAGGCGGTGCTGATGAGCGGGTTGCCGGGGGCGGGCAAGGACACGTGGGTGCGGACGCACTGTGAGGGTTGGCCGGTGATTTCGCTCGATGCGCTGCGCCAAAAGCTGGGGGTGAAGCCCACCCAAACGCAAGGAGCGGTCATCAGCGCGGCCAGAGAGCAAGCCCGAGAACACCTGCGCGTTGGTCAGCGCTTTGTGTGGAACGCGACCAACATCAGCCGCTCGCTGCGCTCGCGCTTGATCGACATCTTCTCGGGTTACAACGCCCAGATCCGCATCGTCCACATCGATACGCCGGCGGCGACCCTCTACCGCCAGAACAAGCAGCGCGAAGCCATCGTCCCACCACACGTCATCGACGGGATGGTGCGCAAATGGGAGGTCCCAGACCTGACCGAAGCCCACCGCGTCCAATGGGTCGCCAACTGACACAAAAAACCGCGGGTCTGGGCCCGCGGGCCCAGCGGGGGTTTGGGGGCTGGCCCCCACCCACAAGCCGCCCAAAAGTCACTTGGCCACATCAACGCCCGCAATTCGGTCGCCTTGTTGCAGCGTCTGGATGACATCCAGGCCCTTGGTCGCCTTTCCAAAGACAGTATAGCCCCCATCCAGATGGGGATGGGCCACGTGGGTGAAAAAGAACTGGCTGCCGCCGGTGTCTTTGGCTGCGTGCGCCATGCCCAGCACCCCGGCCTCGTAAGGCTGCGCGTTCCACTCGGCGGGCAGCGTATAACCGGGACCTCCGCTGCCATCCCCGCGCGGGTCACCGCCCTGGGAGACAAAGCCCGCGATGACCCGGTGGAAGTTCAAGCCGTTGAAATACCCTTCAGAGGCCAACTTGGTGAAGCTGGCCACCGTGGCGGGGGCAAGGTCTGGGCGCAGTTCCAACTCGATGTTGCCGCGCGTGGTGCGCATGGTCACCTTGACGGGCTCAGCCCGCGCCCATGAGGGCTTGGCCTCGGCAGGGGCGGCCTTAAAGGCCTCAAACTTCACTTTTCCTTCAGGATCGAGCTTGGAGAGCGCCTCCACCGCGCGGCGGCGCACCACCGCGACGGGGTTGGTGGTCCAGGGGGCGATGACGCTGGCCGCATCGGCGTCTTGGAGCTTGACCAGCGCTGCCATGGGCTCAAGGACCTTGTCGAGGTTTTTGCCGGGGTCTTTGGAGGCGTCCATGGCCTTCAAAATGGCCCGCAACTTCACCGCGCTCTCCTTGTCCCCCAAATCGGCCACCATCCCCGCACCGTAAGCCACCAGCACCGGGTCGTGCTCCTGCAAGACCAGCTTGGCCAGCTTCAACAACGCCGCGGTCGCCTCTTCATCGGGTGCGTCCTTGGGCGGCACCATGCTGGCCGCCGCCCCCACAATGGCCACCTTCACCCGGCGCTTGCTCTCCACATAACGGGCCACCAGCGCGCCCACGCGCTCCTTGACCGGCTTGTCCTTCAAGCCTGCCAAAGCCCCCACCACGGCAATCTGCCGCTGCTCCGCCGAAAAAGCCTTCTCCAGACCCACCCCGCACTTCAGCACTCGCCCCAGCTCCCCATCCATATGGTCCAGCGCCGTGGAGGCGGCGCAGTCCAGCAGGGCGGCGTTGAGTTGTTGGCCAAAGGCGTTGTCGGGCCTGCGCAGCGCCTTGCCTTCGGTGGCGGCCTTGTGGGCCTTCTCCAGCAGTGTCTTGGCGCGGGCCTTGTCGGCAAATTTGGGCAGCGACTCGACCAGCGTCATCAGCACATGAAAGCGCGGCGATGAGAGGTCTTTGCCGTGCTCAACCATCGGGTTCACAAGATCATCGAGGAGCGCGGAAGCCAGGACGATGGCGTCTTTGTCCCCTGCGGCGGCCAGGTGACGCACGGCGGCGACCTGGGTCATGGCGTCGCCGCGCAGGTCTTCAGGCTCGGGGTTTTCTTCGGTCGAGTCGGGCGGCGGCAACAAGATGCCGCGCATCAAAGGCACATCAAAGACCTTCATTGAGGTCAACGCGCGGATGGCCATCGCCCGCTCGGCCTCGGTAAAAGACACGCGCCCGGCGGCCTGCTTCATCTCGGCGGCGTGCTTGGGGTCTGCCAAACGCATCAGCGCATAGAGCGCAGGGCGGCGAAGCTCGGGGCCGGTGTCGCCCGCCTTGGAGCGGGCCACACCAATGAGCGTCTTGTTGTCTTTGACCCCAGGCGTGTCGGGGTTGAAGCGCACCAGCATGGCAAAGGTGTAGAGGGCCTCGGCGCGGACGCTGATGTCGGCATCGCGCGAGGCTTCGGCCAGCACCCCGGCCAAGCCCTCGGCGTCCTTGCCGCCCACTTTGCGCAAACCCCAGACCAACATGCGGCGCACTTCGGGGGCGGCGTCGGCGTTGAGCTTCCAACCCTCCAGCAAACGCTCGCGCACGGCGGCTTTGGTCTTGTCGTCGCCGTCGGCGGCGATGAGCGCCATGGCAAAGGCGGCCTCGGCCCTCACGGCGTCAACATCGTCGGTCAAGAGCGTCTTGAGCGCGTCCAAACCGCCTGGATCGCCAATGCGGCCAATGGCCAGCGCCGCGCGGGCGCGCACCGTGGGCAGTTCATGGGTGGCCAGCGCCACCGGACCCACCTCGGTCGTGCCCAGCGTGCGGCCATGCTCGTACTGCATGACCACCACCAACGCCTTGGCCTCATCATCAAGCGGGGCCTGCGGCGCGGCCTTGTCCGTCCCGGCTTTGCTCGCCTCTCCAGCACCACCCTCGCCTTTGGCCTCTCCATCGGCCTTGGCGGCCTTGTCAGCACCTTTGGAGGCTGCGGGGGTCTGGCCAGAGTCGGGGGTCTTGTCCCCATCACAGCCAACACCGGCCACCGTCAACGCTGCGGCCATCACCGCACAACCGACCGCGCGCGACCACATCACGCCCCCTCCTTGCCAAACGCCGCCGCGTACTGGGCCTCTTTAAAGCCCACCAACACCGTCTCACCCGCGTCCAGCAGCGGGCGCTTGATGAGCTTGCCGTCGGCCGCCAGCGCCTCGTATTTTTGCGCGTCGGTCATCGTGGGCAGGCGATCCTTGAAGCCGCCGCCTCGGTAGGACTGACCCGAGGTGTTGAAGAAGCGCTTCAAATCCAGACCAGAGCGCTTGTGGATCGCTTCGAGCGCCTGCGCGCTGGGCGGAGACTCCACGATGGGGATGCGGTTGACCTCAATTTGATGGGCGTCGAGCCATTTGAGCGCCTTTTTGCAGCTCTGACAGCCAGCGTAGAAGTAAAAATCCATGGTCTCTCCCTTCAAACATTAGAGGCAGCGCGCCAAACACACATTGGGTTCTGTTTAAACCAAGGCATCGCCACACACCCCAAATCCCTAGGGGGCTCGAGCGCACACCTTTTCACACACCACCGGGTTGTACTGCGGTTGTCATCAATGCACCGCACCGAGTCATACCACCGACGCCCCCTCTTCAAAAAGCGCGCCGTGGCCGCCCTGCTCCAAAACGATGCACCCTTTGTGAACACTGGTCCATAATGGAACACCCCGGCTGGTCCATCCGTGCGCAGTGCGCCGTTGTGGAGCATGGGGGCAGTCACGGCCCCCATCAACGCGGCGCCAAACCTGCCCATCTCGCGCTGGAAGGGATCGAAGCTGGAGTCGGGAACGCCACTTTGGCCGTTTTTTATTCCAAAATCGCAAACGGCACGGCTCTTGCTTAGGGAAAACGGCATCTTCGCTGACCGCAGCGCACTGCGCAGTGGCCAGGATGCGGTGAAGGTGACACCGCACACCGGCGCTCAGCGAGCGCACACAACGTCATCCGTTGACGTGGAACCAAGGAGGATCGTGATGTTGGACGTGACCATTTGGGGCTCTCGGGGCAGCATTCCTGTTTGTGGCGAACATTTTGTGCGCCACGGGGGGGCCACCACATGTTTGGAAATCTCCAACCCTGCAGACGATGAGCGCGTGATCATCGATTGCGGCACGGGTCTGGCCGAGTTGGGCAAGGCCTGGGGCTCGCGCCTGCCCAGGGCCCTGGTCCTCCAAACCCACATGCACTGGGACCACATCCAGGGGTTCCCCTTCTTTGCCCAGCTCTACAACCCCGCCGCCCACTTTGAGTTCTGGGCCGCCGACCGCGAGGGCCAGAGCTTCCGAGAGGTCATCGAGGGCCAGATGGCGCGCCCCACCTTCCCCATCGGCATGGACATCATGCCCGCGTCCAAGACCTTCAAGACCCTGGCCACCTCGGGGCAGGCCCGACGCGGCGCGATGACCATCGAGTGGTCCGAGATGGACCACCCCTCGGGCTGCACCGGCTTTCGCATCGGCAGCGCCGGGGCCAGCGTCGTCTTCAGCGGCGACGTCGAGGTTCAGCAAGGATGCCGTCAGGCGTTGGTGGCGCTGGCGCGCGGGGCCGACGTGCTCGTCATGGACGCCCAATACCTGCCCGAAGAGTATCCCCAGCGGCGCGGCTTTGGGCACTCGACCCCGATTGACGCCGTCAAGGTCGCCCTTGAGGCCGGCGCGGGCCACCTTGTGCCCACCCACCACGACCCCACCCACGACGACGGCCGCCTGGAGGACAAGCTGGGACTGGCCCGGCGTCACGCCGCAGGCTCGGGGCTGCGGGTGGACAACGCCTTTGACGGCATGACGTTGCGCGTTGCGGCCCAGACCACTGGGCGCAGCGTGCGTGGGGGGGATTTGGCGACGGCGGCGTTGTGATCTATGGTCATGCAAGACAGAAACAACCAACGCGCCTACATCCCCATGGGATGGCTGGCGCGGCCAGACGCCAACCACCCCGTTGACCGCTCCATGAACGATCCCCTGATGCTGGCCCTTGGCGAACTGATCCGCAAAGAGATCAACGCCGGTCAACTGCTCCAAAGAGTGGTCGAGGTCATGGCGCGACAGCTCCAGGCCGACCGAGGCACCATCTTCATCCTCGACATGACCACCCACGAGTTGGTCAGCATCGCCGGGCACCTGCCCGAGGTCGAAGAGATCCGCGTGCCGGTCGACCAGGGCGTGGCGGGCTACGTGGCGCGCACCGAGCGCGTGGTCAACATCCCCTACTGTGAGTCCGACCAACGCTTCTGGCGTCGCATCGACCAACAAACCGGCTACACCACCCAAAGCATGCTCGCCGGTCCCCTCTACGACGCCGAAGGCGACCTGACCGGGGTCGTGCAGTTCCTCAACAAGTCCAACGGGCTCTTCAACAAAGAGGACGAGGCCCTCTTCCACACCCTCTCAGGCCAGGTGGCCGCCCTGCTGGCGCAGACCACCTTTAGCCAGGGGCGAGATTACACTGGCCCCATTCCGCGCTTTGATGACAACGGCGAGCTTGTGGACCAGGCGCCGGAGCCTCCGCTGCTGGACCGCTTCAACCGGATCATCGGGCAGGGTCAGGCCATGCAGGCGGTCTTTCGCAACATCCGCCGCGCCGCCCCCACCGACGCCACAGTCCTGCTGCGCGGCGAGTCCGGCACAGGCAAGAGCCTCATCGCCAGGGCCCTTCACCACAACTCGCCGCGCCACGCTGGACCCTTTGTCCACGTCGACTGCACCACGCTGCCCGACGGCCTGATGGAGAACGAACTCTTTGGCCACGAGCGCGGCGCCTTCACCGGCGCCCAGGGCCGCCAGAAAGGCAAGGTCGAGCAGGCCCAGGGCGGCACGCTCTTTTTGGACGAGATCGGAGATCTGCCCCTGGGGCTCCAGGGCAAACTCCTGCGGGTCATTCAAGACCGGGCCTTTACGCGCCTGGGAGGCACCGAGCTGCTCAAAGCCGACATCCGCATCGTGGCCGCCACCAACCGCGACCTGGAGGCCGCCGTGCGGGCCGGGCGCTTTCGCGAAGACCTCTACTACCGGCTGCGGGTGGTGCTCATTGACCTGCCGCCGCTGCGAGAGCGCGGCCGCGAAGACCTCCTGCGGCTCATCAACCACTTTGTGGCCAAAGCCTCCCGGCGCCACAACCGCACCATCGCAGGCATCCGCCGCGACGCCCTGGATCTGCTCCTGGGCTACCATTGGCCGGGCAATGTCCGGGAAGTGGAGAACTGCATCGAGTCGGCGGTCATCTTTGCCGACCGGGAAATCACCCCATCGCGCCTCTCGCTGCCCAGACGCCACGCCACACGCGAAATGCAGGCGCTCAGCACCGCCCAACTGGCCGCCATCCGCGCCGCTGGTCCCAACGCCTCGCCCGCGGCCCTGGCCGCCACGCTCCCAGGCATCGCCCCGGTCCCCGCGCGCCCGCACAACCCAGGCACGCTGACCTTCAGCTCATCGTCCCACGACCCCTTTGGCCAAGAACCCACGCTGCGCGACCTGGAGGCCAACTACATCCGCCACCTGCTGGAGCGCTACCAGGGCAACCGCTCGGCCTGCGCCCGCATCCTGGGCATCGGACGCAACACGCTGCTGCGCAAAATCAAAGATTACGGACTTTGAAACCGATTTCTTGGGGATTTAAACCGCGCCGACGGTAAAACCTGAGATTTGGGCGAGGACTCGGCGTCGGATTTGGGGAGCACAAGAGCTTCAGCAGCAACGCCATGACCTGCAAAGACAAATTCACAAACTGAGGCCATAGACAATGTAAACGGCCCCGGTTTGACTGAGCGAGTCCCCCGCAAGAGGCGCGCCGATGCCCAGGTCATCGACACCATCGCCGTTGATATCCCCCACAGCGTCGACCTCGTGCCCCAGCCGACCAAGCGGTTTGTCCCCCACCAAAATGAGGTCGGCATCCGAAGCGTTTTCAATCTCCTGGGTGGGTCCCCAAAAGACGTAAACCGAGCCCGTCTCTGTGCCACCGCGCCCTTCGAGCGGCGCACCGATGACCACGTCGTCAAAACCGTCGTTGTTGAGGTCAAGCAAAACACGTCCCACCAAAAATCTTATTCAGAACAAGTCCTACCCAAAACATGAACACAGTTACAGTAACCAAAGAATTGACATTAAATCTAACCAATACACACAGATTGAGCGTACAAGCACCGAATGACAGATTTGTTGGAGCGATTCGCTGCTTTGCCTTGGCTTTCAAGACCAGCTCATGCACAGCAAAAGAACACAACCTCTCAAAACTGTTGACATCTTCGTTTATGTATGGCATAAACACAAGAGACATACCCTGATCTTTATTTACATGGAGACACCAAAATGAATCGTTTTGGCAGCATCACTGACTGCTGTTATTCGTTCGCAATGGCACTTTTGTTCCTCACTGCCTGCGGAGACACAGACGAAACAACCGAATCAAACCATGAAAATACAACATTCATCGGCAGCCTAGAAATAACAAACTCCGCAGACCTTGAAACCCTCGAAAACATTTCAACAATCAATGGGGACTTAATCATCACAAGCCAAGGCCTAGAAGAAATTTCTATCAATGGTCTTCGCAAAATCAACGGAAACCTAACCATCCGTCAAAACACAACGCTGAGAGACATAAACATCAGCAATCTCCAGGATGTCGGTGGGATTACAGTAGAAAGCAATACCTCAGTAAAAAACATTCACCTTCCGCTCCTAGAACAAAGCGGTTCACTGTTAGAATTTGAAAACAATCAAGAACTAACAAACATAGACCTACCTTCACTACGCAAAATCGGAAGCATACTATTAATCAATGCAAACACTAGAATTATTCAAATCAATGCTCCATTGCTTAGCGATGTCAACTCTCATTTTTTTATCAACAGAAACCCGTCCCTTACAACACTAGAACTATCAAGCCTTTCACTCGTGGGAGGAGTACTTGAAATCACAGACAATATCAATCTAGACTCGTGCAATGTTTCAGACATTGTCAACAACCTTGAACCCGAAAACAATCAAGAGTTCTCAACCGAAAGAAATGGAGTTTGCAGATAAGAACTAAACCAACAAAACTCACTCAAGACACAAACCAGAAACAACACCATCAGGCAAAACCCAAAACATTTCAAATGACCAAGACAAAAGACCCTCATCAAAAAACCATCAACAACACAACTTTATCCCTCATAAAGGACATCTCTCAAGAGAAAAAGATCCTAGAACTAGAAGCAGAAAACATACGTCTTCGCATCCAACTCTTGAAGGCTAAAGAAGCGAGCATTGTATCTGAAGTTCGCTCTCGGCATTTCAATGGATCCGCCGGCACAATATCCATCAACATCGAAACGGGTCAAGCATCCCTCTTGACCGACAATAATTAAAACAAAGGAGTTAGCGATGGCAACACAATTTGGAACATCAGCAGACGGTGGTTATTTCATCATTGACAGTGATGGAAGTGACGGAGATACATTTGACGTTTATCGCAAAACCCAAACACCTTCAGAAACATTAATGTCAGTGGGTCCTGATGAAGGTTTTGTTTTTGGAGACTTTGGAGCACAGCTTAACTGGCTTGACCAAACCTTTTTCTTTTACGATGGGGACTGGGACTTTAGATTCACGGGCGACTTTATAATCAAACATGGAGGAACGACTAAGATTCAGTTTGACTTTTCTGCCAACACAACAATACTGTCTGATAACGATTGGGTGATTAGACATAGTGGTTCAGCAAATGCCGATATAAACATACGTGCCAATGATGATCTTGTATTGGTGTATGGTGATTTAATTGGGGCAGCAACACCTGAATTTAGAATAGTAAAAAACACAGCTAAAGTATTCGAAATAGATGAAAACGGCGACACAAGCGTGTTTGGAAGCTTAGACGTCACAAAATCAATAAGCTCCAGCTTTTCAATAAACGCTGGATTAAGCATGCAATGCAAAGGAAATTTGTTAATTAACAAGGGAAGTGGAAGCGTACCCCCTTCATATCTGATACTCGTCGACATAAGTGGCACTAAGCATTACCTCTGGGTTGACGACACTGGTGATTTGAGAATAAATCCCAATTCACCTCCAACATTTGTAAATGAAGGAACATTGGGAACAGTTGTTGGAACCCAAACATAACAAACTGTATTTCCTTAAAGAACACGGCACCTGAAAGTTAAAACGGAACGCTTGTAGGTTAACACCTGCTTTATACCAAGTTGCAGACGTCCGACTTACTTTGTGACGGCCCTAACGGCGCCAGCAACCACGTGACTTACTCGCGGTGGCGCTGCCACAGCTTCGCTCGTCCCGAG